>CAZFPQ010000015.1:0-48992 GCA_964521065.1 uncultured Bacteroidia bacterium | reverse complement strand
GGGCTGAACATTCGTCCCATCGATATCAGTCATGAGGTTCAAAATGAACATGCTACCTATAAGGAAGGGATCCATCAATTTGTGATGGGCCATTTCAACCCTTCCTATCACTTTGATCTAGATAAAACTCTTTACTTTTTCACTTCAGGTCGATACGAATACCGCAACAAAGGCTACGACCTGACCTTGGAAGCCTTGGCGCGGCTCAATTGGCGTATGAAGCAAGCCAATATTGACCGCACAGTTGTCATGTTCATCGTGACTCGTCGCGATTACCAAAGTATCAACCCCGGAGTATTGCAATCCCGGGCTGCCTTGGACAAAATGCGTCAAACCACCGAGGCAATTCAGCGACAAGTGGGTGAGCGCTTATTGGAGTTTGCCATGCGTAACCCTGACTCTCCCTTCCCTGATTTAAGCGAATTTGTAGATGACTATTGGAAGATCCGGCTTCGTCGCACCTTGCAACAATGGCGATCTCATAGCCTACCTACTGTGGTTACGCATAACTTGTACGAGGACGGAAAAGATGAAGTACTCAACTTCCTGCGTACCTCTAACATGTTGAATCACCCTGACGATAAGGTTAAAGTCATTTATCATCCTGAATTTATCAACTCTCTCAGTCCTTTGTTTGGGATGGAGTATCATGACTTTGTGAGGGGTTGTCACCTTGGCATTTTTCCAAGCTATTACGAGCCCTGGGGCTATACGCCCCTTGAATGTATGGTGAGTGGAGTACCTGCCGTGACCAGTGACCTCACTGGATTTGGTGATTACCTGATGCGGACCAATGAGAATCCTGAGGACCTTGGAATGTATTTGGTACGCCGAACCAATCGGAGTTGGGATGACAGTGCCAACGAACTGGCCGATGTGCTTTTTCACTTTGTGCAAAAGACCCGCTCTGAACGCATTGCCCAGCGCTATCAATTACAAGAGGGGGCCAAACAGTTCGACTGGGATGTGCTGACCAAATATTATGAGGATGCCTATGACCTAGTTCTAGAACGAGGTCTTACCGAAATCCCTTCTTAAAATATCAAGAAGATTCGCTTGGACGCTTAGACTGATTGCGAAATCGGCCTTTGGAAAAGATACGGATGCCGTTGTCTTTTCCTTTGCGCATTTCCTTTTGTTCTCCTTCTGGAAGTTGCGTAATGTCATGACACTCCTGTGAGCAACAATTGCCATACTTCTTGGCGCAGGACTCGCATTGAATGAATAAGAGGTTACACATGGAGTTGGCACAGTTGACATGGTCATCACAGGGAGCTCCGCATTGGTGGCAGTGGGCAATGACCTCTTCGCTGATGCGTTCACCGAGTCTTTCGTCAAAAACGAAGTTTTTACCTCGAAACTTATTAGGTAACCCGGCGTCCTTTATGTCTTGGGCATATTTGATGATCCCTCCCTCCAGTTGATAGACCTTTTCAAATCCTTTGTGCTTGAAGTAAGCGCTTGCTTTTTCGCATCGTATCCCGCCCGTACAGTACATCACGATGGATTTGTCACGGTGAGGAGCGAGAATTTCCTCTACTATGGGTAGAGAGTCTCTAAAGGTATCTACGTCTGGGGTAATAGCCCCCTCAAAATGACCCACCTCGCTTTCGTAGTGATTGCGCATGTCTACCACGACGGTATCCTCTTGGTCGGTCAATTCATTGAATCGAACAGCATCCAAGTGAACTCCTGTATTGCTGGGGTCAAAGCTGCTATCATCCAAGCCGTCAGCCACGATCTTGGGCCGAACCTTGATGATGAGCTTAAAAAAAGACTTTCCATCATCTTCTACCGCAATATTCAGGCGAACCTCATTTAGCCACGGGATCTGGTACAGGTGATGTTTAAATGCTTCGAAATGCTGGTCTGGAATACTCAACTGACCATTGATGCCCTCAGAAGCCACATATATTCGGCCCAGGACGCCTAGCTTTTCCCAGGCTGAAAATAATGTATCCCGGAAAGCTTGCGGATCCTCAATACGGTGGTATTTGTAGAAAGAAAGGGTAACTCGCCTTTCTTCGCTCTCTTGCATGGAGCGTTTTAGTTCTTCGCGATTTATTTTGTTGTAAAGCGCCATATCATTTTAAATTCTCGCCAAAGTCGGAAAAACCAAAAACTAAAAGGTCCAATCAGCCTTGAGTTTTGCCAACAAACCCCTAAATTCGCCTATCCGACAAAGCTCTGTATTTTCCCTAGCTGATGAAAAAATCCCTTCTTAAATCCGGCGGGCTCATGGCCTTTCTGGCAGTTTTGGTTTGGATGGGCGTCCATTACGGGCCTAGTGCTCCTACCGCCTCCATTTACAAAGCTACACAAAACCTTTTGGAGACTCCAACCTGCTTGTACGGAGTCGAGGTAGACACGCTACAAGTGGTGCGTGCCTCTTTTGAACAAAATGAAAACTTAGGGGAAGTATTGTCTGCCTACAACGTCTCTGCTCAGCGCGTAGCTGAATTGGCTTCTATTCCCCGTGAGATATTCGACGTAAGGCGCCTTCAAGCCCATAGACCCTATACGATTCTGCATCAATCAGA
This sequence comes from uncultured Bacteroidia bacterium, assembly GCA_964521065.1. Taxonomy (GTDB): domain Bacteria; phylum Bacteroidota; class Bacteroidia; order J057; family J057; genus CAYVAP01. The sequence continues at coordinate 46,452 of CAZFPQ010000015.1, read as the reverse complement.
TTCTTTGCATACCGCGCAATCTTTTATTTACCATCCCAACCCCATTGAATACGTCAGAATAGATTTTGGTGATTCACTGCACGTAGAGCGGGGGCAAAATCCAGTTGACACCCTGGAGCATGAGTTAACGGGAGTAATTGAAAGTTCCCTTTATCAATCCATAGTGGGGCAGGGGGGCAGTCCTCAGCTGGTCAATGAGTTAGCGGATGTATATGCTTGGGTGATAGATTTTTTTGGCTTGCAGAAAGGCGATCAATATAAAATCATTTACACCACGCATGCCGTGAAAGGCAAGGAGGCAGGATTTGGGCATATTCAGGCTGCTTCTTTTATCCATCAGAACAAAGAGTTGCTGGCCTATGCCTTTGATCAAGGAAAGGGGAGAGAGTATTTTGATGAATGCGGCCAGAGCCTTCGCAAGACGTTTCTCAAAGCTCCTCTAAGGTATTCTCGGATATCCTCACATTTTTCCTACAGCCGACTCCATCCCATACTCAAGATACGCCGACCTCATTTGGGGGTGGACTACGCTGCCCCCATGAGAACCCCGGTTTTGGCAGTGGGAGATGGTACGGTAATTAATGTTAGCTACAGTGGCGGGGCGGGGCGCATGGTGAAAATTCAGCACAACAGCAACTATGTTACGGCTTACTTACATTTATCGGGCTATGGGCCAGGAGTCAAAGTAGGTGCCACCGTTACCCAAGGCCAAGTGATAGGGTATGTCGGCAGTTCTGGCTTGAGTACAGGACCACACTTAGACTTTAGGTTTTACAAAAATGGGGTTCCCGTTGACCCCTTAAAGATTGATCCAGGATCAGCAGAGCCGGTATCGAAAGCCTATGAAGAAGCTTATTTTGAATATATCAAGAGCTGGCAGCAACGCCTCTTAGATCTCAAAGTGAAGGTTTATTCCATGGAAATAGAAAGTTAGTGTGACCTCTGTTATAGGGTTTCGTCAAAGGAATAAATATTGGATAAATTGCAATTCTACGTGAGTATTCGGTATTTAGACTTAACGTATTAACCACAACAAGAACCCTAAAATCATTCACAATGAGCTTACAAAGCAAGTATCAAAAAGTGCTAGACCTTGGTCAAGAATTCGGAGTAACTGACGGATTCGTAAAAGAGGAAGAAGGCAAGCTTAAAATTGGTGGTACTACTAAGACTCAGTATCAAAAGAACGCGATGTGGAACAAAATCAAGGAGATCGGTGGTGATGCTCCTGCTGATATTGCAGCCGACATCAAAGTTGAAAACACCGAGTATTACCACAAGCACACTGTACAATCCGGTGAATCTTTGAGCTTGATCGCTAAGCACTACTTCGGAGATCCTATGAAGTATAAGGCCATTTTCGAAGCAAACACCGATCAGCTTGACAATCCTGATCTGATCCATCCAGGACAGGAATTGGTGATTCCCTTCGTAGACTAAAGAGTTCTCTCTGATATGAACCTAGCCACTGCTTCTTGCAGTGGTTTTTTTTGTCCTTTCAGGAAGGATTAAGATTTTGCCTTTATGGATGAAGATGAATTGAGGGCCTTAATCGAAACCCAGTATCAGTTAGTATACACCGAACTTGACCTCGGCGGATGCGTTATCAAAGCTTGCTACGCCCAGAACCTAGATGAATTATTTGATGAGTTGGTTTCTAAAGGTGAAAATCACCCAGATGTAGAAGATGAGCGAATTCCTTATTGGGCAGATTTGTGGCCTGCTTCTATCGGATTGGCCCGCTATCTAATGGCGGAAAATCAAGTCGCGATCCAGGGAGCGAAGGTCTTGGAGTTAGGCGCAGGTTTAGGCCTAGCTGGCTTGGCGGCTCACCTTCAAGGTGGGAAGGTGACTGTGACAGACTACGAGCCAGCAGCCTTACACTTGGCTCAATATTTTTGGCTAATAAATGAGCAGATCCCCTTTGATGCACAGGTGATGGACTGGCGCCAGCCTAACCCTGAACTCATGGCTGATGTGGTGATTGCGGCAGATGTAGCTTATGAAGAAAGGTTTTATCCAGATTTGCTACGCTGCTTCCAGACCGTACTGCGACCTGGTGGTCGAATCATCATCAGTGAACCCAATCGGAAGATTGGTAGGTCCTGGTTACTCAGCTTGGTTGAGGATGGGAAAGCTCAACTTCTGAAAGAGGAAAAAGTAGATTTGCAGGGCCTCGAGACGCCCGTTGGGATATTTGAGGTTTTTGCTGATAGGCTTAGTTAGTGGAATAGCCATGTAAGCACTTGGACAAAAGAAAGCGGGGTATGACCGTATGGGCTATGGAGATAAGGGTGAATGGATACCGCAACATACCCCGTACTCCCGATTACCGTTTTTCTGATTTACGCTTACTTAAGATGTAGCTCCTTACTCCACTTACCAGTTTTCTTTTGGTCTTTTACAAAAGTATAACCGATTCGCTCGACCTATTGATTTTTTCTGATTGTCCCAATATTTCAAACTCTCAGTATCTCCTCCTGATCAAATAGGCTAAGCCAAAGGTGAGCTCAAAAGTGAGACGCTTTTCGGGGGTGAGGTAGCTATGGGGACTCAAATCTTTGTTGGCTCTAGCCTCTGAGCTTAGGACCCAATGGGGAGATAGGGGGAGATTTACTTGCAAACCACTGCAAAATCCCCAGCGGAGTTCTGATCCCAGTTGCTCAGGCTGGTTGCGAACTCCCACGTAAGGTCCACTGTGGAGCTCCACCATTTTTTCTTTGTCGAGAGGAAGGACGCCCATAATGGGAACCTGCCAAGTATCACTTGCCTCTGGCTGAGCTTGGTAGTTTACCTCTACCCTCATCCCCAGGCGGAGTGGATCATTTTTCCAAGCTGCAAAAACACCGGCAGTCCCCTTACCGACCTCATTGCTTTGGGTTGAGGGGGATAGGTCCGATGCTCCTACGCGGCCTCCAACTTCCAACTCTTGGGCCTGGAGATTGGCTAAAAACCAGCAAAATAAGAGCAGAAAGAATGAGTAGTTTTTCATCATGAAGGAGATCACTTTAGTGAGTCATCTCCAAAATACCCATTCTTCCTCCTCCAGCCCAGATAAATCCGGAGATTAACGTCACATTAACATCCTTCCAGTTTATGAAGCTTTAACCTCATTGCTTAGGGGCTCCCCTGCCTCAAACTGAGAAACGTTGTTGATAGTAGTCTCGGCGATCTGAGTCAGGGCATTTCTAGTGAAAAAGGCCTGGTGAGCGGTAACCAAAACATTGGGAAAGCTCATCAAACGAGCTATGGTATCGTCTTCAATGACCATTTCAGACAAGTCTCTGAAAAACAATTTTTCCTCTTGCTCATAAACATCGATTCCCAAATAACCTATTTGACGGTGCTTGAGACCAGAAATAACCGCTTGGGTGTCTATCAAGCCTCCTCGACTGGTATTTATTACCATAACCCCTTCCTTCATCTGTTCGATAGCCTTCTGATCAATCAGATGGTGGGTTTCCGGAGTGAGGGGACAGTGGAGAGAAATGATATCTGATTGGGCAAAGAGCTTGGATAGAGAGAGGTAGCTTACCCCGCTTTGTTCCACTTCTTTGTTAGGGAATTTATCATAAGCCAGGACCTTGCAGCCTAAACCTTGCATAATTTGGATAAAGACCCGGCCAATTTTTCCCGTACCAATAACGCCAACAGTTCGCCCATTCAAATCAAATCCGTCAAGCCGAACCAAGGAAAAGTTTCCTTCACGGACTCGGTTAAATGCTTTATGGGTCTTTCGGTTTAGGGTCATGATCAAAGCCAATGCATGTTCAGCCACAGCATGGGGAGAATAAGCCGGTACCCTGACGATCTTTACTCCTGCTGCTTCTGCGGCTGCAAGATCTACGTTGTTAAATCCTGCACAACGGAGGGCGATCAGTTTTAATCCTCGCCCGGCCAAATGAGTGATGGTAGCTTCGTCTAGCTGGTCATTGACAAACACGCAGACACAGGGAAAGCCTTCGGCTAGCTTTATATTTTCCTGATTTAGGGAGGGCTTAAAGAAATGTAGCTGATGCTGGCCAGCTTGGTTGGCAGGCCTAAGATAATCGCGGTCATAGGATTGAGTGCTGAATATGGCGATGTCCATGAAGTGTATTTTTGAGGCAAAATTAGACGGGGCAAAAAGCAAGGAAGGGTGTAGAAATCAATAGATACAATGACTTTTGATTCTGCTGTAATCAGGTGTGCTCATGTAGATGGGGGATGGAATAGGCGGTGGTCAAGACGTTCACATTAAATAAGTAGGTGGACAGAAAAAATCAGGCTATGGATATAAGGATGAATGAATACAGTCAGATACCCCGTACACCCATACCCCGCTTACCGTTTTTCTTTTAGCCTTCTGGTTGAGTAGGTGGACAGAAGAAACCGAGTAATGAGACTGGTTCAAATTGTTGATTACCCGTTTCAAGCCGTCTTGCCTCTCGCTCCCTGCTTAAGAGGCGGTAAGATCACTGTATGGGTGATCAGTTTTCCTGGGTGAAATTAGGGAGGTGAAATTTTTTTATGAGCATAAGGTAGGTGTTAGGGCCAGTTGCGGGTCTTTATTGTGTCAGCTTAACCACGTAAGATTCATGACAGGGGTTTTGGGCTGGTTCTGAAAGACTTCTTTCAGGCCAGTCCTTTTTATCTGTCAACCAGCACGAGTTCCACTCGGCGGTTTTGCTCCCTTCCTTCATCAGTAGCATTACTTGCCAGTGGCAGTCTTTCTCCTAGCGGAAGGATGCTAAGTCGATCAGCAGCAATCCCCTTGCTGATAAGGTAGGCTTCAACCGCCTTACATCTGCGCTCAGATAGCCCGTCGTTATAGGGATTGCTCCCGTTAGCATCCGCATGGCCCCAGATTTCCAGCTCTGTTTCAGGGTTCTCCCGAAGAAACCTTGCTACACGATTGAGACTTACTCTGGCCTTTCCATTGAGATAGGATTCGTCATAATCAAAGTATACCCGTTCAAAGGCTTCTACTTCGGGGTTTTCGGGTACTCGCTCTGAACTCGGCTTACCTCGTGGATCATCTTCCGGGCAGCCGCGACTTTCCGGGGAACCCGGAAGGTCTGGACATTCATCATCCTGGTTGGGAACCCCATCCTTGTCGGGGTCCGCAAAAGGCATGTATTTGGCGTATGGCCCACTGTCATAAAGTGTCTCGCGGTCGCTTTGATAAGGCGTGGGCTTGACCTTCGTCGTTCTAACAGGAGCAGAGACAGGCTTTGGCGAGGCGGGAGGATTTTGGCGAGATCGTTCTCTCCGCTCCGTTTCTCTTTCTTCGATTTGTTGGATCTCTTCCTCGGTTAACTGGCTTACATCGATTCTGGGCGTTGTGCTGGCTGGCGTAGGTGGCTCAGGCTTGTCTAATCCCGTCCAGTCAATGGAGGGTAAGGGCGGAAATGTCCGTTGGAGGTCAATGGCAACCTGGGCTAGCGAAATAGGAGGAAGTAGCTCATATCGAGGATTAATGGGACTGACAGGATCTAAGGGCTGATAAGTCACTTCTGCTACTGGTAGGGGAGTAGGTTCTACTGTCATGGGATTAGGAGTAGACTCTATGGCGACAGGTTCGGAACTAGGTTCTGGTTCAGAAACCTCCTGGATTTGGGGTTCTATTGGCGAGGTGACTTCCACTTCTACTGGGTCTTTGGGCGTGTCTTCCTCTTCTACGATTTCAACTACTTCTTCTATGATTTCTTCAGTAGAATCAGATTCCGTAGGCACTTCGGATACCATAGGAGGAAACTCCTCTTCTGGGGCCGGCTTAGGCTCCTTAGATTTTTTGGGTTTACGAGGGCGGTAGCGAATGGGCACGTGTAGGACGGCAAACACATCTACGCTGCGAATATTATCCGCTACAAAGTAGCCCAGTACGTTTCCACTCCCCACGGTCAGGGGACCTAGTCGCAAAACGCTTCCCAATGCAAACTGATTCTGCCCATCCACAGTGAAAGGCACCCCTACTGAGAACCATTTGTGCTCAAAGCGTGGTACTACCGTAGCCATGAAAGGAGGCACAAATGCGTTAGCTTTATTTGCACTATAAAGGCCGGTCCGCATATCCCATTGAAGGGCCCAATGCTTAGTAAATCGATAATCTCCATGGAATCCTACGGAGAAGGGCAGGGCGAGGCGAAAATCGCTGGCATCACGGGTCAGGCCTAGCTCGTTAGACAGGGTACTATCGAAAAACTGAACTCCATCCGGATCCCAGAAACCAATAGGTAAATCCAATGCCTGCCCTTCAAATTGGGCAAGGTCATCGTCTCGTTCAAAACGAAGAAAGCCTATGTCGGTGAAGGCTAAACCGGCCCGCCATTTATAAGGTAGCTCTCGAGCTTTAGACAAGGAATCTCGGTATTCGTAAAGCAAACCTAGGTCAAGACCAAAACCAGGTGAAGAGAATTGAGGGGTCGGCAGCCCTATAGAATTGAGGTCGGGCAGGTTATAGGGAATAGGCTGGCCACCCAGTCTTGACCTCGCCGTTTCGATCTTGGTATCAATTAGGTCTAGGGTATCGGAATTGTCAAAGCGATAGGTTAAGCGTTCAGCGTAAAAATAGGTGCCAAAAACCCCTCCATTAAGCTTCAGATTTGCCCCAGCCTTGAGGGTATGGTTTTCGGTTTGCCATACTTGAACACCGGTACCCACTCCAAACTCCAAGAAGTTGGCAAAGGCAAAGCGGAGGCGATCATTGTTATAGGCAATTCCCCACTGCTCAGGTATCTCTCGATCGTAGTATGAAAAGCGTGCGCCAGGCTCCCCCAGGTTATCCAAGGAGGCTAAGGTACGCCACCTTCCATAGAGGCCAAAACCTAGCTTTTCGTTTACTCGAAATGAAATACCTGGTAAATGGGCATCTAGGCCTAGGTACACTTGTTTGGCTCGGCCGTTGAGGATCTCTGGCAGTACTTCTGGATTTGCCTCTTCTAGCTCAAAGAGACTGCCGTCCCTCACGGTGCTGCGGCGCAACCCTAGATAGCTATTCCAGAGTAGGGCATCTACTCCCCCTAGTTGTAAATCTACTCTCAAGGCATTTCCTGCTAGGGCGGCAGGTTGGATAAAGGTAGTTTGAACCCCACTGAATCGATCTGGCCGATAACCGGTCATGAACTGGGCAAAAGCATCTTGAGGAATCAACAGGCTGATTATGGCCCCAATCCAAAGAAATAGCGTACGCATGTAAAAGAGGTTAGCAATCCTAGAGAGCATTTGTAGATTTCCTAAGGAACAGGAAAAAAATAACAAGCCTTTTTTGCGTAGGAATTTTGTTCCAGCTCAAGGAAGGAAAATCGACCTTAGCGAGTCGAAGATTCCGACCTGTCGGAGCTAAGGGAGGATTTTCTGACGAAGAGACGGGGCAAAAGGCCAAGCAAAAAGGCATAACTTATTTTTTGAGTGTTCCTAAACTACGGAAAAAGTAGCGGGATATAGGAAACTGATCTCTGTATCTATGGTTCATTTTTCCTTGATCTCGAAAAGGCTTTTGATTAACTCTTTTTTTAGCCCTGCTTAGGAAAACACCAAGCCTCTTTTTTCTCTTCCACTCCAATTTACCCCTTTGATTCCTACCTGAAATGATTATATTCACTCATGGAACTTCCGGAACTCAGACGGTTGGTTGCCCGAGGGGAAGGGCTCCACTTGGAGTTTAAACGAAAAGCCAAACATCCAGATAAGTTGGCGCGGGAAGTGGTCGCTTTTGCCAACACCGAAGGCGGAATTATGCTGATAGGTGTAGACGACGATCGCCAAATCTATGGGCTTAAATTCCCCGATGAAGAAAAGTTTGCCCTCAATTCCTACTTACAGCAGCATGTGTTTCCTGCGATTGCCTTAGACTGGTTTCAGGTCAAGGTAAACCGTAGCCGACAGGTGCTTGGCTTACGGGTAGGACCAAGTGAGGCAAGGCCCCATTTCATCATGGACCCCAAATATGAGCGAAAATATGCCTATGTCCGGGTTCGTGACATGAGCGTGCAAGCCAGTCGGGAATGGGTGCAACTGATGCGCATGGCTCATCGGTCTCAGGCCGTCAGGTTGAGGGTAGGGGAGCCAGAAAAGATGCTGCTTCAGCATCTGGAAGAGAAGCCCCGCATTACCTTGCCAGAAACCCAGCGCCTCTTGCAGCTCAACAAGCGACGGACTTCTTCCATGCTCATTCGCTTGGTAGATGCAGGTCTGCTGCGCATTCAGCCTTCTGAAAAAGGGGATTATTTCTCCCTTCGGGAAGAGGCCTTTGGATAAGCAAGCCTTCCACACGGAGCATCATTCATGTTTTGGAAATACTAGGGGGAGCATGTACTTTGCGACCTTAATGAGGCTTGGAGCGTCACAAAGGACAGGTACCATCACTGCTATTCCTGCTCCCTGCCTCCCAACATCAATATTTCGCCAAGGCATGCTGAATTATCCTCTGAAACAAATCCCCGAGCGCAGCCAAAAACCTCGCCAAAACGGTCTGACCATGGCCATGGACAAAGGCTTGAGCCTGCGTGAAGTAGAAGACTTCTTGGAAGTATCTGCCGGTTTTGTAGATATCGTGAAACTGGGCTGGGGTACTTCTGCCATTACGCCCAATCTCAAAGCTAAACTCGATCTATACCGCAAGCATAAAATGCCTACCTATTTTGGTGGGACCCTGATGGAGCTTTTTTACGTGCGAGGGCAAATCGATGACTATCGCCGCATACTTGAGGAGTATGAAATGGAATACCTTGAGATCTCTAGTGGTTCTGTAGACATAGCTCTGGATGAAAAGTGTGAACTGATCAGCTCCTTTGCCAAGGACTTTACCGTGCTTTCAGAAGTAGGAAGCAAGACCGATGGCAAAATCATCGCCCCCTACCAGTGGGTGGATATGATGCAGCGGGAGCTTGACGCAGGTGCTTGGAAAGTAATCGCAGAGGCCCGCGAGTCTGGGACCGTGGGTATGTTCCGCTCCGATGGAGAAATTCGCAGTGACCTCATCGAGGAAATCTTGCACGATATCCCAGGTGATCGCATCCTTTGGGAGGCCCCTCAAAAAAGTCAACAAGTTTGGTTCATCAAGCTGCTCGGCAGCAACGTCAATTTGGGGAACATTCCTCCCAAAGAAGCTTTACCTCTAGAGACACTGCGACTAGGACTGCGTGGAGATACCTTTTTCACCTTTTTGGATGAGAAGGAGCAGGCATAGTTTGAAGGACTTGAGAGTCAAAGCCAAAGCAGCGGTTACCTCGTGACTCGTGACCTTGCCTAAGTGAGTCCTGGTCTTTGGCTTTGACTCTTCCTAAAAAACCATTTATCCTGTTCTATTCCCCAAGACACTTCCTTACCGGGAATGTGGCTCAGAAGATCTGCCTTGCCCTCAGCTAGTTGCTGCATGTATTTAGGTGGCTGAAAGGCTGCGTATACCCGATGCCCTTCCTTGACCTGACCGCGTGTGACTAATTCCCCTTGGTCATATGCATTCAATTCCTCATTGGTGAGCTTTACTCGATAAGCCTCTCCATGGGTGGTAATCATCAGTATCCCACCGGGTTTGAGGATGCGCATCAACTCGTTGAACCAGGCCGGGTGATTGGCTTCTGAAAGATGGGTGAAGATGGAGATGCCGTAGATGCAGTCAAAAAAGTTATCTTCGAATGAGGTGGGCGGATTGACTGAGTTGGTAGAAAAAGAAACATTGGGAATACTTTTTTGACACCAAGCGACGGTTTTGCCATTGTAATCTGTCCCATATACTGAGGAGTCAGCATCTAGGAGACTGGGCATGTGCCGCACCACCCGTGCAGGGCCACATCCCCAATCCAGCAAGGAGATTCCTTTCAGGCTGGTGAATTTACCCAGATCTTCGAGCACACTGATAGCCGATGTTCTCCCCCGCTCATAATAGCCTTCATAGTCCAGTCGGTAAGCTTCAAACAAGGTATAGTTGGAGGGAAGCTTCAGCGTGGGATTCTGCTTGACGAAGCGCTGGTTTTTGCGATACATCTTCAGGAACTGCCATAGATATTTGACCTGATCGACCAGGTGCATCAGGCCCAATTGGCGAAAAGGCTGAGTCAGCTTACCGGTATTCATGAAACAAAGGCGCTTTGGAATAAGGAGAACAAGTGAATGAAAGACGCTGCAAATTGTAAGGAAATAGAATAGGGCGCAATGTTGCCACTCATTTAATCTCCTCCCTGAGGTAAAGAAAGTAGCCCTAGTGGCAACTGGAGTTCCTTGAACCCCGTTCGCTTTTGCTCCGGATTCCACCAGTAAACCTTCAGGTACCTTCCCTGGGATAGGGCTGCCTGATCCAAAGGTAAATCTAAGCGAACCTCCCACCAGGTAGTGAGGGCGCGAATTTGTTGATCGAAGCGCTTGCCATGCCATTTGATGGTTTGATGCAAAGAATCTTCGATGGTCGCGACCAAATAGAGGGGGACTTGGGCCTCTTGCCAAGCTTGGGCCTCTAGTCGGAGCAATTGAGGAAGCTCAGTGGATCCGCTTAAAAGGCTATCGAGTTTTAGGACCCTGGTGGGGCCAAATTCTTCCGTGAAAAAAGTATCGGGCCAAACAATGGTGACAAAAGGCTCAGCTAGGATGGGCGGGCCTGGAAAGCGGTAAACTTGGATGGGATCATTGGGGGCCGAAATGGTGTCTACTCCGGTTGGATGTACCTGAGCCCAATAGGGCCAATCGTCATAGCCTACGCCGGTTTTGTATTGACTGTGTCCATCTAGCAACAAATAGTAAGGACCTTGAAAGTCCAGAGCGGTGGGCTTAGTAAAGTTCAGATAGCTGCTTCCTCTCATTCCCCTTTCTTGCTGATAATAGGGACCTAAGTTCATCCAAATGCGATCTGTCAGGGTTGGCAGCTTAGGATCTTTTTGCTCTAGAAAGCGATAAAACACGGCTCTACGGCCCTTAAAATCCATCATTCGTGCTTCCTTGATACCTTGGATAGGCCATAGTATCAATCCGGTCAACCCAAGGACTAGGGCTAGGCATGAAAGATTTTTTGCCCATGCTTTGGCCAACTGGCTGCCCCAACGGGTGATGGCCCAGCCCAAAAGCATGATGATGAACAGGGGGAGGTAAAGCAAATCGCCGACAGGATAAGCCAGAAATGTAGATACCCCAAAGGCAAAGCCCACCGCCACCGCCATGCGCAGTAGGGAAGACGCACGTCCTGGAATGTCAGCCAAGGCGTACCCTACCGTGATGGCTGAGATAGGAACTAGAAACAAGTAGTGCCTCACATCTAGGCACAAGGGCTGATAATATTCGAGGGAGATGCTCATGAAATTGCAACAGAGCAGCAGGCCTAAACTGCTGAGCCACCAAAATCTATGGGCATCGGAGCTAGAACCACGACTTGGCCAAGCCGCTACGGCCAAAAGAGGAGCGAGCAGGGTCCCTTGTCTGAGCATGTCCAACCACCAGTCATAAGCTATCCGCCGCCATAGAACCGAAGTAGGTTGCAAGTGATAAGAGCAGGCGTTTTGATAAGCATTCGCAGAAATGGCGGCTAAGCGTCCCAGTGGGTTTCCCGTAAGGATCCAGATGCAGATGAAGTACAGCGCCAGGATGATTCCTCCTGAAAGGATAGCGGCTCCCCAAAAGCGATACGCTTTTCGGACCCACAAGTCATAGGCGAAGCAAGCCAATAAGACAGGGGTAATTAGGACAATGGAACCCTTGGTCAAAAACCCCATTGCCAAGGCTGCGGAAAACAGTAGGCCAGAGGAAAAGGCATTCATCTGCCTTTCTGAATAAAAATAATGGGCATAGACATACCAAGCCCACATAATGCTCAGCGTCAAGATCGCATCGGGCATCAACTGTTGGCTATAAGCCAAAGTCCATCGCTCGAATGCAAAAAGGGAGAAGCCTACCAATAGGGGCAACCAACCCAGCTTGGTCATAGTCTTCCATATCAGACCAAGGGTAAGTGCCGTAGCGAGTAGGGTAGGTAAAATGGTGCTGAAGTCTTTTACCCCCAATAATCCATAACTCAAAGCCGTAGGCACCAGCACTCCCCAACGATAGGAAAAATGGTCCTGCCAGTCAAAGTGACCTTCTAGCCAGCCTTGAGCCAGTTTGGCGTAAAGCATGTCATCAAAACCATTGTGGCCAGTATAGCCTAACCAATGATGTAGGACCAACCACAGGCAGCCTCCTCCCAAGATGAGCCACTGATATATGGGTGCACGCTTCATCGGGACCAAATTAGAAAATATAGCTTGCCGATCCGGAGAAAAAGGCCAGAGAGTTTTTTGATGATGCAATCAAAAATAAAATGCTTAACCCCTGGCTCCAAAAATGGCGCTCCCCACCCGGACCATGGTGCTTCCTTCTTCTATAGCAATCTCAAAATCCCCAGACATGCCCATACTGAGTTCTCTCATCTCAAACCTAGGGTGACTGTGCTGCGCCAGAGCTTCTCCGGTTTGTTTCAGTCTTGCAAACTGCTGCCGGATTACCTGAGGAGCATCGGTAAATTCTGCCATGCCCATCAAGCCTTTGATGGCAACTTGGGGATAAGCATCTAGTTGGGTGATCAAGTGCTCGGCCATAGGCAGGGTGGCTCCTCCTTTTTGATCTTCCTCAGAGATATTGATTTGGATCAGGCAGTTGATGATTCGGCCGTGCTGTGCCGCCCTTTTATTGATTTCTGCCATCAGTTTTTCGTTGTCCAGCGAGTGAATCAGGTGCACGTAGGGGGCGAGATACTTTACCTTGTTACGCTGTAGACCTCCGATGGCATGCCATTGGGCTTGTGGTAGGTTGGGTTGCTTTTGGGTCATTTCCTGGACCTTGTTTTCGCCAAAATCTACTTGGCCAGCCTCAAAGGCTTGTAAGATTAGGTCCATCGGTTTGGTCTTGGAAACTGCGATGAGGGTTATCTCCTGGGGGGATCGTCCTACCCGTTCTGCCGCAGCTTGGATTCGATCTTGGATGGACTTAAGGTTGTCGGCTATTGGTGGGATGGAGTTCATATGGGCAATCTCGTAAACGCCAGGATTACAGTTGGAATCTGGAAAAATAGAGGCTAAAAAAAATGTCTGGCCAAAGCCAGACAATGTTTATTAACCCAAAGATAAACCAGAAGTTTGATCTAGGGCACGGGAATCTTCTTTTCGTCTTGGTTCACCATCATTCCTGCTAAAAATAGGCAGGCTCCCAAAATCACCAAGGCATAAGGCAAAAATCTAATTTGGCCATCTACACCGGGAATTTTCCCAAAGGAAGTGATCAGCCCGACCATGGCTAAAAAGGCGCCGATCAAGGTGTACATGTCACCTTCCCCACTTACTTCTACTTCAAAATCGCGCTCTTCCCACCTATCGATCAAATCAAAGGCCAAATCAGCTTGAGGGCTGGGTACTTTTAAATCGATTTCGGCAACCATTAATGAACCAAGGTTGATGCTGTTAGGATATTCAATCCGATGGAGTTGGCAATCAACGTCATGCTCCTTTAGATAAATGGCGTGTAGGGAGGCTAGTCGTGGGTCTTCGTATTTAGCAATGGTAATGAATTGATCATCCATAAGGCTTACGTAGGTAGGGTAGTCCGTAGTTCTTTTACAATAAATTAGGAAAAATCCTGCTGAGGAACAATGGGTATTCCTTGGAATCGGCATGAATTTCATTCCTTGTTTTCTATCAAGGAACAGGAAAAAAATAACCTGTAACTTTTGTGCCGATATTTCCTGCCAGATCAAGGAAGAAAAATCGAGATTGACAGGCCAAGCGAGCTTTTTCTGACGCTGAGATGGCATGGAAGATCAAGCGCGAATAGTTGTTTTTGACTGTTCCAAAGCTTGCATAGCCTGATTCAGGCCTCTTAGCTTTTCCATCCATACCAGAGTAGAACTGGTAGCAGGATCATATCGGCTAGTACGGCAAATACCAAGGTGACACTGACCAACAGTCCGATGTAGAAGGTGCCCAAGAATTCGGAAGAGGTAAGGACCATGAAACCCGCCACTAGAATTGCTGTGGTGAGCAAGATGGCCTTGCCCGTAGAAAGAAAGCTTCGCTTTAGAGCCAGAGATAGGCTTTTACCTGCTTTCAATTCAAAGCTTAAGCGATTCATGAAATGAATGGTGTCGTCTACCGCAATGCCAAAGGCAATGGTGAAAACAATAGAGGTTGAGAGCTTTAGGTCAATGCCCAGCCATCCCATGAGCCCTCCTATGATGAGTAAGGGCATTAGATTGGGGATGAGTGCGAGGACTACCATACGTAGACTTCGGAAAAGGGCTCCCATCAGCATGGCAATGGCCAGCAAGGCAATCAATAAGCCCTCTAGGACATTGCTGCTTACCTGTTGGTTACTTTTGTCTAGTAAGTGGGGGAATCCCGTCAATTGGAAAGTAGCGCTTGAGCCTAATTCTGTTTGAAACCACTTGGCCAAAGCCAGGTTTTTTTGATTAACTACCTGACTCCCTAGGTCTGGCATTAAGCCACTGACTCTAAATTGAGGCCCTGATTGATAGGCATCTAAGGAGAATCGATGATTATTCCTTTGAACCTCATTCCACAGGCGCTCCAATTCTCGCTCTTCTGTGGGCAAACGGTAAAAGTCAGGGTCATTCCCGCTCAAAGCTTGATTGAGGCTTTTGATGAATACCAAAGGTGAGAGAATCTGGCCAACTCCATAGTTTGTTTGGAGGTATAGCTGTAAGCGCTCTAGGTTCTGCCATGACTCGAGCTTCGTCCAGTTTTTGTCAGTTGAAGGGGTAAAGATGAGTTCAAATGCCCTAGCCCCCGCGTAATGCTCACCATAAAACTTGAAGTCTTGCTGTAGGGGGTTATCGGCTTTGAGGTCTTCCAGCAAATAGTTGTTAACTTTTAGTTTATTCAAGCCCATGAGGCTTATAATAAATACCAAGGCACTGAGCCATAAGATAGATCGACGGTTTCGAATGAGCCAGCTAAAGCAATTCCTCAACGCATGATCTAGCCAGTCTGGGGTAGAGCCTTGACTTGTTTGAGCCCAATTCCAGCCTTTTAGCAAGTATAGCAAAGGTGGAAGAAGCAAGTAGGTCAGGGCAAATGAGATCAGTACACCTAAAGTTGCATTGAGGGCAAAGGAATCAACAGTAGGAATATGAGCAGTTAGAAGGGTTAAGAAGCCAATAGCGGTGGTCAGAGCGGTTAAGAGATTGGCCCTGCCTACTCGCCAGAGGGTTCGCTTTAGTTGTTTTTCTTCAAGATAATGGGTCAAGATATGGATGACAGAGGAGAGGCCAATTACCAGCAGGATACTGGGTATCACGTTGCTAATCACGTCCAAAGGTCGGTCATTGACCTGCATGAGCCCCAAGGTCCAAACTACTGAAAGGCCCACCACCATTAAGGGTAGAACCACGCCCCACCAGCGCTTGAAAACCAGGAAAAGTAACAGCGCGACCAAGGCAATAGAGGCCCCGACAAAAACCATTACTTCCCATTGCATCAGGCGGTTGTAATAGGTCTGGCCGATACAGCGACCTGCCAAGTGTACGGCTTCAAAGTCATATCGGGCAAGGATCTGCTGTACAGAGTCATTGAGACAGGCACAGCCATTCTCGTCTAGCCCTAGCTGTTGTTGAACCAATATGGACAGAGAGTTTCGGTCTTTTGCAAAATAAGACCCTACTAAGCGCGGAGAATCATATATCTGACTAGAGTCTGATGAGTAAAACTCTGGGTTTTCCCATCTCAAAAAGGGGACCCCGCGGAGCCGTTTAAACAGGGGATCACGTAGGTAATAGCGTACGCTGGTGGGAGAGTTGATTTGGGAGACAAGGGGCAGGCCTTTTAATTCTTCACTGAGGCCATCAACCTGGGCCAGAAATGTCGAATCAAAGATCCCTTTGCTGCGCTCGAGCCCAATCAATATGTAATCCGAATCTGCCCCAAACTCTTGCTGAAAAAACTCATAGAATTCGGTTTCGGGATGATTTTTTGTAAAAAATCGAGCGAAGTCGTAATCGAACTTCAATTGAAAGGCAGACCATGCAGCTAGGGTAGATACCAAGCCAATAAGAGCCAGGAGAGTCCAACTTAGGGGGGCATAGTTTCGGGGGGACATGAGCCCAAAGATATAGAAAATGGATAGAGCAAACTTAGTAATTGATGACCATCCCTAACCATGGACCATCGTGACTTAATGAGAAAGCTAGTGGGTAATATTCCCCTTTGAGCAAGAGTCTGGGAAGGCCATTGGCTTGTTTTTTTAGCCTCCAATCCTGGGTTGGTTTTTGGGTCTGCCTAGATACAAATGTGATGAGTTGTTCGGTCAGTTTTTGGGAGCGGCTGACCGCGGACATTCCTGACTGGTATTCCACGTGAACCACCAATTCGTGCCATTCGACTTCTGCCAAACTAGCTAGCGCCATTAAAAAGCCTGGTCTAAGGCTATGGGGAGGAGGCAAGGTGCCTAGATCATGCCATTGGGGATTTAGCCTTCCTGCCACTTCTTGCCAGGCCAGCTTAAGGGGCAAGTTGGATAAAGGCAGGCTTTTGGGTTTAAAGCCTTGCTGCCAGCCAAGATGGCAGAGCAGCTTGAATTGAGCCTCCTTGGCGGCCCAGCACTGGGCCACATACCATTTGGGATGGGGATGTTGCTGGAATTGTACCCACTCTTCGGGACCTAACACCTTTTTTGCCCACCTCATGCTGCCTAGTTGGGACGGTGGAGGTGGGGGCCAGGCGATTAGGTCAAATCCAATCATGCAATGACCCCTGATCCAATCAGTTCCCCTTCATGGTACCAAGCTGCGAATTGACCAGGAGTAATTCCTCTTTGCAACTGATCAAAGATCAAGTAAAGCCCTTCTGACTCCGCAAAAATGTGAAGATCTTGTAATTCTTGTCGATAGCGAATTCTACCTTGGTACCGCTTATTCTCCCCAATGGCCAACCCAAGGTCTGGACGAACCCAATGCACATCCTCGATAGGGATAAATAGACCAGGGCGATTTAGGCCTGGGTGATGCTCTCCCATGCCTACGTAAACCGTATTGGTTTGGGTATCGGTGCCAATGACGAAAAGAGGTTCTGCTTTTCCTCCTACATTTAGCCCTTTGCGTTGTCCAATGGTAAAGTAATGGGCTCCTTGGTGCGGGCCTACTACCTGTCCCATTTCAGGGGTGTATTGATAGCTACGGGTGAGTGAGATTTTTTCTGCCTGTGGCGAAAGAGGCTCTGCCCCCACTAAGACAGGCTCCGCAAACACGGGTGCATCGCCAGATATTTCAACGATGTGGCCATCCTTGGGCTTGAGCTGTTGCTGGAGGAAGGTAGGGAGCTTCACCTTGCCAATGAAGCAGAGGCCCTGGGAGTCTTTTTTATGAGCAGTAGGCAAGCCTATATCCTCAGCGATTTGTCGGACTTCATTTTTTTGTAAATGCCCAATGGGAAAAAGCGCTTTACTGAGCTGCCATTGGTTGAGCTGGCAGAGGAAATAGCTCTGATCTTTGTTGGGATCGGCCCCGCTAATCAATCTATGGACCCGCTCACCCCCTTGTTCTGCGGTTTTTCGTTGGACATAGTGCCCGGTGGCCACATAGTCCGCTTTTAGCTTAAGAGCCTTATCAAGAAAAATATCGAATTTAATTTCTCGGTTACACAGCACGTCGGGATTGGGGGTCCTACCGGCTTGATACTCAGCGAACATGTAATCAACGATTCGCGCCTTGTATTCTTTGCTTAAATCGATGGTTTGAAAAGGGATTCCAAGGTGCTGGGCTACTGCAAGTGCATCATGACTATCTTCCAACCAGGGGCACTCTTGACTAATGGTCACACTGTCGTCGTGCCAATTTTTCATGAAAAGCCCAATGACCTCATAGCCCTGTTCCTTGAGTAAGTGAGCTGCGACGCTACTATCCACTCCGCCCGATAAACCTACCACCACACGTTTCATAGTCTGGATGAAATTATTTGTGAAAACAAAGTTACGATTTTTGATGGGGATGGTTGACTTTTGGCCGACATCAATCAACTGGTATATCCCTGGGAGGCGATTTTCGTATATCCTTTTCCAGTAACCATTCGTCTATGACCTCAGAAGAGCTGATACAGCGGGCTAAAAGCTTGTGTGGTGAATTTACCCTCTCTCATCCAAATCTTTCCGCAGGTACCGTAGCCTCGGCCATCCTAACCGAAGCAGGCCAGATATATACGGGGATCAATCTGGACCTGTTTTGTGGGGTTGGATTCTGCGCAGAACACTCAGCGGTGGCTGAAATGCTCAAGCATCGAGAAACCCAGATTAACATGGTGGTAGCCATGAAGGGCACACAGATCCTGCCTCCTTGCGGTCGTTGTCGAGAGTTGATGTTGCAAATTGATGTGCGTAATCAAGATGCATCAGTAATTCTTCCCGGTCCCATCATGAAACCATTGAAAGAATTGATGCCCATGCATTGGATGGAATTCAGTCGACCTAAAGAAGCTGTAAATGGTAAGGCTAAATAAGGGGTTATAGGCTGGTTAAAATAGGTGAAGGAGCATAGTAAGGCAGAGAAGCTCACTTTATTCCATATGGGGTGAAAAGGTAGAGACTTTGATCTTTGCTTCTCCAATAAGATTCATATCTACCAATAAGCCTCCCTCTTGCCCCTCTATAGCTTTGAATTGCCATCTATCTATTTTTCCTTCGAGGATGAGCCCATTTTGCAAGGGATATTGACTCAGTTCTGCTTGGGTCTGGGCATGAGCATCTATAACCAATTGATGGATGGCTTGAATAATGGCTTGCTGGATGTGGCGGTGAGCTATTTTTTTCAACCAACGCCAGGCAAGACTCAACCACCAGGGTAAGGCCAGTGGTTCAACTTGCAATTCCTCGACAAGTAGCTTGCGACCCTCTCCATCGATGCGCCATTGCCAGGTCATGTCTACTTCTGCGGTGGCTCTTCCTTTGGGGACCAAAGGAAGTCCCTCAGATTTGAACCATCCGTGTAGGGTAAACTGGGTGCCGCTGCCTCTAAGTTTTACCTTGCGCCAACTTACCTTGATTAGCCTCCCTGCAATGCTGGCCCTGAGGTCCTGATGTCCCAACTCATCCTCAAGCTGAGACCAAGAGAAAAATAAGAGAAGGGGTAGCTCCCGTTTTGGTTCTTGAGTAAGAGGGGTAGGGGCGCGTAAATCTTGCTTAGGCAGATCCTTCCAAAAGTTTTGCGAGTCGCTCACCATTCCTTTGAGGGGAATGGCTGCATTGACAAAAATATGTGCTCCGTCGATTTGAATTTCACTGATTGCTATGGCTTTGTCTTTACTAAGTATTCGCAGCCAAAGGGGTGAGTCAATAATGCGTGGCTCTTGGGTTTCCCGCCAGGCCTGAGTCATGTTGTCAAATAGTTGAACGGTAGCCGGAATCCAGTGGGTGAGGTTATCTGCTAATTTTTGCATTTCGCGGTCCAAAAGCGGCTCTACCAATTCCCTAAGGGGAAGCTTAAATCCCAAACTCAAAGCTGGTTCTTCCACCCAGGAATAGCTGACTACTGGTCGGGCCTTGAGCTCCCAATTTCCCAGAATAAGCAGCTGGATTTTTACGATGACCTTGATCCGAAAACGGATGAGTGGAGGGAGACTGCCTCCCAAAAGGACGGTTCTGGCCAGTTCTAGCCAGTCCGCACGCGCATGAACCTCTACCGGCACCTGACATACCAGTTTGTTTTCTTCGCCATGAAGGTCCCATTCTGGGGCTGGCAAAAGTTTGACCGCTCCCTTGGTACCCGATCGCAGTTCTTGCAAGGTGAGCTTCACCTGTTCCTTTATCAGCGAAAGAGGAATTTGGAAACGTAGGTACATGAAACAGGATAGGGTAGGAGTAGGGCTTAATTCTGCCTCAATATAAAAGAAAAAAGGCTGCTGGTCATAAGCTTGTCCAGCGCCTTTAACAGCAAACTCAACCCAAATAACAGTGAATGGCAAGAAATTCGCCAGATCTCACTGGCTTCATGTTACTTACTCAAACAACTGTCAGGCCATGGTTCTTTGCCTAATCACCATGACTTGGAATTCTTACGCAACGTGATCGTGCAGACGGGGTTCGATAAGATAAACGGGATCATCATCTACCATGGGTTGGGTGTTTGCCAAAGAGCGGCTGTTCCGTGACTTATTACGGCGGTATTCATCATAAACACCCAAAAAAGTAGCAACGAAGAAAATAGACCAGAGCAGGAGAACGATGGTATCAGCAAGCAATTGCATGGTTAAAGCGGTTTTCTGTGAAAGGGGTAATCGGGGGATTAGATTGGTTTTATCTTACATCACAAATATACGACCAAGGATGGTTTAGAGGCTGCCAATCAGCCTTCAATAGTAACCACTCAGGTCGCTGTTTTGCGATTCTTGCAGAATTAGACGGCTTTGGCCATCAATCTTACATGTTTGCCGCGTGTTTTAATGCGAAGAAGAGTGACTCCCAGGTCTCGGTAGGATGATCGGTTAAGTGGGAAACGCGGAGAATTTTCTCCCGCAAATGGCCTTGGCCACCTGCGACAAGTAATCGGTGTTCGGTGACTAACCACTCTTGTAACCATTTCAGGTCTTTTCCTGGCCAGGTAAAGGCACTCAGGCTAGGACTAGGCTCTTCGGGAAATACCTGTGCGCCCAGCTCGGCTAGTAGTCCTCTAAAGAGTCGAGCTTGCTGCTGGGTTCTGTTCCAAATTTGAGGGAGACCTTCCTTTTTGACTTCTACGAGGGCCTCGTTGATCCCCAGCATCAGTTGAGCGGGTGCCGTGAAGGGATGGCTATGGCCTTGAGCAGCTTTGGCGTAGTAATAAAGGTTGCTATGGTCTCCTTCGATAGTGATTTGTAAACGCGAAAGGGCTCGTTCACTCATGGCGTAAGCCATAACTCCTGCTGGATTTTTGAGCGCTTTTTGACTCGAAGAAAAACTAAGATCTATACCCCAGGCATCATGATAGTAAGGGAGAGCCCCGGCCGAGGTGATGGCATCGACTAGGAGAATGATTTCTCGATGAACTTGGCGCAGACCAAAAGCCATCTCTTCCAAGTCTACCAAGGCACCCGTGGAGGTTTCCGAATGAGTGATGACTGCTCCTCTCAAATCGGGGTGTTGTTTGGCTAGCTCTAGGACTTGCTTGGTCGATGGGCTTTTGCCCCAGTCTGCGGAAAGCGAAACCAACTCCAGTCCTAGAAAGCCTGCAAAGGCTGCCCAGCGCTGAGAAAATTTTCCAAAATCAAGGACCAAGACCTTCTCTCCAGGTGAAAACAGGCTGCTCATACCCATTTCGATTCCTGCCGAACCACCAGCGGTAAAGACTCCCGTAAGCCCCTGTGTCTGAAAAAAATAACGGAGACCTGTTTGAACCTCTCTGTAGAGTTCTGTAAAAGCCTGGCTTCGGTGGTGCAAGGCCGGACCTTGGAGGGCTCGACTTACTTGCTCTGGGATAGGAACTGGGCCAGGGGTAAAAAGATAAGAGGCAGGAGTGGCCACTACATGGGTAAATTACGGTTGAATATATCTTGCTGGTCGTCGCAAAACATTTTTACGTCGAGCATAGCGTGAACCAGTAGCTGGTGCAAAGTCTCAGTGATACCGTAGGAGTGGCTGGGGACATAAAAATTGGCATGGCCCATGCCCCGCAACGTGTTGTCTGGATTGAATCCTGAGCAAGTAATGATTTTCATTCCTTTGGCCAAGGCCGCTCGTGCGCCTTGAACGATATTCTCGCTGGTCCCCGAACAACTAATGGCGATCAACAAATCCCCCTCTTTACCAAAAGCCCGGATGGCTGCTGCAAACCCCTCCTCATGACTGAGGTCATTAGCTAAGCAGGTTAGCTGGGCACTGTCATTAAAAGTAAGGGCTTTTACTTTGCCATTTTTCCAGAAATCCACGGCGAGATGCGAAGCCGTAGCTGCACTTCCCCCATTGCCGATCAAGTATATACAATTGCCTCGGCTTTCGGCTTGGAGCAGCCATGCCCTGACATTGTGTAAGACTGCTTCAGGGCTCTCGACTTGGCGCTCCAGACTAGCTTCCACGTTATTCAGCGCTTGGGTAGCCTCCTGAACATAGCGCTGCCAAAAACCTTGGGTTTGTATGATGGCTCCAGAATTAGCCACAAAACTTGATGCAGAATTTTTTTCCATGGCGCAAAGTTAAGCAGACCATACGGGATAAAAACAATATTCGGGCTAAGGTGATAGTGGGTATGGATTTGGTGGAAATTTTTGTATTGATTATCAGGGGATTAGGTGGGGTGGAGGTGCTTTTTTTGCCCCACAGCAAAAGACCGCGTAGAAAAGAACAGTGATGTGGGGCATCTATGACTCCCATATCACTGTTCTTATAGGTTTAAAACTGCTCCTGTCCCTGCCTAATAGATGCTGTATTGCCTTCCATACTCTCTGGCTTCATCCGACCACTTGTTGAGATTGTCTGCGCGCGTCTCAGGATGAGGATGAGTCGATAAGAATTCAGGAGGGACTTCTCCTCCCTTGGCCTGCATGCGTTGCCAGAAAGGGGCGGCTGCATCTACGTCAAAACCTGCTATGGCCATTAAGATAAGTCCAATGCGATCCGCTTCAGATTCATGCTTGCGGCTGAAAGGCAGCATGATGCCTACTTGAGCACCAATCCCGGCGGCAGCCATGATGTATTGACGGGCTTGTTCCCGCTGCTGAGCTTGCTGGACAGTTTCTGATTGGGCGGCGTTTACTGCCAAGGCAGCATCAATCACTGTCAATGCTCCATTCAGGCCTAAGGAATGGGTCATGCGCTCATTTCCATGGTGAGCCAAGGCATGGGCGATCTCATGTCCCATGACTACCGCGAGTCCATCATCGGTTTGAGCTACCGGTAGGATACCGGTATAGACTACTACTTTGCCACCGGGCATACAAAATGCATTGACAAGCTCATCCTGAACTACATTGAATTCCCATTGGAATTGTTGGAGCTCTCCTTCAAGTTCGTTAGCACGATAGTATACTTCCACGGCCTTTACCAAGCGTTGTCCAATCCGCCTTACTCGGTCCACGTCAGAGGAACCGGATACAGGTGGGTTTTCTTGCAGAAATGCACTGTACTGCTGAAAACTTAGGGAATTGATCTGACTTGCTGGAATGAGCCGAGTTTGCGCTCTATTGGTAATGGGAACTCGATGGCACGATAGGAGGGTGAAAACGAGGACTCCCATCAGGGTTAAGGAAAAATGAATTCGTCTCATGAATGATGAGTAGTTATAGGGTTGGAGGGGAGGATCATAGTCTTACGCAACTCCCCATTTGGGTTCTTTACTTATTGGGACCGATTTATCAAGCATGGGTCATTTTTGCAAAACCGTGTAACCTAGATCGACATCTTAGGGCGATGTCTAGGCTTGTAGCTGACAAATTACGGGGAAATTCTAGATGAAAGCCACGTACAGTCCGTAATCAGCGTTGGTATTTGTAGAATGTACTAGTTAAAACCCTTTGGTACTTTTACAATGTCGCCAACCGTGACGACTTTATCCTCCCTAATCCCATTAATTTTTTGCTATGGAATGGTTCTTACTCCTTTGGATGTGGCTTTTTGGTGGTGATGGAAGTCAAGCGAATAACCAAACTCAGCTAGAATCGGACGATCCCAGAACCAGTCGCATGGTGATACGGAATGACGGTCCCATCAAGGCTGACGAGGGAAGGCATGTCATCCGCAATAGAAGTTTCTTGCGCAAGCACACCATCATCATTTTTGAAGATACGCACTTCCGTAAGGTTAGAAATTAATTTGCCTTTTGCTGTCCACGCATCCAGTCATCAAGTGAAATCATGTCTTCTACGGCCCCTCTAAAAGAGGGGATTTTGTTTTCATAGCCTTGGGGATTTTCTGCTAAAGCATACTCAAAATCAAAATCATTTCGATGCCAGCGATTGAGCCTAAACACCATCAGGTTGGCATCTATGGCCTGTTTGTTGCGAGAACGCTTCACAAACTGCTTCAGGTTCAAAATCTTGGTTTCCAGCAAATCATGATGCCCCAGTTCATAGAGTAAAATGATTTCTAGTAACCTGATTTGTAGGTTCATTCCATGTTTGTCGGCTAGAAGGGGCGTCGTGTCATTGAGCTTCAGGTAGGCAGCTTGAAATTGGTTTTCTCTGAAAAGCTGACAAGCCTCGAAATAGTGCCATCTGGCAGAGATGTAAGGAGAGGTATTGAGCTGAGGGTGGTGCATCGCCAGTTGAATGTACTGGTGAGCTTCAGTAGATTGATGTGCGTAATAAGCTACCACAAAGCTGAGTTCTAGGCTCCTTAAGTAATTGATCTCGTCTGGTGAAAACATACCCAGTGTTTGTTGGGCATAGGTCTGGGCTTCTTCCATGTTTTGAAGGGCCAGATGGGCCTGGGCAATTTGTCCATAGGCCGTGGCTTCTCTTTGTGGAGTATATAAGCTTTCATTTTGCTGAATCAATTCAAGATAGTTTTGGCAAAACTTCAAAGCTTCGTCAAAATGCTCGTCTATTTGCTGATAATAGATTTCACTCAGGAAATATAAATGCTGGACTTGGGGGTGGTTAGTGAGCTTTTCAATCTCCCCAAGGCGGTCTATGGTACTCCGAACCTCCTGCCTTTCTGCTTCTTGTAATGTTTGGTGAACAAGCAGATTGGCCACTGAGTAATACAAAATTTTTGCTTCGTCGATCCCTGCCAAAAGCTGGTTGGTTTTTAATAAGCGCTCCGTAAGCTTTTGATAGTCTTTGACTCCAGCTCTCAGGTTGAGGTTTCGGTACAATAGCAACTCCGCCCGATACTCTTCTTCTAGTAGCTCATATTTCTTGGCGGTGGAGATGATGTTTTGTAACAAATTTTTGCCGGCTTGATAAGCCCCTCGCCCCAAAAGAATCTCTGCCTGTAACAGCTTTTTGCGTAACTGAAGCCGCGCGTTGATGAGTTTAGATCGGTAGCTGCCAAGACTTTTATCGGTCAGCATGACATTTTCCATCATGCGTTTGAGGCGAGATTTGGTAACCCGAAAAGTATTGTCAGGCTTTCTTTGGTAAAGCTCTTGGGCATAAAATGCTTCTTCTTTCTCCTCATACTGTGTAACGAGATCAAAGAGTTTACCCACTCTTTCGTATTCAAAAGAGGCTTGTTTGAAGCGATCCCTCAGTTGACGGATCTCCTGAGAGCGTAATTTTCGCAGGATTTCGTATATGAGCTTCATGTGACGGTCCTGGTGTTGCAGGGGCAATATAAATCTGCCCCTCCCAAACACGAAAAAAATGTGTAATCAAAGTTTTTTTTTCCCGCTTCGATCTTGACGCCTTCTGAGTACTTTAGGTTGCGAAAAGAAGGGGCCTAAGGAATTTTTCTGTTTTCGTCTAGCCTCCTACAGTGCTTTTGTGAATTTGGAAAAGTTAAGCTTGCATAGCTATTTTACCCCTTATACTTCGCCTAGTTGTAGTAAATAAACCCAGCCTATTGATACATATGCTACCTCGAATTAGTATTTTCTTTATTCTTCTTCTGGCTTTTTCCCAGGGACTGATGGCCCAGGATGGCAAGCTTGCCGGGAAAGTTCTAGATGAAGACGGGCAACCAGTAGGCTTCGTGTCTATCTTGGTTTTCCAGGGTGATGCCTACCGGTACGGAACTTCCACCGCCGAAAATGGAACCTTTAGTATTCAGCCAGTTACGCCTGGATCTTATCGTGTGGAGGCTCGTTATTTGGGTCGGAATAAAACCGTGACGGATGTCTCGGTGATTGCCAACCAAACCCGAGATTTGGTTATTTCTTTTGAGGCAACTACTCTAGACGAGGTAGTGATCTATGAAGATAAGCCGTTCGAAAAAACGCCAATAGTCGGGACTACCCTCACCAGTGAAGACATCATTAACGCCGGTACCCGGAGTATCAATTCTCTGGCGGCCATTTCGGCGGGGGTCTACCAGTCAGATGAAGGAGGAGCTCTCTCGGTTAGAGGGGCACGTTCTTCTGCGACGGTTTACTATGTGGATGGAGTGAAGGTTCGAGGAAGCGCATCGCTGCCTCAGCAATCTATAGCCCAGCTACAGGTGATTACCGGAGGTACTCCGGCAGAGTTTGGGGACTTTACCGGAGGGGTAATCAACATTACTACCGCTAACCCCGCTGCCAGCTTTTCTGGAGTTGGAGAATTGGTGACCAGCCAGTACTTAGATCCTTATGGTTACAACTTGGGAGCCTTGACCTTAACGGGTCCGCTGATTACCAAGCAGCGTAAAATCCCTGGTTCAGATAGAACTTACAAGACTTCAGTCTTGAGTTATTTCCTAAATGGGGAGGTAACTTACGCGGACGATTCGAGTCCTGCCATTACGGGAGTTTACGGACTCAGGGATGGCCTACTGGATAGCCTACAAGCCAATCCGATGATCGTTTCTCCGGACGGACTTACTTTCCGCAGTAGAGCTAATTTCATCACCCGTGATGACATCGTGGAGTTGAACAGCAAGCCCTTCAATAACTCGATTTCTACCCGAGGCCTCTTCCGCCTAGATTTTCAGCCCGTAGACAACATCCTATTCAAGCTGGGTGGCAACATCAGTTATGCAGAAGGAACCAGTTGGGGCGTAGGAACCAGCCTTTTCTCGCCTAATAACGATGACCGCTTTGAGCGTAGGACTTATCGCCTTTGGGCTCGCTTCCAACAAAGCTTCCCAGGATCTGAAAACTCTCCTATCCGGAACCTGTTCTACACCATTCAAGCAGATTTTAATGGCTATGATGGAACAAATTTCAATGCGATCCACCAGGAAAATTTCTTTGATTACGGCTACGTCGGGGAGTATAACTACGACGTGCTTCCAGTCTATCAATACATCAATGATCCCAATGATCCCATTTCTTCTTCTCCGCATTGGCGATCAGTAGGGGTTCCTGCTTTTGGCAACTTGACCTTCGATCCTACCAATACCCGTAACCCAAGATTAGCGGCTTACAATACCTCTATCCTAGACTATGTAGGATCAAATGGGGTTCCCAACCTCTTTTTCAACCCTACCAATACGGACCCAACAATCTTTCAGCTTCAAAACTTGAATGACCTGTCGTTCCGGCAAGGGATCTTGAATGGGGGTGGGCCTCGTAGTGTCTACTCAATCTTTTCAGGCATTGGAGCCAATACAAGAAGCTATCTTCAGTTTGCTTTTGAACAGTTTCGTCTGACAGGCCAAGCAACGGCTGAGATTCGGGGACACAACTTAAAAGCAGGGTTTGAATTTGAGCAGAGGACCGAAAGATTGTGGAGCATTGGTGCCGCTAGCCTTTGGCCACTCATGCGGCAGTACACCAATTTTCACCTTCAAACGCGTGAAGACGATCCGGCCAATTATATTTTGCAGCTGAATAGCGCAGGTGAGTGGAACGACACGGTGTTGGTTCCTTTACAGTACTCAGGCTCTGACCAATTCAAGTTTGATAGTACGTTGCGTGTAAAGCTGAACTTGCCCTACGATGGGACCGATTGGGTAAATATTGATGCTCTTGCGCCAGAAACATTCTCACTGGATATGTTCACGGCTGATGAGCTTCTGTCCAATGGTTTGACTGGAGTGGTAGGTTACTACGGGTATGACTATCTCGGCAACCGGTCTGATCCCGTACCAGAAGGTGACTTTTTTACCAATCCCAATCAGCGACCCATCAACCCCTTCCGTCCTACCTATATTTCTGCCTTCATCCAAGACCGATTTGAGTTTGAAGACATCATCTTCAACATCGGGGTACGGGTAGACCGCTTTGATGCCAACCAATCCGTGTTGAAAGACAATTATTCTCTTTTCCCAACT
Organism: uncultured Bacteroidia bacterium; assembly: GCA_964521065.1. Taxonomy (GTDB): domain Bacteria; phylum Bacteroidota; class Bacteroidia; order J057; family J057; genus CAYVAP01. Next base: position 18,696 of record CAZFPQ010000015.1, on the reverse strand, counting down.
TTCAGTGCAGGAGAACTCTCCACGGGAATCGGTGGAATTGAGCCTTTTGCGTTACCTGAAGGGGTAGGTGAAGATTATGTGCCCTACGTGGATGATCCCTTGAATTTTACGGAGATTGTTGGATATCGCAATGGAGAGATCTGGTATGATGAGACGGGTTCTCCCATATCTTCAGCCGAAATTGCCCGACGTTCAGGAGGACGGCCATCACCTGCATTGGTAGAAGACACCATCAGTATGGCTTCTTTTGAAGACTATGCTCCTCAAACGGTAGTGATGCCTCGTCTTTCCTTCTCCTTCCCCATTTCGGACCTAGCTCAGTTTTTTGCTCACTATGATGTACTATCTCAGCGTCCTGGACAGCTTGGGGTAGGGAGCAGCTCTCTGTTGGCAGCCCAGATTTCCGACTACGTTTTCTTAGCCAATCGTCCTACTTCCGACGTCGCAAATCCTAACCTGCGACCTGAGATCACGATTGATTATGAAGCGGGTTTTAAACAAAGGCTTGGACAAAGACTGGGACTGACAATTTCGGCCTTTTATCGAGAGATGCGGAATATGATTCGCTTTCGGCGATTTGTCAATGCTTATCCCTTCTCCTATGATACCTATGACAACTTAGACTTTGGTACGGTAAAAGGATTCTTGTTTGCTTTGGATCTGGTAAGAACCAATAATCTTTCCTTCCAAGCGTCCTACCAGCTTCAATTTTCTGACGCGACTGGAGGTGGCATCAACGATGCGCGAGGAATTGTGAATTTCTTGGAAGGTGCAGGCGTCTTGCGTACCCTTCTACCTAATCCCAATGACCAGCGCCATCGCTTCTCTGGGAACATAGATTATCGATTCATCCAGTCGCCTGGCCCATCCCTGAATGTAGGGGATAAGACCATTTACCCGCTCAAAAACTTCGGCACCAACTTTACCTTCTACCTAGGTTCTGGTTGGCCTTACACCCAGCGTAATACACCGGTTCCTACGGTCCAAGGAGGGATTCCTACTGTGAGCCAAATTCAAGGTTCGGTACGGGGAGCTCGACTACCTTGGCAGTATCGGATTGACCTACGTATGGACAAGCGTTTCCGTTTGGGAGGCAAAATCAAAGAAGATGGAAGCAAAAGTAGGGGTTATAGTTTGCAGGTTTACCTGAACGTGCAAAACCTGCTCAACACGCAGAATGTACTCGGTGTGTATAGCTACACAGGCCTTCCTGATGACGATGGATACCTTTCAAGTGATATTGGACAGCAGGCCATCCTAGGGACCATTAATCCCCAGTCTTTCGTGGATTTATACACCATTGCTCTAGACAGATCTGGTGCTTTTTCAACGCCTAGAAGAACCCGCCTGGGTATTCTATTTGAATTTTAATCCTTGCTTGAACCCAACTAGTTGCGATTTTTCCTTCAAGAAACTGAGCATATGAAAAACCTCAGAATATATTTTTTGGTCCTGTTTAGCCTTGTCGGCCTGTCCGCGTTAGATGCGGCGGAGTCGGTAGGGGTAAGACAGCGCGTCGCCAGTGGCTTTAGGGTAGCCAGCGATTGTGTTCCCTCGGGGGCCTCTACCCAGTTAGACATTAACAACGTTCGCGCCCTCCTGCATAACGGAGGTGACATGTGGTGGGACCTAGTGGGCGAGCCCCGCTATGAGGTTCCCAAAGGAAGCAATACCCACTCTCTTTTTGCTGGATCTCTTTGGATCGGTGGACTTGACGAAGCGGGACAGCTCAGAGTAGCTGCTCAAACCTACCGCCAAAGTGGTAACGACTTTTGGCCAGGGCCTCTGACAGGAGGAATATCTGGTGGTGAGGCCTCGACCGACCAAACAGCTTGTGAGCAGTGGGACCAAATGTTCAAAATATCGCGAGCAGAGATAGACGCGTTTATCGCTGACTATGCCGACAACAACTCCATAGATAATCCAGAAAACTATCCGAACGTATTCAACTGGCCTGCTCGAGGCAATGCTGAAAATCCTGGATTTGACGTAGACGCAGAGGGCAACCCACTTGAAGCTTTCCGTCCAGATGGAAGTATTCTGTACGCGGCTCCTTTCTTTGATAACGATGGGGATTTGCTATATGATCCTAACAAGGGTGATTATCCAGAGATTCGCGGTGATCAAGCAGTCTGGTGGATAATCAATGATAAGGGTAATACCCATACGGAGACGGGGGGGCAGCCCATCGGAGTGGAAATTCACATGTTGGCCTTTGCCTTTACTACCTCCAATGCGGTCAACAACATGACTTTCTACCAGCAGACGGTGATCAATCGATCTAGCCAGCTGCTCACTGAGACCTTTATTGGACAATGGGTAGACGCGGACTTAGGGAAGTTTAGTGACGATTATGTGGGCTGTGATACCCTTAGAGGCCTTGGTTTCTGTTACAATGGAGACCCAGATGACGATGGTCCAACTGGATATGGCCTTAATCCACCGGCTGTCGGGGTAGACTTTTTCCAAGGTCCCCTTGCCGATCCTAATGATGGCATCGACAATGACAAGGACGGGGAATTGGATGAAGAGGGGGAGACCATTATTATGTCCAAGTTTGTGTATTACAACAACGATTTCACCTTGATTGGTAACCCCGAGGTGGCTCAACATTTCTATGGATACCTAACAGGTTTGTGGAAGGATGGAACCCCAATTGTAGAAAATTATCAGGATGGAGAAGGAACTGGCAATGGATATGGACCTTCATCTCCTGGAGATCCTACCAACTATATGTTCCCTGGGGACCCTTGCTCTGGCACAGGGTGGACGGAAAGCAACGCTGACAACCCGCCTGCTGACCGCCGCTTCCTACAAAGTGCTGGACCATTTACCTTACAACCTGGAGCGGTAAATGAAATCATCACTGGGGTAGTCTGGGCACGTGGAAATTTCCAAGATCAATTTGGATCAATTTGTGAGCTTTATTCTGCGGATGACGTGGCGCAAGCTTTGTTTGACAATGGATTTACCTTGCTAGAAGGTCCCGATGCACCAGAGCTGACCGTATCAGAATATGATAGTGAGCTCATGCTTAGCTGGGACTATCCAGAAGACCTGCGAGAAGTTAGGAATAACTACAATGAGTCTTATCGCCAAGCTGATCCTGTACTCAAAGCACAAGGAATCGCGGATTCTATTTTTGAGTTCCAAGGATATATCGTCTATCAATTGGTAGATGGAACCGTTGGAGCCAATGAGCTCAGCGATCCTGATCGAGCCAGACAAGTGGCTCAGTGTGATATATCTGACGGAATCACCACGATTATCAACCGGACCACCCAAGGGGTAGAAGGATCTGATGAAGGCATCATTGTAGATAAGGTAATGGTTGAAGGTGCAGATCAAGGTATCTTTAAAACCATCAGCCTTACAAGAGACTTTTTCGCTTCTGGTGCAGATACCCGCTTGAAGAATTACACGACGTATTATTACGGAGTAATTGCCTACGCTTATAATGAAACCACTTCAGATGGGCGGAATTTTGTGCCAGGTAACAGCTTTTTCCGAGTCGTTCCTGCAGTACCACATTCAATTGATTTTGAGCAGCTTGGTACGGTGGTTAATAGTGAGTACGGCGATGAAATCCCCGTCACCCAAGTCTCAGGAGTTGGAAATGGTGGCAACTTTATCCGCTTGAGTGAATCTACGGAAACAGAGATTCTTGAGAACACAACTACGGGTGCCATTACCTATGAGGCAGGAGCAGGCCCCATAACTGTACAGGTAGTAGATCCTAAAAAGGTTCGAGACAATTACTACCGACTTCGCATCGTAAGAGACGATACCGTTAGAACTGAGAAGGTTGGGGAAGTCATCGTTAATCCCGATAGCACATTTGAAATATTCGAGTCAGAAGTAGTGGCCTGGGAGCTCTATGAGGGTAGCAGCCCTGATGTCGCTTTAGGTGATCCTATTTTCCGCTCTACCTATCTCGTCCGAAATGATGGTACTCCTGTACGTCCAGAGCCTTTGATCGGCTATGAAAAATTAATTGAAGACCGAGGCATATCTATTTCTATAGAAGATGCTGGCTTTTCAGGAGACACCCTTGATGAGGAAGGGATGATGGGAATAATAGGTGGTGAAATCACCTTTAGCGATCCTACAGAACCGTGGTTGACCTACCTCCCTGACAATGATCAATTCTTTGGAGGAGTTTGGAATTGGCTGCTTAATGATGACTCTAGAACTTTCCGTCAATTTGAACTCTTCGATAAGTTTGGATTCTATTCCAATATCCTAGGGGGCCGCTGGGGGCCTTTTATCATGGCTCGAGGGTTTTCAAACTCCACTACTACCAGCTTTGTATCTCCTGGGGTACCTGCCGGTAATAATACTTCCAATCGTCGGGTCTCTCCTATCGAGATGATCAACCTTGACGAATTGCCTGATGTTGATATCGTCATTACTCCAGACCAAAGTAAATGGTCGCGTTGTGTAGTCGTCGAAACTAGCCCGAATACCTCATTGGGCTCAGGCTCTTGGTTGATGTCAGGGAAATATCGGACCAGCGTAGATATCAATGGGCAGCCAGAAACAAATGTCGCTCCTGCTGATGGAGGAGACTATGGCATGGGCTGGTTCCCTGGCTACGCGATCGATGTAAATACTGGGCGTCGACTCAACCTCTTTTTTGGCGAAAGTGATTGGGACCGTAATAATCGAGGCAATGACATGATTTGGAATCCTACCAGTGAGTTGGGCACCAACCTCGATAGGGTAGGCGGAAGGCATTATCTATACGTGACCGATTTGACTTATGATGGATGTGAGTCTATCAAGGACACCTTGATGAATGCTGATTATGAAGGGATCAATGGCTTCTCTGACGCCATGTTTTTCACCGAAACAGGGCATCACCTCAAAGATGTGTACAAGCACGTAGCTTGGATGGGGATTCCTTTCCTTAGTGCGGGGTACGACATCCCAGATCCCACGCAGATCCCTACGGATGCCAGGATTTCTCTTCGAGTAACCCGCCCATTTATACCGCGTGAAGATGAAGCTCCAGATGCAGCGCCTGAATTTACTTTCAATACCATTGGTCTGTCTGCTCAGACTGAACAGATCGAGGTAGCACAATCTGCTTTGGATGACATCCTGGTGGTTCCGAACCCTTACTACGCATTTTCTACTTACGAATCTGGCCAGCTTGACAATCGTGTACGGATAACAAACCTGCCTCGACAATGTCGGATAAGCATCTTTACCCTAAATGGAAACTTGGTCAGGACATTTAACAAAGAGTCTGATCAAACCTTCCAAGACTGGAATTTACAAAATCAGAGTGGGGTATCGGTAGCTAGCGGTCTCTATGTGATCCATATTGATGGAAACGTCGGAGGGCAAAACCTCGGTGAAAAAGTCATCAAGTTGATGGCGGTCATGAGAGAGCTTGACCTTGACAATTTCTAAAAATTTACATGCCTACTCCCGGGAGGGAGTAGGCACTTTCCCCTCTTAATTTTGCACTTTCCTGCTAATCGACCTGATTGAATACCTACATGATGAAAAAGTTTACTCTTCTATTGGTTATACTTTCCTGCCTAGGTTGGGCAACCTTATCTGCCCAGTCGGAAAGAACTGGCCAAGCAGGTGCAATGGAATTGCTCAACAATGTGATGCCACATAGTTCTGGGTTCAATGGCCTCGATATTGCCGCAGTGGATGGCATTGAGGGATCTCAGGTCAATCCGGCAGGTATTGCTCGTACCACAGGAACCGAACTGCTTTTCGCACACTCGCGATGGTTCGTCGGTTCGGGAATTCAAATCAACTCCTTTGGCATTAGTCAAAATCTGGGAGTTGACAACGGAACCTTAGGTGTCCTGGTAACTGCTTTGAATCCTGGCGACCTGACCCGTACCACCACTAGCCAGCCTAATGGAGAACTGGGAACCTTTAGCCCAAGTTTTGTGAATATTGGCTTGAGCTATGCTCGCAAGTTTACTGACCGCATTCATGTAGGGTTCACCGGGCGAGTGGTAAACCAGTCTACGCCTGAGGTCGGAGCTACTGGGGTTAACTTTGACGCAGGAATACAATACCGGGCAGGACGACTGGATCGCATCAAACTAGGCATCGCTTTGCGCCATGTTGGACCTACCATGATCTTCCGTGGGGATGGGTTGGCGAACCGGGTATTGTTGCGAAATAGAAACGATTTTACTAGCTCGGTTGATCTACCAACACAAGAGTTTGAGATTCCGGCCACCCTGACCATGGGAGCGTCCTACGACTTTTTCCTTGGTACCGACGATTTGGTTCTTTCTGCTGTAGCAGGATTTATTTCTAACTCATATTATTACAACCAGGGCGGATTAGGGCTAGAGTTTCGTTACAAACAATATGTAGCCTTCCGAGGCTCGTTCCTATATGAACAAGGGATATTTGGCCAAACCATTGGAGATAATGGTCGCTTCAATGCCTATACCGGTACTGCGCTAGGAGCCAGCTTCCGAGTTCCCATCAAGAGTGGGAAATTTGACGCCAGTGGCAATCCCGACTTTTCCAAATTCTCGCTGGACATAAGTTATCGTACCACCAATCCCTTCGGAGGAACATTTGTATTTGGTGCTCGTATTGATCTTTAGAACCTCGAATTTATTATTCAAAAGTTCGCTTGGGTCGAGCAGGATCCTTATATTTGATGTAATTCAATGCAAAAGGAACTTGCAATAGCCTTTTAAAGCTGGAAAGATTCTTCTGGTTGATGCTAACGAAGAAACTTTTCCATTAATCAACTAAAACCGAATTAGACCTCCCTCTTTAAGTAGCCCACTGCTAAGCTACGAGGAAGAGGACCATCTCAGTATTTTACTGGGAGACATATTTTTCTATCAAAATTGGGTTGACTCAAGGGTTGACCCAGTTTATTTTTTTTACATTAAAATTTAGCAGCTATGAGTGAAGTAACTTATTTAACTAAAGAAGGGTATGACAAGCTCAAAAATGAACTCAATGAGCTAAAAACCAAGGGTAGGACTGAAATAGCCGCTGCTATTCAAAAAGCTCGTGAATTGGGCGACTTAAGTGAAAATGCTGAATATGATGCCGCTAAGGATGCCCAGGGACTACTCGAAATGAAGATTTCAAAGTTAGAAAATACCATCGCTACTGCACGAATCTTGAATGAGGATGAGGTAGATGCGTCGAAAGCTTATATCTTATCTACCGTCATTCTCAAAAATCTAAAACTGAAAAAAGATTTTACTTATACCCTGGTCGCTGAAGAAGAAGCGGACCTAAAGCGTGGGCGCATTTCTGTAAAGTCACCTGTTGGTAAAGCTGTTTTGGGCAAGGAGGTAGGAGATGTAGTTGAAATTGACGCCCCAGGAGGAAAAATGAAGTTCGAATTGATGAATATTAGCCGTGGCTAAAATTCGACTCAATATCTTTAATAGTTGTTCATAAGAAAGGAAAGAGATGTGGCCAATATGAACAGTTAGCTATAGTTCTGAGGGTTCCACATCATATCTCAACATCGATCAAAGCGCCAAATCTTGCATAGCTAGGTTTGGCGCTTCTTGATTCCTAAGGCTATAATTTGATGAAAAAATAGATGAACTGCCCTCCTTTGAGCCGTTCATCTATTTAATACAACAAAAACCACCGTAAATTAACGGTGGTTGCCTACCTTGGTCGCTTGGCAAACATGGGTAGAACAACTGCTGCTAACGGCTGCAAGAGTGAAAAGCAGGAGGAGGGCAATCCCGAATTGCTTGATACGCTTCATGATTTCGGTCCAATTAAGAATTTGTGGGGAATATAAGAAAATTCAGGTTACTAAAATACCACCTTGGCCAGGCAAAAAACAGATAAGAAATGGCTGGATTTAACGAGGCCAGAGGTTCGTAAGATCATTGAGCAAAATCGCCAAGAAGATCCGGCTGTTTTTGCCTTAAGACACTTTGGAAACGATTTTCCCTATGCCCTCGTTGCGACACAGCTCAAATACCTCGCTAAAGCGGGAAAAAAGCTGCCTGAATACGCCAAAGTTGACGCCATCATGCCTCCCCTTGCTTATGAACAAGCCAGCAGCGAGGCTTCGGCTCAAATGAAAGAACTTCAAGGCAACTGCCTCTTGGATTTAACGATGGGGCTAGGTGTAGATACACGCCACTTCGCCAAATCATTTGCGAAAATAACCGCATTGGAGCAAGATGACACCCTAGCTCGAATCAATGGTCATAATTTTGGGCTTTTTGGCATCTCAAACGTGGAGATTATCCCTACTTCTGCAGAGGAGTTTTTGTCCTCCTACCAAGGGCCTCTCTTTGACTGGGTATACGCAGATCCGGCGCGACGAGACCAGGCGGGTAAACGGGTACACGAACTGACGGGAGGTAGTCCTGATTTGACGGCCTTACTCCCTCGTATACAGCAAATAGGGAGGCGCCTGTTGATCAAAGCATCTCCTCTGTTGGACCTACAGGCTGCTGTAAAGCTTTTGCCAGGGGTACAAGGCTTACACGTCCACAGCATTGGGCTCGAAGTCAAGGAGGTGCTGATAGAGGTAGATTTGAGGCAGAGTCGACTGAGCTCTCCTTCTGAGGTATTACTCAGGATTCAATGCCTCCAGGAGGGAATTTGCCGGAGGTATGAGTTCCCTTTTATGGCTGTCCAGCCGTCCGACAGCCAGCATTTACTAGAAGATCCAGTCTACCTATGTGAGCCCGACCCTGCATTCTATAAACTTTCTCATCTGGGAGCCCTAGGTGAAAGCTACTATAGGTATTGGCCACGGGAGCTAAGCCATCCTAAAGGCTATTACCTAAGCACCGAGCTACCTAAAGACTGGCCAGGGCGGACTTTCCGGCTTATAGAGCAGTTTCCTTTTAAGCCCAAACTGTTGAAAAAAGCCTTGGCACAGCGTAAGCTGAATCAACTGCATGTGATGCGAAGAAACTTCCCGCTGACCGTGGCCCAATTGCGGCAGAAACTCCAACTCAAAGAGGGTGGAAAACTCTATCTGATCTGTACCACATGGCGTGGAGATAGAGTTGCCTGGTTAGGAGAGCGAGTGTAAAAGGGAATCTACTATTTCATGTAAACTCTTTAGAGGGGGAGGATTTACTTGACAAATAACTCTTGAGCCAACTTTTCTCTCGTCAGCCAGTTATTCCTTAGCAGCATACGTCAGTTGCCAGACAGCTTCTGATGGAGTCAAAAGCTATCTTCGCGGTCCATTAAGAATCAACCTGATTAAACTATGTCAGATCTTCCTTCAAATCTTCAAATAGCCACCCTAGGCGGCGGCTGTTTTTGGTGTGTAGAAGCCGTCTACCAAGAATTACAAGGAGTCCATAAAGTGGTATCCGGTTATTCGGGTGGGCATGTGGAAAACCCCACCTATGAGGAGGTGTGTGGCAAAGGAACCGGTCATGCGGAAGTGGTACAGGTGCACTTTAACCCGAGCATAATCAGTTACGAAGACATCCTCAAAATATTCTTTACTACCCATGATCCCACTACGCCCAATCGTCAAGGCAATGACGTGGGGCCCCAGTATCGGTCGGTGGTATATGTTCATGACGAGGATCAAAAAGAGGTAGCTGAAAGAGTAAAAGCAGAGTTGGATGCCGCTGGATTGTACCCCAATCCCATTGTCACCGAGATCGCTCCCTTGATCAACTGGTATCCTGCAGAAGCCTACCATCAGAATTACTACCGTCAGCACCAGACGCAGCCTTATTGTAACTTTGTGATCACCCCCAAGCTGGCCAAATTCCGTAAACTCTACGCCGAGAAACTGAGGTAGGGCGGGTCTTGATTTTGGCAAGTGCTCCTGAGAAAAAAAACAAGGCCATCTTGAGCAACGTGAAAGATCTCACGGGAGGCACTTTTCACCGTGGAATGGGCAAGTGCTCCCCGTGAGATGCTTCTGCAGTGAGACTCAGCATGGTTTAGCGGTGCAGAGAGGGTTCCATCTGGATGGATGTAAGCCATACGCAAAATTCTCTTGTCCCACCTCTCGCTTCTCGCCTCCCACCTCTCTATTTCACCAATTGTCCACTCAGCTGCATCAACTGTACCTCATTGAGTTTTAGGTCAAAGAGCAAGTCGTTCAACTGATTTTCTACCTGCTGGAGGTTAAGCTGAGCTTGTCTGAGGTCAAGGCTTGTAGCCTGCCCCAAGCGCATGGCTTCCTGGGTGCGATCAAAGTTGAGTTGAGCGGCTTCTAAACTCATCTGACTAAGCTGATATACTTGCCAGTTGTTGTTGTAGTCAGCGTAGGCCTTAGCTAGGTCTCGCAGGGCATTTTGCTCAGTTTCTTGGTAGCGAGCCCGTGAGCTGGCTACATCTAATTCTGCCCCCTGAATCTGACGACTGGTTTGGAAACCATTGAACAAGTTGAAATTTAAACTAGCGGAAACCGATGGCCCCCAGTTGATCAACTCCGGCGCAATGCTGAAAGGGTTGTTGGTGTAGTTGACCCCGTAGGTTCCATTCATGGTGAGAGTGGGGTAGCGCCTAGCTTGTGCAGTTTTGAGGCTCAATTCTGCGAGCTGCCGATTGGTCTCTGCTACCTGAAGGCCTGCATTCGTGCTGAGGAGTTGCTCTTCTAAGAGCTCATAGCTCAACTCCTCGGCTGGGGCCACCTTGGTTTCTACTGCATATTGGCTTTCCACCGGACGGCCAATCAGGATATTTAGATCTCGTCGTGCATTTTCATAGCTAAGACGAGTGCTGACCCAACTCACGCTGTCGGTATTGATGTTGACCTGTGCATTGAGGACAGCTAATCGGTTGCTACTCCCAAACTCTTGTTGATTTTGTACTTGTTGTAGCCTAACTCGTGAGCGATCTAATGCTTCTCGTTGTAAGTTTAATCTACTGGCTAACTTGCCCAAGTTGTAATAGGCGGTGCTTACTTGAAGCGCTGTGGACTCAATGATTTGTTGGGTCTGTTGCTCGCTTACCAAAGCACTGGTTTGTAGTACTTCAAATTGATTGAAGTTGGCTAGGGCCAGGGTATAGCTTAATTGGGCTTGTGCCCCAGCTGAGCTGTTGGTGATGCCTGCGGTATCGAAGGGTACAGCACGTCCCTCGATCAAGAAGTCTCCGCTAGCGCTGCTCCAGCTGTACTGACCGTTGGCTCCCAAGGTCACGCTAGGAAGCAAACCTGCTCCACCTGCGTATGAGCTATTTTCTGCCTTTTGCTGGGCTATGCGTTGCACCTGCAGGCCATAGTTAGCTTGTAGGGCTTCTGCAATAGCATCCTCAAGGCTGAGAGTTTCTTGAGCCTTGGCTGAAAAAATCAGCAGAATGCTCAGGTTTATGATGATGAAAATTGATTTCATGAATAAGGTGGTTGAATCAAAGGGCCTGAAAGACCAAAGCAAATGATCTTTCAGGCCTGAGTTTTTTTAACCAAAAATACCTCGTAAGAATAAAATGAGCCCCACCAAAGCCAGTGGAACGGCTACCCAGATGAAGTAATTTTTAATCCTTCCTTCACCTTCATATGCAGTTTCCACCACGGTAGGATTAGGCTTCTCTCCTTGCTGCAGCCAGATTAGGTTGGTCTTGTAGGCATTAAACAGTAGGAGCAAGGATGGTAGGGTTATCAAGACTAATAGAGTTGCTACAGCCAATCCAAAGGAGATGGAAATCGCCATGGGAATCAGGAACTGAGCTTGCAAACTTTTTTCTAGGATCAATGGAGCTAAGCCCGCAATCGTGGTTACTGAGGTCAAAAAGATAGGGCGGAACCTAGAAAGACTAGCTTCCCAAAGGGCTTCGCGAAACTCTTTGCCTTGACGGATCAAATTGTTGAATTGACTTACTAGGACCAGGGCGTCATTAACCATGATTCCTATAAGAGCCAAGACCCCAAGGCTAGAAAGAATGAAGCTAAAGGGTTTGTCCAATAAGAAGTGTCCCCAGATCACGCCGATGAGGCCGAATGGAATGATGGCAAATACCGCCACCGTCTGACTGAAAGACCGGAAGGTCAAGATGATTACCGTCAGCAATAAGATTAGCACAATGGGACCAGCTACCTGGGCAGATTTCGCAGTCTTTGCATTCTCGCGTACCTGCCCTTCAAAACTGAAACTCACGGAGGGGTACTGCTCTATAATAGGTGGTAAAATCCGGGTTTCGATTTCATTGAGCACATCATTGGTAGAGACGTCAGCAGAAGCTGCATCTGCTTCTACCCGAATTTCTCGTTTTCCATCTAAGTGATTGATCGCAATCACTCCGCGTGTGGGCACAATGCTGGCAATTTCCTTGAGCGGGTAGGTCTCGCCTTGCTGGGTGCGGATTCGCATATCCTCTAAGTCGCCGATACTGCTGCGATCAGACTTGACAAAGCGTACCCATACCTTCACCTCATCTTGACCTCGCTGGAGGCGCTGTGCCTCCGCACCAAAAAAGCCTGCCCTAACCTGGCCAATCACTGTCTGTAGGTCCAGGCCTAGTAGTCGACCCTTTTCCTTTAGTTCGATGTTGAATTCGCGAAGTCCGGATTGGTTGTTGTCCTCTATGTTTCGAAGCTCTGAGAACTCAGACATGCTGTCTTTCAGAACGGCTACGGCTTGCTCAAGATCTAACAAATTGTCTGAAAACATGGCAATAGAGACCGCCTTGCCGAAGGGACTAGCCAATTGGTAGCTAATGGTTTCGGCGCCGTAGATGATTCCTGCTTCCGCCTTGATGGAGTCAGCAATCGCCAATGAAGATGCCTGAGGAGGGTAAGTTTGGCGGGCCTCACTATCTAGTAGGTTGATCAGAACTTGGCCTTCATAGGTATTGGCTCCCTGACTTACGTTGACAATCTGAACTACATCTTTGCCGTCTGGCCTACGAGCCTTCAGGCGCTCGTTGACACGCCAAGTGGCTTCCTCGATATGTTCCAGCCAGTAATATGTTTCTGAAGCTGGGGTGCCCGCGGGCATTTTTAGGGAAGCCGTGAGAAAGTCCCCTTCAATAACTGGAAAGATCGTGGTCTTAACAAAGCCTCCGCCTATCAAGGAAAAACTAATCACCAGCATGGCAATAGGGACGGCAACACCCAGGATGGGAAACTTAAATATGACGGCCAATTGGGGGCGGTAGAGCTTCTCTTTCATCCAGTCCATTACTTGGGCGAGGCCATCTTGGATACGGGTCAAAAAGCCTGGCTGCTGGTTTTCTTCCCCGCGTTTGAGAGCTTTGGAATGGGCAATGTGGCCGGGTAAAATAAGGGCACCTTCAATGAGTGAAAAGGCCAGTGTAAGGATTACTACCGTGGCAATATCTTTGAAAAAATCACCCGTGATGCCGTCCAAGAAGTAAAAGATTCCAAAGGCAACCATGGTAGTCAGAATCGCCGAGAAAACCGCAGGAAGCACTTCCATGGTACCTTTTAGGGCTGCCTGACTGGGCGTACTGCCTCGTTCCCAATGGCTATAGATATTTTCAGCGATCACAATGCCATCATCCACCAGGATTCCAATCACGATGATCATGCCAAAGAGCGAGATGACGTTGATCTGTAAGCCAACCATGGCGCCGATCATGAACATCCCTGCAAAAGAGATGGGGATGGCCAACGCTACCCAAAAGGCCAAGCGCAGCTTTAAGAACATAGCCAGCAGAATCATTACTAGCACAAATCCTATCAAGCCATTGCCAGCGAGTAGGTCGATACGTTGCCTTAACAATACAGAACCATCATTGATGATGGCAGCTTGTACATCTGCGTGTTCTTCATTAAAGGAGTCGATGTATGCCCGCACATAATCTGCGATAAATAGCAAACTTTCATCGATGGTGTTGCTCACTGAGATCCGAACGGCGGGAGAGCCGTTCAAGTAGGTTCTGGCAGGGTTGTCAGCGAATTGGTCATTCACCTCTGCTACCTCATATAAGCGTACTTCCCGTCCATCAGGAGCTGAGGCCACGACTAGGTCACGCAGAGGAGCGGCGTAGTACTCCTTGCTACGAGCCCGAATGAGGATCTCTTCGTCATCTCCCTTGATGGTTCCACCGGTAGTTTCCAAGTTAGCCCCAGAGATTGCCCGGCTGATTTGATCAAAACTTAGGCCGTATGCCCTAAGGTCGGCTTCCCTAACGGCGATTTCAATCTCCTCGTCTGGAAACCCACTAAGTTCTACCTTTGATATGCCATCGGCTTGAAGGAGGTCTGATTCAATTTCCCTGGCATATTCTTTCAATGCTTTGAGACTGATATCCCCATTGACCGCAAAATTGAGGGCAATGGTTAGGGTCTCTTGCTTGAAAATGACGGGGGGCTCCATGGTGGCTGGAAAGGAGCTGATCTGGTCTACTGCATTTTTTACATCCTGCAAAACCAGGTCAATGTCATAGCCACTTTTAATTTCGACCAAGACATTCCCACTGTTTTCTCGCGATACGGAGGTTACCCGATCCACGCCAGTGGTTCCCTTGAGGTTGTCTTCAATTTTATTGATGACCCCTTCTTCGATCTCCTCAGGGGATGCCCCCGGGTAAATGATTTGAACGGAGATCAGTTTGGTTTCCGCTTCGGGAAAGAAGGTACTCCTCAAGCTGGTCAGTCCAATCAGGCCAAAGATAAAGATGATCACCATCAGTACATTTCCACTGATGGGATATTTGATAAAATAATTGATGAGTTGTCGCATGTTGACTTTGATTGGCTGTTCTACTGAGCAGTACCCCGGTAGAGGGCGACTTCCATTCCATCATAGGCATTGGCCAAGGGCTCATTGACCAGGTAGGTTCCGTCTTTTAATCCCTTAAGGAAAACGGACTTCTTGGTGAATTGAACCGGTGTGACGAGGGTAAAGACGAGTTTCCCCCGGGTGACTTGGGGACCTTCTGCCGTAGCGGTACTGTCTCCTCCTTCATCAATAGAGCCCTGGTACACATCGGTAATGGTGAGTACTGTGCTGTCATTGAGCATGACTCCACGGTCAACTTCTACCACTTCACTCAAGGTGCGCCCCTTGACATAACCTTCCAGGTACATGCCTTCACGCAGGTTTTTACCAGACACATTAATGAAGAGCTTCGCCGTTTGTGTATTGGGATCTACCACGTCGCTGATTCGTGCGACTCTTCCTATCCAGGTTCCCTCTATGTCATTGGAAATCAGCTGGACCGTGCTACCAGGACGAACGTAGGTTAAATCCCCTAGGCTGACCGCTGCTTCCATTTCGTAACTATAGGGGTTGACGAATTCGCCTAGCTTCTGACCACTGCGAACCAAAGTCCCCGCATTGATCTGGGAGCTGGAAACTTTGCCACTAAAAGGAGCTTTTATCACATACTTCTGGGCCCGAATTTCCTGACTTTGAATGCTATAATATTGATTGTAGAGGTTGCGGGCTGAAATGAAGTATCGCTCTCGGTCATCTTTGGGTTCAGGAAGACTAGGTAGAGCCTCTTCTAAACTGAGCCGATCCAAATAGCTTTGCCACTGGGGAAAGCTCTCAGGGTAATCAGTCTTTAGATCCGGGAGAATCAAGGTGATCTGGTTCATTAAAGCGCTTTTAGCTGCCTTGATACTCAGCAGAAACTCTTCATTGTCCATTTTGATCATGGCTTCTCCTCCTTTGAAGTAATTCCCTTCCTTAAAAGGCTTAGCAGTTGGGAGGTAGGTTCCTGTAACCTCAGAAAACAGTTCGATTCTTTCTTTGGCCTCTATGGGTCCCGTGATATAGACCCGGGTAGGCATATTTCCGTTGTCCACTTCCAGGAAGCGTACTTGAGGAATGCGCTTGCTGACTTGAATCCTAGGGGCCGGTTCTTTTTGGCTGGTTAGCATATTCGAAATGCCAAAGCCACCGGCTAGGATCAATACCGTCAACACAACGGATATAATGGTAGATCTCATCGATAGAATTGGTTTGGAGTTAAGAGGGTGGTTACAATTGAGATGGTTTCAGATGAAACTTTATATTCAAAAAATCATATATCAACCTTAAGGTTTTGATACATTTTCCTGAGGACATTCTTACAGGTCTCCAAGTCAGTATCAGAAATTCCTTGTACAGCTTGCTGATGGATGTCCAAGGCAATGGGGATCAGTTGATCCTGCATGTTTTTTCCTTGGTTTGTTAGGTAGATTAGCTTATTTCTTCGGTCTTGTTTATCGGTAATGCGCAAGACCAAATTTCGCTTTTCTAGGCTATCTATGGCCCTAGTGACGGTGGTTTTGTTATGTCCTGCCTCCTCGCCAAGTTGGGCTTGGTTTTGGCCGTCTTCCTGCCAAAGGTGAAGCAAGACGATCCATTGGTCTAAGTTGATGGGGATTCCTCGCGACTTGAATCGCTCGTTGATTGACTTGGCCATCGCCTTGCCGACCTGGCCCATTAGGCGTCCCATCGAGTTTTCTGGATCTAGTTTTTGTTGCTGTTCCATTAGTTTCAGATGTAACTAACGGAGCTTTTGAATTTTTGTTTACCAAATCTGCAGGTAAAATGCTTTGAGAATTAATTTTTCAGGAACTTTTCGGTGACTAGGGTAGTTATGAACAGCAAATAGGGCTGCAAATAGGCTTGGATACCGGGAGTTTTTATTCAAGATGTCAGCTCTAAGGCCACTGATTTATTTTCTTTCAAACCAAACGACCACCCATGCAATCGAGAATCATGATCTTCCTAGGCATCGTTATTGTCTGTGCCTTTTTTATCATTGGTACGGCCTTGGTAAAGAGGCCTTCCGTAGTAGAAGTCACGGCCCGGATTCAGGCTCAAAAAGATATCAGAGATAAGTATACCAAAGGTGAGTTCAAGCAGTTTGCGTTTCGTGGGGAGATCACCGAAATCGAGGATTATGTAGTCAGGGTACCCCTGAGAGAAATGCGATACAAGGTCTATTTCAAGCCTGAAGGGCTTATTTCTCGTCCAGAAGGCAGTCCAGATACCACCAAGGTGTACAACTTTTCAGATGCGGATAAACCCTATGTGACCTTTGGACATGGACAAGATGATTTCTTGGACGAAGAGTATGTCTTGATTAAGAAAGCAGGTCAGCCCTTTTTCCTGATCAAAGATGATGATGGGGAAATCGATACGCTGGATGTGAGCTTTCGGCTCTTTCCTCCTCCAAGTGACTTATCCGCTTACATTGACAGCGTACGAGATGCCGTAGGTGATCAACTTGAATATTGATTCACTGAACTGGACTTTGGCCATTTTGAAACGGATGCGAACCTCTCTTGAGGCCCTTAATCCCAAGTACTCGTGGCAAGACAAGTTTTGGCCGTAAACTCAACACCTAAAAAACCTCTTAGGCCAGTAGATATTGAAACAGCACCATGGCCCCGGCGGAGAGGGTGGTAAGCGTTGCCACTTGTTCCTTCGGGGCATTTTCATAGGCATCTGGCAGTAGCTCTGAAACCACCATCCAAATCATGGCTCCTGCGGCAAGGCCCAAGCCTACAGGGAGGAAAGGTTTGAAGGTAGCTACAAAAAGGAAACTTGGCACGGCAACGAGGGGCTGAGGCAAGCTGGAAAAAATGCTCCATCCAGCGGCCCGCCAAACGTTTACTCCTCGGGGGATGAGCACCAGGCTAATGGCCAGGCCCTCTGGAATATTGTGTACAGCAATCGCCCATGAGATGAAAGCCCCAAAGCTCTCACCATCGCCAAAGGCAACTCCTACTCCCACCCCTTCCGCAAATGAATGAAGGGTCATAACCCCAAGGATCAGTAGGGCCTTGGCTGCTGTTGCTCCTTGTAACTCCCCTATCTGGGGTTCCCCCCCTCTACGACTCAGCCAGCGCTGACTCAAGAGGATAAATAGCAGACCAAACAATACCCCTCCCAAAGTGCGATATACCTCATGGTCTACTCCCTCTTCGATGAGATTGAAGCTGGCTGCCAGCATGATTCCAGAGGCAATTCCCCCTGACCAGCCAAGCCATACTTTGGGCATTTTTTTGACAAAGAGAAAAGGCAAAGCTCCCAGTCCCGTGGCCAGGGCTGTGATAGTGGCATAGTAAAAAACCTGAAGGGTATCGATGTCGGTCATGGCAAGGATGGAAAGAGTGAGCTCCGGTACCTAACCCCAAGTTAGAAAAGGGAGTTTTAATTTGTTGTTCCTTTTCTTCCTTTTGAATCCTTCATCGAATTTGTTTTTCCAATTCATCTACGGCCTTCCGAAAATCGCGGCTTTCTGGTTTTATAGCTAGGGCTTGCTGGTAGTATTCAAGCGCTCCAGAAAGGTCCCCATTTTGTTCCATGATCGATCCCAACATGAAGTAGGCGGGAGCTTGAGTGCTATCTTTCTGGATGGCTTTTTCAAAATCCCTAATGGCCTCATTTAAGCGGCCTTCCCCTAAGAAATAACAAAAACCTCGATTGTACCAAGCTTGGGCAAAGTTGGAGTCTCGATTGACCGTAATGGTATAAGCCAAGACCGCATCGTTTATGTGTTGGCGAAATAACTCCTGTTGAGAGCCATCTGTATAGGAGAGCGCTCGACGAAGATGGTAATTCCCTTCTTGAAAGCGGCCCAATGGATGCCCTGGTTTATAGCGTAACAAGGCCTGATTGTGTTTCATGGCCTCTGTTTCATTCTCATAATGCTCCAAGTAGATATCGTGTAGTCGGGTGAGTGCTCGGTCAAAAGTAGAGTCAATTCCTAATGATTGCTTGTATAGGGTGGTTGCTCGGTCAAATTGATTCTGCGCTTCAGCAAGGTATCCTTGAGCAAAGATGTACTGCGGATCATAAGGGTTGAGTTGGGCAGCTT
>CAZFPQ010000014.1:37886-49358 GCA_964521065.1 uncultured Bacteroidia bacterium | reverse complement strand
ACCAAAATTGCCAAAATGACACCCCAAAAATAGGAAAAAGTGCCATATTGACATACACTTCCTCAATGGCACCTGCTTTGCCAGCTCAGCGGTGTAAACGATTGACATCAATCACTCTTCAAAAAATATCATGATGACATATTTGATTAAATCACCCGCCTACCGTCAACGCCGTTGGAATCATCCTAGCTATGTAGCCCCGGTAAGATATCGGACATCACAGCCTACCGTTCCCGCCAACATCAATGAAACAGATGAAGCCTTCGAGCTTTCTTTGGCGGCACCAGGTTATCAGCGTGAGCAATTCCATATTTCTTTGGACAAGGAAGTATTGACCATCAAGGCTATTCTTCCCAAGGTAGAAGGTGAAGACCAGCCCAAGGTCAAAGGATTTGGCAGTCAAGAGTTTGAAAGGAATTTTCACTTGCCTGATACCATTGATTTTGAAGCCATCAAAGCTAGCTACGAGCAAGGTGTCTTGACTGTATTACTGCCCAAGACTGACCCTAAACCTCAGAGCCGCAGCATCAGCGTGCAATAAGGATAAAAACTAAAAGTTTGAGATAGGGATTTTGAGGTGGGGCGTGGACCAGAGGTCTGCGCCCCTTTTCAATGTTATAAACATTCCCATTTTGTAATTTTCAACGGCGTAAACAAATAAATGGCATTAGCTTGGCAAAATTGGCAGGGTTGAGGTCCTTGCGGACAGCATTGTATTCAACCGTTTCCCACCAATGAGCATAAAGAATAATCCTCAGCAAGGCCCCAAATCAGAACAAAACCAAAGGCTAGGCGGATTGGCCACCTTGACCCTTTGTGGCCTGGTCGTACTGGCGGCCTTCTTCTTTATTACCAAAGAAGACGAAGAAGACGACCCCTGTGACAAATGTAGCATTTGTATAAATGCGGACGACAACAGCCAAATTGTACTGGATGAAGACGATATAATTTGTATCGAACCCGGAGTCACCTTCAGTGGAGAAATAATCGGGCGAGTAGGTAATGGGATCGCTCAAATTGTCAACTTTGGCACATTTAATCCATCTAGTGTAAAGTTAGATGAGGGGGAATATGTGATCGAGAACCATGGAGAAATGTCACCCTCACTGTTTGAAACTACCCCCGGAATAGTACTCAATTTTTTCAACCAAAGCCAAGGTAGTTTTACCCCGCAAAGTTTGATCCTCAGAGGGGCCGATGTGTCTTTACACAATTACGGGCAGTTTGAACCAGGAGATTTCACCTTTGATAACCAAGCATCTTTCTACAACTACTCTGGGGCCCTCAGTCAACTCCCCGGCCTTGAGGTCAACGATGGCTATATTTTGAACGAAGGTTCCATTTGGATTGACAACCAAAGCCTTACCCTCAATACAGGTAGCAGCTTTGACAATGAAGGAGAGTTGACCGTTGGAACAGACTTTACCCTCAACCAAGGAACGACTTGCAACAACTATGGCCAAGCCAACATCAATCGGTTTTTGGTGGTAAATGAAGCCCAACTGACCAATCGAGTTCGCATTCAAGTATCCAAGAGTTTCACCATCAATGAGGGTGGAGAGGTAGAAAACACGGGAGATCTAGTCATACTCAAAAACTTGGTGGTTAATGGCTCTCTAGCTGGCTCTAACGATTCAACCCTTTATGGAGTCGTAACGGTATATGGAGTCAGCACCGTCAATGGTACGGGAAGCCTCAAAGGCTACATTGATGTATGCGACCAGGGAAGTCCCGCCGCGGGCTTGGACCAACCCTATGGCAGCATTGGTTCAGAGGTCACATACTGCAAAAACACCCAATCAGGGGCCAGCACCTTCCCTATTGAGCTCACCCTCTTCCAAGCTAACATCATTGAAAATCAAGTGGTCCTATCCTGGCAAACAGCCCAAGAAACCAACAATCACTACTTCAATGTGGAAAGAAGGGGGCAGTCCAATGAATTCCAATCCATTGGCCGGGTGGAAGGAGCAGGCAATAGTCAAGAGACCATCAACTACGAATACTTGGACGATGCCCCATTCAGCGGCACTCAATACTATCGCCTCAAGCAGACCGATTACGATGGCCAGTTTTCATATTCCTCCGTCATTGAGCTTTCCAATCTTGAACAGCAATCTCAAGCGCTAAAAATCTATCCAAACCCGGTCCTTTCTCAAGCAACCCTCATTTTGAATACCTCTCAATCAGAAAAAGCGAATATCCAGATCTTGACACCTGATGGGAAAACTCTCCACCGCTTTGGAGCCAGTCTTGTGGCCGGCAGCAACGAAGTGCAGTTGCCAGTAGGCAATTTGAGTACAGGCAGCTATCTCCTGAGTGCCAATGACAGCAAAGGCCGTCCTTTGGGAAAAGTGATTACCTTCATCAAGCAATAGGCTTGGGGTTACCCATCCCCACAGAGGGCAAGCCGCTATGCAGACACCAGCCCTATGAGATGAGGCCAATAGCCAAGGAATTGTAATCCCAAGAAAAAACGTAATTTGAAGCCCCTCACCTTACTTGAGGGGCTTTTTATCATTTCTATAGCTGATTCTAACGCTCCATCTATGCACGTTTCGATCGATTTAAGTCCTTATCGTTTTACCGGAGAAAACTCTTTTGTCATCGCCAGGCAGCCCAATCGGGTAGGGAAATTTTACGAAGACAAAAAACAGTATCGAGACTTGCTGGGGGAATTTCGCAAGGAAATCGACGAGCTTCAGCGCAAAATGTACGCCCACAACCGCTACAGTTTGCTGCTGGTCTTTCAAGCCATGGATGCTGCCGGAAAGGATGGAACCATCCGCCACATCATGTCTGGTATCAACCCCCACGGTGTAGAAATCCATTCATTCAAACGCCCCTCTGAGGAAGAGTTAGATCACGACTTTCTTTGGCGAACCAGCAAAAAAGCTCCTCGCCGTGGACATATTGGCATTTTCAATCGCTCTTACTATGAGGAAGTCTTGGTGGTCAAAGTACATCCCAGCATTTTGACCGAAGGTCAGCGTATTCCGAAGGAGTTTACCGAAGACCTCAATGATGTGTGGGAAAATCGCTATCAGGCCATCCGAGATTTTGAAGAGCATTTGCACCAAAACGGCACCCAGGTAATCAAGTTTTTCCTCAACCTAAGCAAAGATGAACAGCGAGACCGCTTTATTGACCGCATAGACCGCCAAGAAAAGAACTGGAAATTCTCTGAGGGAGACGTAAAGGAAAGAGCCTATTGGGATGATTACCAACGAGCTTATGAAGAAGCCATCAATGAAACCGCTACGCCCGAAGCGCCTTGGTATGCCATTCCTGCAGACGACAAAAAAAATATGCGTTTAATGGTCTGCCAGGCCGTTCTGGATCACTTAAAGGCTCTGGACATGCACTATCCCCAGGTCAGTGAAGAGCGCAAAATGGAGTTAGAAGGCTATAAAAAGCAATTACTCGAAGAGAAATGACCGGGTAAGTCTCAGGTAAAGAATCATCTTGGCGCTAGATCCTTTTTTCTTCTAAAGGGAAAGCTGGGTCCCCTTGAAGTTGCCCTCGATTGGGCGGCCAATTACCACGCTATTGACTCCTTGGGCCAAGGCATCAAAGGCATTTTTGAGTTTGGGTATCATGCCAGCCGCAATCACTCCCTCCTCTTGGAAGCGCTTAGCCGCAGCTTGATCAAGATGAGAAATCAAACTATGGTCATCCTTTGCATCCCTCAACACCCCAGGACGCTCAAAAGCATAAACCAGCCGCACTTCAAATCGAGGAACCAGAGAACGGGCTACTTCAGAAGCGATGGTGTCGGCGTTGGTATTCAGCATTTGCCCCTGCCCATCGTGGGTCAAAGGTGCCATCACCGGAACGATATCCTGATCTAGCAAATTAGCCAAACGATTCCCATCAACCTGCTCTACATCACCTACCCAGCCATAGTCTATGGGCTGGGCTGGGCGCTTTTTAGCTCGAATCACGTCCAAATCTGCACCAGTCAATCCCAGAGCATTGAGGCCTAAGGCCTGCAAACGTGCCACCAAGCTACGGTTCATCCAGCCACCATAAACCATCAGGGCCACCCGCAGCATTTCTGAGCTGGTAATGCGTCGGCCATCCACCAAAGGGGCTTCTATCCCCAGCTTCCCTGCCACATCAGACCCGGCCTTACCACCACCGTGAACCAAGACTTTTTGTCCCTCTAGCCCGGCAAAGGCTTCTAACACGGGTTCCAAAAAGCGGGGCTCATCCAAGACTTTGCCACCAATTTTTACTACCGTAAGGATATTTTTCACGATTAACTGAGCTTAGGAACAGTCAAAAAACAACTATGCACTTTTGCTTGATCTTCCATACCTTCTCAGGTAAACACATAGACCATCTGAGCAAATCCAGCCATGAATCCCAAAATGGCCCCCACCAAAATCAGCTTCCATTCATCCTCCTGAAATACGGGGCGCAAGAAGCCAACAAAATCAATGGCGGGCAAGGCCTGCATGCGGCTACGAATGGTATTTTCGATATCCAGGGCCTCTTCCGCATAGTCAAATACATGCCGAATGTAGAAGGGAAGCTCTTGTACGAATCGTTGACCGATGGCCTTTTTGACCCGGACGTAGGAACGAGCTCCCTGAGATACTTGTACCAAGGCTTTGGCCGGCCCTGCGGTATGGTCCACCGCCCTGCGCACGTGAGCCTCCATCATCCCGGCCAAGCGCTCCGAAGCCGGTCCCGCGACCAAGGTCTCAAAAATTTTCTGGGCCGTCAGGATCTGACTAGAGACCATACGGGAGTATTCATCGGCCACCTCCAGTTGGCGCTTGAGGAATAATCCCTGCACACTCCATGGACCGATCTGCCGAGGGCGAAGGGGTTCAAAAATCATCCGCAGAGCCAAGGTATTGGTGGCCCAACCCACAAATAAACCCGCAATGGGCAAGGTCCAGCTAGCAATCTCAGAATTTACTCCTATCATTTCATTGGCCAAGAAAAAAAGCACCATCTGAACCAAGCCAAATAAAAAACCGAAGTACAATCCAGATCGCTCAATGAAGGAAAACTCAGAGTGCCCCACCCGAAGGAAGATCTGGTTTAACAAATCTCGGTCTTTCTCCAGCTCTTTGACCACCATGCCCCGCAGGTCTAGCAATTCGGTGATGTTGTTTTTCACCTCCTGCATCACATCTTCCACCACTTCGGGCAAGTCTTCAGATACGCGCTGATAGATTCTTTGCTTGACGGGTTGAGGAGCAGCCTCCCACAGGGTAGGAATTTCTTCCGCCATGACCTCGTCGATCACTTGCAAGGAGAGTCGGTTCAGGGCCGGCTCCAACTCCTCCGCCACCCTTTCGGGTTCGATCTGGTCAAAGCGATCTTCGACGGAAATGAGGTTCTTCGTCAACAGGTCTACGGCTTTTCCGGCCATCACCCCAGCCTTGGCGGGAATGATCCCTTGCCAGCCGAAAGGCTTTAGGCCAATGAAGTTGAGGGGATAAAAGGTCATCTTCAAGGCCAGCACATTGGTCCCCCAGCCCACGATCGCACTGATCACAGGGATGGAGGCGTAGCGCCACCACTCTGTTTGAGCTATTGCCGTTGTTAGGGCCTCCCACATGATGCAAATATACGAGGAGAAGGGGAGAATGATAGGGTCCAAAAACTCATCCGCCCACCTTCCTAAAAGTTGAGCTCTTCTGCAGTACTTTCCTCCTGCTCAGCGTCCTAAGTCAAACTAGCTCAACATGCGACTCACCACCAAGCTCTCTTTAGAGGATCTCCCTACTGGCATTTATTGGGTAGAGGGAAAAGACCTAAAGTCAAACGCCTTGTTCCAAACAGTCAGAAAAGAGTAAAAGAGAGGACAGATTTAGGTGGCAACCTGGGCAACATTAATCCAGGGCTTGCTCTACAGGAGTCACCTCCGCTAGGTCTGCTTCTGGACTTCCTTGATCCGCTAATAACATCTCGGGCTCAATGATAGGCCTCAATACCGGTATCTCTTTGAAACGAGGAGGAATTCCTAAAGCATCGTACACCACCTGATGCACCCGCTGGCGAATTTTCATCTGGTTGATGCGCTGATTGTCTTGACTAGGGTGGACACGATTTGAAAGGAAAATGAAAACCAAATCATGCTCAGGATCCACCCAAAAACAGGTCCCAGTAAAGCCCGTGTGGCCAAAGGTTTGGGGGGAGGCGCTAGGTGCGACCAAGTAATCTGCATGACTCAGAGGCATGTCCCAGCCCAAAGCGCGGTGCCCTTCCCTTCTAGCGGTGAATTCGGCGACAGTCTCTGGCTGAAAATACCGACGCCCTCCGTAGCGTCCCTTCTGTAGCAGCATCTGCCCCAAAATGGCTAGGTCATTCACATTTGAGAATAGCCCGGCATTGCCACTCACGCCTCCGAGCAATGCTGCCGTGGGATCATGAACCGTCCCACATAGCAATTGTCCCCGCCAGCGGTCTTCAGAGGTAGGAATCAGCCGATCCTGCCCGACCCTATCCTTGGGATTAAATCCCAGGGTTTGAAGTCCCAAGGGACCATATAGGCTGCTATCTAGGTAGGATGCCAAGGGTCCTCCATTTAAGCTGTCTATGGCTTGCTGGACCATGATCATGTTCACACAGCTGTAAACGTAGCGGTTGGTATCCGGCCGCAGACCTTTGGCGTCGTTCCAAAGAGAATCTAAATAATGATGATTCAAAAAGAGATGCTTGGCTACTGGAACATCGTAAACATCATCAGCTACGGGGCTATAGAGGCGACTAGATAAGCTTCTTAGATAAGATCCGACGGGCAAACTGGGCGGCAAGCCGCTGTGATGAGTTAGCAATTTTCGGATGGGCACATCAAAGACAGGACTGACCTGAGCTTCGCCACGAGCTCGGATCACCCTTGCTACGACAGCCATGCTGTCGCTGATAGGGACGGTATCCCCTACCATGGCTCCCCCTGCTAGATCATAACTAGTGCTGTCGGAAATTAAGGGGGACGCAAATGGAATGGTATCTAGGTATAAATGTGTACCGGGTAAGTAAGTAGAATCCTTAAAATATGCCCCAATAGGAGCATGAACGTCAATCTTTCCAGTTTCTGACATGCGCATGGCCCCCAGGGTAGTCGCGGCCACCTTGGTGATAGAGGCGAGGTCGTAGAGGTCATGGAGCTGCACAGGCTTCCGCTTGGCGTAAGTGTGGTAGCCAAAGGCCCGGTGGTAGATCACGTGTCCAGACTTGGCCACCAAAACCTGAGCGCCAGGCATGGCAAAATTTTCGATTCCCTCCCTGATAATGGATTCAATCTTTGCTAAGCTATCGGAACTAATACCCACGTATTCAGGTTCAGAATAGGCCAATCGAGTCGCCGGATAGAGCCAATCTTGGGTAAGCCCTAGCTTATCTTTTAGGTGGTCAGGTAAGGGCCTAGATGCTCCTACCCCACCAAACAACAATTGTCCAGTCATCTCCTGGGGTACGCGGCGAGCTTGAGGAACTTGGACCACAGTCCTGAGGTCACTAAAGGCACGCAAGCGATCAGAATCGCCAAAGTTTACTACGACCGTCGGGGCAAAATTTTCTAAATCATCAATGAAGTCTCGAATCGTAAAGGGATTGTCTTGAGGCTGATTGATGGCCACAATGACCGGGTTAAAACCTAAAAAATAGGTAGGATTGAGGCCTACTACGCTATGTACTTGCTTCATACTGAGCGGTGCATACCTACGGAGACTAGCCGTAAACCCTGGGAGAGGCTCTCCAACCACCAACAAGTGAAACCGTTTCCTTTCTAAGTGTTGAAATGGAATAAGGCTGTCCTGGTTGTTGAGGATCAATAGAGACGCCCTCGTCTTCTCTCGTTCCGAGAGGGAAATGGTCAATCCATTTTTAACCTGACTTCCGTGCAAGGTGTCTCTCCACACGGTAAATTCAAATTCTTGAATATTTGTAGGGGGGCCAGCCGTTCCCCAATCTACGGCACTGGCAATGCCGTAGAGGGCAAGTCCAATTAGGACTGTAGAGACAGTGATGTACCATCCTTTATGTGTTCCGAGGTATCCCATGGAAACGTAGCGCTAGGTCTGATGACGGAATTAAATGAAGGGGGAGGGAGGCCATCTTGTGGGCTCAATTTTTCTGCCATTTATTTTACCCTTCTAAAGACCAGACCAATAACGCAATCCTCCGCAAGTCGAAACTTTTGATTATCAAACACTTAAATAAAGATCCCCATATCCTCCCCAATCATCTTAAGAAGGAAAAACGACCATTTGAGCAGCCATAAATTCCATTCTCTCGGCGAATCTTACCAGTCGTCAATTCCACCTAACCCAGTTTTAAAAGAGGACACCAAAGAGGCTTCCTCCTTTTACCTCTTTGTTGCATTTATTCCCTAGTCTTATCCAAATCTTGATACAGCGGGCTTCTGGAGACTTCTTTCCTATGCCTATATTTGCGTCAAATCCATCACCCTATGACCCTGGAATACGCCCAATCCCTAGATGCCAAAGATCCCCTGCGCTCTTACCGAGATCGCTTCTATTTGCCGACCCAGAAAAATGGGAAGCCCCACCTATACTTTACGGGAAATTCCCTCGGCTGTCAGCCAAGATCGGTGCGGACGTATGTGGAGCAAGAATTGCTTGACTGGCAAAACTTGGGGGTAGAGGGCCACTTCCACGCCAAGAATCCCTGGATGCCCTATCATGAGTTTCTCACTCAACCAATGGCTCGCATTGTGGGAGCCAAGCCAGAAGAAGTGGTCATGATGAATGGACTGACGGTGAACCTACATCTCATGATGGCCAGCTTTTACCGACCTAGTGCTAGGCGCTTCAAAATCCTCATTGAAGCGGATGCTTTCCCTTCAGATATCTATGCCGTCAAGTCACAGTTGGAATGGCATGGGTTTTCCGTCGAAGAGGGCCTGATCGCCCTATCTCCGAGACCTGGTGAACATACGCTAAGGACAAGCGATATATTGGAAGCCATTGAGGAGGCAGGGGAAAGCTTGGCCTTGGTTCTGTTGGGAGGAGTCAACTACTACACCGGACAATTTTTTGACTTGGCAGATATTGCATCGGCCACCCGTGCCCAAGGAGCCATGGCTGGCGTTGACCTCGCTCATGCCGTAGGCAATGTGCCCCTACAGCTGCATGACTGGGGCTTCGACTTTGCTTGTTGGTGTACTTACAAATACTTGAATGGAGGTCCTGGTTCTGTAGCTGGCTGTTTTGTCCACGAGCGCCATCATCAAAACCCATCCTTGCCTCGCCTAGCTGGTTGGTGGGGGCATGACAAGGCTACCCGCTTTCAAATGGGGCCAGATTTTGATCCCATTCCCTCTGCCGAAGGCTGGCAACTCAGCAATGCCCCGGTACTTTCTATGGCCGCCCTACGCGCATCACTTGATATGTTTGACGAAGTGGGAATGAGCGCGATTCGAGAAAAGTCGATCGCCATGACAGGATTCTTTGAGCAGTTAGTCTTGGAAAAGGTAAGTGAGCAGGAAGTCGAGATCATTACACCTTCTGATCCTCAACAGCGGGGAGCTCAGTTGTCTTTGCTCACGGGCTCCCAGGGACGAAAATGGTTTGAGGACTTGACCCAAGCAGGAGTCATCGTAGACTGGCGGGAACCAAATGTAATTCGGGCGGCACCTGCGCCCCTTTACAACAGTTATGAGGATGTGTGGCGCTTTGTTGAGATTCTGTCAGAAGTGTAAGCTGAAAGGTGCCCCAATAAACGGCACCAAGCTAGCCGTCGCGCAGCCCTTTGATAGAAGATGCGGCCTCCTCCTGTCGCAAGTTTACCAGCCAAAGCATCAAATCATCAAGTGCAGTGGTATTGAGAGAATAGCGGATGAACTGACCATGCCTCACAGAGCGAACCAGATCTGCTTCCTTTAACTCGGCCAAATGGTGAGAGATGCTAGGTTTGGTCATATCAAAAGCATCCGCAATTTCTCCAGCGGTCAGATCTTGGTCTCGTAACATGTTCAAGATGCTACGCCGAGTCCCGTCTCTTAATGCTTTGAAGAGCTTTTCCATTACTTGCAACCTGATGATTCAAATGGGAGCGACCAAGGGGGTCTTTTCCCTTACGAACTTTGCCCCACTAAGTTAAGCATGGGTTCATTTAGTTGATCCTATGGATGCCCCATCACTTACTTTTTGGGCAACAGGATTCTAAAAGTAGTGCCTTTTCCCGGTTCCGAATGTTTGACAAATATCTTTCCGGCATGGTAGTTTTCCACTATTCGCTTAGTCAAACTGAGCCCAAGGCCCCAGCCTCTCTTTTTAGTCGTAAACCCAGGTGCAAATACTTTATTCCAATTACCCTTGGCGATACCCTTGCCCGTATCTACTACATCAATGCAGAAGGATCTACCTTTTTCCCCAGCCAGAATGGTGATGCTTCCTTCTTGCCCCTGTATAGCGTCTAGGGCATTTTTGAGCAGATTTTCTATTACCCAGTCAAACAGTTGAGGGTTGATGTTCAAAGAGGAGCTTGGGCTCAGTTCATTTTGGACATGCACCTTTATCTTCCCGCTTCGCGTCATCCGCTTTCGGACGTAGGCAGCTGAACGGTCCAGCACTTCAGCTAATGGAACAGAAATCAACTCGGGGGCAGACCCAATTTTTGAGAACCGCTCCACGATAACCTCCAAGCGCTGGACATCGTGCTCCATTTCGAGCAGCATTTCTTGATCCTCCTCATCTGCTCGGTTCTCCTGATTCAATTTTAACAACTCCAGCCAAGCCATCAGACTCGATACGGGCGTTCCCAATTGATGGGCAGTTTCTTTAGCCAGTCCTACCCAAACTTTGTTTTGTTCATTTCGCTTGGCGATCACATAGCTCCCAAATACAATCCCGACAAAGGCAAAAGCCAACAGGATTTGTAAAACGGGAAACCACCTCAACTGGCGCAACAGGTCACTTTCCCCATATATTACCTTCAGGAATCTTCCTGGAGCGAATTCCACTGGGATCGGTTCATATTGATTTTCAAAAGCAGCCATCTTTTTTCGGACCAACTTTTCCTCCCGAGTTGGATCCAAGTCAACGGGGATGGCCAGGGTATGGGAACTGATGCTATTGTCTTCCCCCACCAAAATTTGAGGATTACCAGCTCCTGTAATTTCTTTGACTTTGTTGATAAAAGTGATGGCTTGATCAAGCTTATCCTCCGCGCTATCCTCATCCACTAAATCAGAAATTAACATCTCCAATGCTTCTGCATAGAGCTGCACACTCTCTTGCTCCTTACGAGCCAATTGCTGAGCCAGGTAGTTTGAATACCCCATAGACCCTCCGATGATCAATACGGCTAAACCGTATAATAACCATCGGGTAAAGGGTTGACTGGAAAATGACATGAATCGATGGGCTAATGATGCAATGAAACAAAGATCAAGCTACGAACTAGCCTTCGAAATGCACAATGCCCGGTTTTATGGGGAGTTAAGGGAGTTAAGGGAGTTAAGGGAGTTAAGGGAGTTAAGGGAGTTAA
>CAZFPQ010000014.1:22030-37837 GCA_964521065.1 uncultured Bacteroidia bacterium | reverse complement strand
GAGTTAAGGGAGTTAAGGGAGTTAAGGGAGTTAAGGGAGTTAAGGGAGTTAAGGATAATGCCTAATTTGCTCTAATCTGTCGAAAGAAATTAAAATAACTCACTGATTTTCAGCACCTTAATACCAAACAGTAAGCATCCCGGCAACTTCTCAAAGCGAGATTTCCTTTTTATCACGGAAAAACTTCCCTGTAGGTCCACTTTTGTCCAAAGTAGCCGCCCAGACTATGGTTTCGGCGCCTTGCTCTACGGATCGGCTTGCTCCAGCTCCTCCCATTTCGGTGCGCACCCAGCCTGGACATACTGCATTAACCAAAATGCCTGATCCACGGAGGAGGGCTGCGACTTTGATGGTCAGTACGTTTAGGGAGGTTTTGGAAATCGAATAGCCCGGTGTGCCGGATGACATGCCTGCTAGGGATCCAGCTCCGCTGCTCACATTGACGATTCGACCATAATTCCCTTTTTTCATTAGGGGAACAAAGGCCTGAATCATGGACCAGGCACCGAATAAATTGGTCTCTAAGGTCATCTTCACATTGCTTAAGTCCGCGTCTAGTGCGCTATGCCAAGTGTCGTAATTGATGCCGGCATTGTTTACCAGGATATCCAGTCCACCTAGTTCGTTGTCCACAAAGTCAAATACTTGCTGGATGCTATTTTCGTCCGTGACGTCTAGTTGTTTTACCGTAACTTGATCAGGTAGGCTCAGCCGAGCCTTGGCGGCTAGGCCTTTCTGTAGGTCTCGCGAGCCCAAGATTACGGTATGTCCTAACCCAGCTAGTTGGCGGGTTACTGCTAAACCAATGCCCTTATTTGCTCCAGTGACTAATGCGACCATGTAGTGATATTGAGGGTTAGAGATAGTGGGAAAACAGGTAGATATAAGGTAGTACAAGGAAATCGTAGATAAAATTTGAATGAGTTGGGTAGGAGCAAACGGAATAGGGCTTCAGTTTCAATTAATGACTCATCCAGATGTTATCTTACCTATTGATTGCTTAGTCTGGCAGTTTTGATCACTACCTTTTGGGTATTGCGCACAGAGCATCATTCTATATTTCACTCCTACTATCCTTACCTAACCCTAAACCACAGCCTATGAAACTCGAACTGATCCAAGGAGATATTACCAAATTAGCCGTAGACGCCATTGTCAATGCCGCCAACACCTCATTGCTGGGTGGCGGAGGGGTCGATGGAGCGATTCACCGCGCAGGTGGCCCTCAAATCCTCGAGGAATGCGTGCAGATTCGGAATCGCCAAGGGGGCTGCAAGGTAGGGGAAGCCGTAATCACCAACGCAGGAAAGTTACCCGCTCAGAAAGTTATCCATACGGTAGGTCCTACCTGGAACGGAGGCAACAAGCAAGAGGATGAAAAACTCGCCGCATGCTACCGCAACAGCCTGCGGCTCGCCGAGGAATACCAGCTTACTAGCATCGCTTTTCCCAACATCAGCACCGGTATCTACCGATTTCCCAAGCAACGCGCCGCTAGCATCGCCCTTAACACGGTACAAGAATGGACGGGACTGGGCATAAAGCGCGTCCTGTTTGTTTGCTTTGATCGAGAAAACTTTGCCATCTATCAAGAGCAGATGAAAGAGCTTGGCTAGGATCAGCTTTTGCGCTCCTTCAGCATCCGATAAATGGTAGATACCCCTATGTCGAGCTTATCGGCCACCAGTTTCACGTTTTGATCATGTCTTTGTAGATAGTGGTCGATGATGCGGTTGGTGAAGTCACGCAAGGTCATTTCCTGAGACAGCAGATCCGGTAAGGGATCTGAAGTAGTAAAGTTGATCTCGTCTTCGGTGATTTCCTCTCCGTTAGCCATTACAGCGGCAAGTTCCACGATAGATTTTAGCTCGCGAATGTTGCCAGGGTAGGGATAGCTGAGCAGCTTGCGTTGGGCCTGATTGGTAAAAGCCAGGACGGGCAGCTCATTTTCACGGACAAAGTTTTCTAAGAAAAACTTCGCCAGGACCACCACGTCTTTGCCTCGCTCCCGCAAGGGGGGCAACTCTATAGGCAAGCCATAAAGGCGATAGTAAAGGTCTTCGCGAAAGTTGCCCTGCTTGACCTCCTCAATCAAGTTGCGGTGGGTAGCCACGATGATGCGGGTATTAAATTTCACGGGCTTATTGGATCCGATCCGCACCACCTCTCTTTCTTGCAGAGCCCGAAGTAGTTTTGCCTGGAAGGTGATATCTAGTTCCGCAATCTCATCCAGAAAAAGTGTTCCCCCATTGGCTTCTTCAAACTTACCTATGCGACGCATCTGTGCCCCGGTGAAAGCCCCTTTCTCGTGCCCAAACAGCTCTGACTCAATCAATTCGCTAGGGATGGCCGCCATGTTCACCGCTACGAAAGCTTGATCTTTGCGCTTAGAACCATAATGGATGGCTTTGGCTACCAATTCTTTACCAGTACCCGTTTCTCCCGTCACCGTGACGGTAATGTTGGTCTTGATGGCTTTCTCAATGAGGGAAAACACCTTTTTGATTGCATCACTTTGACCGATGATGCTCTTTTCAAAGTCATACTTCTGTCCCACCTCCTGCTGCAGGGTGCTGATCCGCTCCTTGAGGTGATTGGTTTTACGGATGTTGTTGATGGTATTGAGCAGGCGATCACGGATGTCGTTGTTTTTCTCAATATAATCGTAAGCCCCCTGCCTGATCAGAGCCACCGCGGTACCTATCTCACTCTGCTCAGAAATAGCAATGACTTCTATTTCAGCATCAAACTCCTTGATTTTCCCTAGGATCTCCTCCCCATCCATATCTGGCAAGCGGTAATCCAAGGTCACGATTTGTGGTCGCTGGTGTAGCTGGGCCAAAAACTCAGCCCCGGTGGAAAAAGCTTTTACCTCAAAATCGGGATTCAACTCCAAGTTGTGAATCAACAGTTCTTGAAACCATTCATCGTCTTCAACGACAAATATTAGGACCTTCTGGGCATCTTGACTCATGTGATATGGGAAGCTTTGGAAAGTTGAGAAACTAGGTTGTAACAAGGGGGAAATTGGTCAGGATCTATGAGGCTGCTTTTCGGGTTGTCATGAGAGGTTTAAGGAGCAGGAAAAAAATAACATGTAAATTTTGCGCCGATATTTCATGCCAGGTCAAGGAAGAAAAATCGAGTTTGGCGGGCCAATCGAGCTTTTTTCTGACGCTGAGATGGTATGAAAGATCAAGCAAAAGTGCATAGATGCTTTTTGACTGTTCCTAAATATCAAAAGATCGATGGGGAGAAAAAAAGACTAGGGGCTCAAAGCTGTTCCCTAGTCCTACATAAATCATGCTGAAGCGGATTCGTTTTTTAAGACTCCGAGTTCCCGACCAGCCTCTACGAAAGCTTCTACAGCTCGGTCAAGGTGGGCCTGGTCGTGTGCCGCAGATAATTGTACGCGAATCCGGGCCTCTCCTTTTGGAACCACTGGATAGAAAAATCCGATCACGTAGATTCCTTTTTGGAGAAGTAAGTCAGCCATTTTCTGCGCAAGAGGTGCATCATAGAGCATTACGGGGACAATGGGGTGGGTTCCAGGCTTGATGTCAAAGCCGGCGGTCGTCATTTTTTCACGGAAATATTGGGTATTCCATTCCAGCTTATCCCTCAATTCCGTTGTCTCAGATAGCAAGTCAATCACCGCGATGCTGGCTCCTACAATTGAAGGAGCAAGGGTATTAGAAAACAGATATGGGCGCGAACGCTGACGGAGCAGGTCGATGATTTGTTTTTTCCCCGTGGTAAATCCCCCTAGGGCTCCTCCTAAAGCTTTGCCCAAAGTCCCCGTGATGATATCTACCCTTCCCAGCACATCCCGGTCCTCAATGCTGCCGCGTCCTGTCTTGCCCATGAATCCCGTGGCGTGGCATTCATCGACCATGACCAAAGCCTGGTATTTATCCGCCAGGTCGCAAATCTTATCTAACTGAGCAATGGTACCATCCATCGAGAATACCCCATCGGTCACGATGACCCGGGTGCGCGCAGACTGACTTTCCTGCAACTTGGCTTCTAAATCCGCCATGTCATTGTGCTGGTAGCGATAGCGTGCAGCCTTGCATAGTCGGACCCCATCAATGATAGAGGCATGGTTGAGCGCGTCAGAAATAATGGCATCCTCCTTGGTCAAGAGGGGTTCAAATACGCCACCATTGGCGTCAAAGCAGGCCGCATATAGGATGGTATCCTCGGTATGAAGAAACTCCGCAATTTTCTGCTCTAGTTGCTTGTGTAGGTCTTGAGTCCCACAAATAAAGCGGACAGAAGATAGTCCGTACCCATGGCTATCAATAGCAGCTTTGGCAGCTTCAGTCACCCGTGGATGAGAAGAAAGACCCAAGTAGTTATTTGCACAAAAGTTCAACACCTCCTCTCCAGTAGACACTTTGATTTCAGCCCCTTGAGGGCTGGTGATGATGCGCTCCCGCTTATACAGGCCCGCCTCTTCAATTTCCTTTAGCTCCTGGTCGAGTCGTTGAATAAAAGTTTGATCCATATCTGTTGGTTTGAGTAGTCTGTTTGGTCCAAGGTGAACAAAGATAAAAAAGAATCTTGCTCTTGGTAGAGCGGAGTCTACCCAGAACTTAGGAGTTTACCACTTTGCTGCGACCTGTAGTCCCCACTCTACCAGTAGGAAAATGCTATAGGCTAATCACCCGAAATTCCACTCGACGGTTTAACTTTCTAGTTTCAGGATTGCGGTTGTCCGCGATGGGACGGGTAGGGCCAAATCCTTTGCTTTGAATTCGTTCTGAAGAGATGCCATGGTCAATCAAGAACTGACGGACCGTAGCAGCTCGTGCCTCGGACAAAGCTTGCAGTTGGGCTTCCTCACCGATGTTGTCGGTATGTCCTCTTACTTCGATCTGTAAACTGGGGGTTCGCTGCATGAGTAAAAGGAGGTTTTCTAGCTCTGGATAAGAATCAGGTCTTAACTCCGCCTTGGCTCGCACAAAAAATACCCTTTCGAGGTTGATGGTTGTCCCTTCCGTTACCGGAATCAAGTAGAGGTTGCGCTGAAGACTGCGGTAAGCTCGGACTGGGCGGAGATTCACCGTATCGCTTTTGGGGAAATAGCCAGGATGCGAAGGGGCTAGTTGGTAGGAATATCCAAACGAAACCATGGCCTCATAGTGCCCACTATCCGTGGCTACTTCTCGATAAGGCCCCAAGGTATCGGCTTCCAGCCTAGCCAAGCGTACCTGAGCATCCTTCAGGATCTTCCCAGTAGTTTGGTCTCGGACTACGCCATTTATTCGAGCCAGCCCCTGCTCAGTAAGGCTTCTGGGGATGCGCAGGCGATAGATGTCATAGTCATCTCCATAAGTCAATTGACCTACTACAAAATATCGCCGGGACCGATTGGGGTGAGGCCAAAG
This sequence comes from uncultured Bacteroidia bacterium, assembly GCA_964521065.1. GTDB lineage: Bacteria > Bacteroidota > Bacteroidia > J057 > J057 > CAYVAP01. Next base: position 32,444 of record CAZFPQ010000014.1, on the reverse strand, counting down.
GCTGAGGTCATCACCAGGGCCATTGATCTTGGGTCCTAGGTTGCCAAGATCGCTCCACTGATCCCAATCCCCACTCCGGGTGATTCGATACAGATCTAAGCCTCCATACCCTGGAAACCCATCACTGCTAAAATAGAGTCTCTGGGTGCTTGCTTCATAGTAGGGGTGGCTTTCACGCCCAAAGGTATTGATCTCAGGGCCGAGGTTCTCTGGCTTGGCCCAGGTCCCATCAACATTTTTGTGGGCCAGCCATAAGTCTTGCCCTCCTTTGCCACCTGGTAGCTCGGCGGAGAAAATGAGTAATTGTTCTTTCGGTAGAAAGCAATAACTGACCGCTTCTTTTTGAGCAGGAAGCTCTGGCCCATCCCAATTCTCGGCATCTTCCGCGAGGCGCCCGGCTCGTAATTTTAAGGAGCGCCCAGTGGAAGCGCCAGACTGCTGGCGCTCGGCCAAGATCGCTTGTTCCTCTTCCCAACGGTACAAGGCGGCGTGCTCAAGTCCAGGGCCAGAACGATAAATAGGCGCTGGCTCTGTCCAGGCTGTGTCTCCTCTAAAAAAGCTATGTAACAATTGCCCATTGGATGCGGGTTCAGCTGCCGTGCGAGTAAAATAAAAATGACGCCCATCGGGGCTGAGGAGGGGCTCAGTCTCATGCGTATTGGGCTGGTTTAGGGGAGTATCTAAAGGAAAGAGTAAGCCTTCCAAGAACATGTCAGCCACAAGGGGGATCTCGATTTCGGGATGAAAGATGCGAAAGTATCCGACTGAGACCCCCATCACCCCTTGAACTTCAATCCCATGAAAGAATCCATTCCAAGGCTTGAAATCAATCCGTTGGACTTCCTTGCCATTGATTTCAAAGTAATAAGCCCAATTCCGCCGGATTACCCGTAGTTCATTGGCTTTACCCACTTTTTTGATGCGGCTACTTTTGGTCCAATTAATCAAGTATTGCTCTTGCCCATTGCGGCGTTGAAGAACTGCATAGTAGCCCTCTGGTCGCAGCAAAAAGCTCATGCCTTCTTCTTGTCTTTGCTTTCCACCCCAAGTCAGCCCAAAAGCAGCTCCTAGAGATGAGTTTTGAGCCGTTATTTCAGTTTCCAGAACGAAGTTTTGCCGGGGGGAGAGATATTGTTCTAAGCGAAGAAATCCGGGCTCTAGGTTGTTGTCCCAGGCTAAGTTCAACATTCCTTCATCAAGGATAGGCTGAGCACCAGACCAATGCCGCCAATGTGGACGATATTGAGTAAACTCATCATTTAAAAGCAGGGGCTGGGCTGCAGATAAGATGGAGAACAGCAAAAGGGTAAAAGTGTGAATGAAGCGCATGGTAGGGGAATAGCTAAACGGTGACTCAAACAAATATATCATTCCCATCTGGTTCTCACGGGATTTGTTAGTTTCGAACTTGGCCCTCAAATCCACTAACTTATTATTAGCAAAGGTGTAAGTCTATGTCCCAATCTACCCTGCGTCTCTTTATCGGCATTCCCCTTAACCAGGAGTGGTCTCACCTGTTGCAGCAGTGGGTAAATCAACAAGGCAAGCTGCCTCTCAAGTGGGTCAGGCCCGACAATTATCACCTGACTCTTTTTTTCTTTGGGGCGACCCCGGTCGATATGCTCCCCAACCTCCTTTCCCTCATAGACCTAGCCATTAAGGGTAGGGCTCCTTTCAAATTAGCCTTTAGCCAGGTTCAGCTCGCACCCAAACCCAGTCGACCTAGGATGATATGGGCTCGATTCCAGAAAACCACTCCGTTTTTAGACCTCGTTCAATCCATCCATCAGCTTTTCCTTCAGATTCAACCCTCCCATCAAAGTCGCTTTTCCCCCCTACCCCACGTAACCGTAGCTCGGATTCCGGACCCGGTTTGGGTAGAGAAATTGGTCTGGCCAAAACTGCCATTCCCAGACTCACTCCCAGTAAATGAGGTAGTACTCTGGGAATCTGAGTTAGTTGAGGGGGGCAGCGTTTATCGACCCGTTAAGTCTTGGAGATTGGGCTAGGGCCCTAATCTACTATTAGCCCCTTCTCCCTGAAATATCGCTCCGCGCCTGGGTGTAGTGGGCAGGGTAGGTTTTGCAGGGCGGTTTCTAAACCAACCTGCTGAGCCGCCCGATGCGTTTGATGTAGCTGAGGCAAATGCTCAAAAATCGCTTGGGTGATGCGATAGACATCTTCTTCAGGCAGAGAAGGGTGAACGGCTAGGAAATTGGGCTGGGCCAGCGTATAGATGGTATCCACTTGACCAGGGTAGGTCCCAGGCGGGATGAGGTATCTTTGCCAGAGGGGAAAGGTTTCGTTCACACGTGCTGCCTGGAGTGAGTCGAAGTCAAGGACCACTAACTCATCGGCTCCCATGGTGGCAAAAGCCTGGGTAATGGCGGCGACGGGAACTCCCGCCGGAATGTTCATGCCAGCCAAGCGTCCATCTTGCATGGCGGAGGCAGAACTCCCATATCCCAAAAATTCGAGAGAAAAGTCCTGCTCGACGTCATAGCCTAAAGCCTGTAAGATGACCCTCCCGGAGGTTTCGGTACCACTGCCCCGCTTGCCAATAGAGAAACGATGCCCACGTAATTCAGCCAAATCAGACATGTCGCCTCTCTGTTGATAGTCTCGGTCAATGACAAAATGCTCCACATTGAACCACAGGTTACAAATTGCCTGAAAGGCTTTTTGTTGTGGCCGCCCTTCATAGGGCCCTTTGCCCTGCATAGCCATCGCTCCATACAATCCCTGTAGGATGGCAAAGTCTGCTTCGCGGAAGCTCAACAATTGAACATTCTCTCCTGAGCCAGCAGAATTCATGGCAGAAAGACGGATGGCTGGGCTATCTTGCAAGACTTCTGTAACCAAGGTAGCCAGCCCAACACCCACCGGGTAGAAAGTCCCTCCTGTAGAAGCCGTTGCCAACAGATAGTCATGAGCGCGCGGCGGAAAGGGCTTACAGCTTAGCAAGCAAATCAGGGTAAGCATTCCTCCGAAATTCTTGAAAACCTTCATTTTCCCCCAAGAATTAACCAATCACAAATCGCTGATAATCAGCATTATAAAATACAGCAGCAAAAAACTTTTTCTTATAACGTAAAAATACGTTGAATAACTTATTTTTTAGCCATATACTTGTGCCATGGAAACATTAACTCCCACTGAAGAACGGATCATGCAGATCATTTGGAAGCTAGGCAAATGCTTGGTCAGAGACGTCATGGCTCAGCTTCCCGAACCTGATCCACGCTATTCCACCGTTTCCTCAGTGGTGAGAATTTTAGAAAAAAAGGGCTTCGTAGGACACAAGGCCTATGGGCGAACCTACGAATATTTCCCCCTGATATCCCTAGAAGCTTATCGAAAATTTTCGTTTGGCCGACTGCTGAGCGATTACTTTGATGACTCTTATGAGCAGGTGGTGTCCTTTTTGGTGAAAGAAGAATCTCTAAGCAAATCAGAGATCAACGAACTACTAGAAGCAATTGATCAGGACGAAAAACAATCGGGAAGCGCGCCCCAGGAGTAAGCTAGTCCTATTTCCATTTCATAAAAAAATCAGTCATGTTGTCATTTTTAATCTATCTGGCTCAGGCATCCCTGGGGCTAGGCCTACTCACTTTGGCCTATCGCTACTTGATCCATCCCAGTGCCCACTACAGCTTGAATCGTTGGACTCTCTGGGGCATGCTCATATTTGCTCTCAGTCTCCCCCTCATTCAAATACCCGTCACTTTACCCAACGAAGGAGATTGGCCTATGATGGAAGTTCTAGGTCAAATGGAACAAGCTTCAAACCCGGAGATAATCGAAGCGGAGGGGTCACCTAGTACACTTACTTTGTCTTGGTCAACTTGGATTTGGATACTGCTTACTGCGAGCTGGGGAATAGGCGTTTTATGGCGGGCCACTCGACTCCTTACATCTCTCTTAGATCTCCGTCGCTTCTACCAAGCTAGTCAGCTTCAGGCCCAGGATTCCGTTTGGCGGCTCAGATACCTACCCAAAACGGGGGTCGTATTTTCCTTTGGACGAAGCGTATTCGTAGGGCCTAGCTTTTACGAATTATCTGAAAAAGAACAGAGTCAAGTCATCCAGCATGAGCAAGCCCACCTCAAAGCGGGGCATACTTGGGATGTTTTATTTATGGAATTGCTCGGGATTATTTTTTGGTTCCACCCTACCCTTTCTCTCTTGAAGCAATGCTGGAAAGAGACACATGAATTGGAAGCAGATGCAGCAGTGATTAGTACGGCCCCAAAGCACCAATATGCTCGACTCTTACTCAAGGTAGGTAGTCAGACTCAAAACCAAGCGTTGGGATTAGCCTTTGCTTATCCTCCACTTAACACCCGAATTCGCCGCATTCTCTCCCCAGGGAAAACTTCTTACGTGGCCCACTTGCTAGCTGGTACTTTGATGCTGGCCATTTTTGTAGGCTTTGGCTTTGATTATACCTGGGCCTACCCAAAGTCAGACCAGCAGATCATCGTTACCCCAGATGGGTCTATCATCCCAGATTCCCCTACCCAAGAGGATCCCTATTTCCCTGACGGCAAACCCCTAAAATCAGAAGAGATTACTTCTTCATTTGGCATGCGCATGCATCCCGTGCTCAAGAAAAGGCAACTACACATGGGAGTAGATTACAAAGCAGAAATGGGTACGCCGGTGTATGCCGCCGGAGCTGGAACGGTGGCAGCCAGTGGGGGCAATAGAGGTAAAGGCTACGGAATCAGAGTAGATATCAATCATGGAGTGAATGGCTATATGACCCGCTATGCCCAATTGAGCAAACCAGCTGTTGAAGTGGGAGATAAGGTCGCCAAAGGGCAATTGATTGGATACACGGGTAACAGTGGCATGAGCACCGCCCCTCATCTCCACTTTGAAATCCGAAAAGACAACAAGGCGGTGAACCCTACCTCGATCTGGCAGCAATAATCTTTGCACTCCTATGGTAGATCTGGGGCATGTCCTAGATCTACCATAGGGATACCCAAGCATCAATCCTCCCAGCGTACCTTATCCTGCCAAGAGGATTTGCGTTTTCCAGCAGGCCAAGCTCCGTCATAGCAACCTAGCATAAAAAAGCCGAGCACCTGATCTTCTCCCCCAAGCCCCAGAAACTCTTGCATACCCGGCTGATAGGTCATGCCTCCACTGCTCCAATAGCCCGCATAGCCCAAGGCTGTCGCCGTAAGGTGTAGGTTCTGGACGGCTGTTGCCACGGCCTCTACTTCTTCGAGAACGGGAATCTTGGATAAATCCCCCCGGCGATGGCAGATGGCGATGACATGGGAACACAGCAAAGGGTTCTGAGCCAGCTTCTGATATTTGGCCTCCTTAAAAGCCGCTTCTGGTGTATGCGCTTTGTACATATCTGCCTGAGCTTGGGCTAGCCGCTTTAACCCTTCTCCCTGAAAAACCACAAAATACCAAGGCTCTGTGTTGCCATGATTGGGGGCCCAATGGGCATTTTCCAACATCAGCTCTACGGCAGATTGGGGGACCAATTCGCCAGAAAAATCCTTGGGCTTAATGCTGCGACGCTCGCGGATCAATTGGGTGATTTTGTCAACTGTCGCTTGGTCAAATCGAGGAGTAGGTTTTTCCATTATTTCGAAAAGGAAAGTGTCAGGTAAAAGAGGGTGTAATGCTTAGCAGTAATCCGTACAGTCGGACCAGGGAAGCTGAAATGGTCAGGTCCTTCCCTTCCTGCCTAATCCAGCAGGTGGCAGAGGTATAGGGTAATCTTTTGTTCCTCATAATTCACTACCACTGGTAGATCCGTAGGAGCAATACCTGGAACCAGGACGCCCGCATTGGTAAAACCCTTGAAGAGCCTTAGTTCTCGTCGCTTAGAAAAGCTCAATCCTCCTTCTAGATAAGGAGCTATCATCTTGCGAACCTGCTCATACCCAAACCAGTTATCTTGGTCAAAGCGGTAAAACCACAAAGCTAAGGCGTAGCTCCCCAGATGCCCCTCAGGAAAGGTCTCCAGGTAAGCCTGACTCATCAAGGCTGCGCTCAGTTTTGCTGAGGTCTCGTTTTGTAGATGCCGATAAGCGAGTTGTTGGACCCGACCCGCAACCAACTGTTCAAATCGTGATGGTGTATCTACCAGGTCTAAGAAACGAAGTTCATCTGGTACCTCTGTGGTATCGGCTTCGAGCGTCCAATTACTGGCTAGCACCTGCTCTCGCATCATCTGAACAAAGCGCTCCTCGGCAGAGTAGCCAAAGCTGAAGAGCAAATCCTTGAGCTTGTCTTCTCCTAAACCTGGCACTTGAAGCAATTCTGCGATTTGGCTATATCGACGACGAGGTAAATTTGAGCGAAACTCCAAAATCGCCTGGGCAACCTTCTCACCAAGGCCATAAGTTCCCTCCCCTTGAGAGGGATCGTCCTTAACACCAGGGAATTGGCCTTGAGGGTGAAGGATATCGCTGGCTTCACGGGCGCGATTGAGCTGATTAAGTAATCGAGATGGAGTCCAAAAAGGAATCTTAGCCATAGGGGATAGGGTTGAAAACAAAACTGGCATTCAGCGCCAGACTGAATGCCAATTATATGATTTTTTTGGGGCAAACATCAACCCCAGATCAACCTTAAAGATAAGTTTGCCATGGCTTTAAGAAGCCTGCTGCTCAGCTTGAATCGCCTTCAACTTAGACTCCAGGCTACGAATTACCGCAAGATTTTTTTGCTCATAAGACTCCTTCAAACCAAAAGTCTTTGGAGAAGGCTTCAAGGAACGACGGCGTTTTTCTGCACGAGAACGCAGGCGAAGCTTTTTAGTGGTGAAAGTTCCCATATCTTTTATGCTTATTTTTGGTAATGATCTAGGCTTGATAAATTTGAGTGGACAAAGATAGCCCCTTTTTGTGGCATTGGAAAATCTTCCCATGCTTTTCAACCAGTTTTTCCATTTCATAGATAGGCTGGTTTGCTAAGTCTACCTGTTTTCTCACGCTTGATGGCTGTATCTCCCCAAAGCTCCTATCATGAAAAGCTCTCCCTTTTGGATAAAGCATTGGCTTACTTGGATCATCCTGCTCCCTCTTGCTAGCTCCTCCTTGCGTGCCGGTGAGTTAAGCCTGCCTGAGGGAAACACCTTGCGGATTGATTATTCGGATGATTTGATGGCTGCTGCTCAGATATGGGTACCTGACTCCTTTGAAACCTTTGTTCCATGGGAGCAGGAGCTAGATTTATTTCAAACCCCCGATAGCTGGGAGGACCTCTTTGATGGGCAGGATCGCCCTGAACTGATCTGGGTCAAGGTTCAGCTGAGTACCGAAGAAAAAGAAGAAGCCCAGGATTGGTTAGTGGCCTGGAATACCTATGAGGCTTGGATGTATTTTCCCAGCTCCAATGGCTTGGATAGCTTGCGAAATGGAAATTTTGTTCCGGCTAGTCGACGGGCTTTAGGCATTAACTATGGAGCGATTCCCTTTTTCCCCGTACGGGTCAATCCAGGAGAGCCCCTGACTCTTTACTTCAAAATCAGACCAGGAAAAGTACGGGTTCATGACCGCTTAGAATGGGCCCACGGGCGCATCATGAGCTCCGTCCACTATGTTAAATACGACCAGATCCATCGCTTGCTAGATAGCTTGGTGCTGGGCATTATCCTAGCTGTGGCCTTGTATAACCTGGTGATCTTCTTTTTTACCCAAAGAAAGGAATACCTGCTGCTCGCCCTGTTCAGTACCGCTATGTTGTTCTTCCTGATGAATCTCCGAGATTATACGCTAGGGGCTTTCTGGCCAGAGTGGCCTAGGTGGAACTACACTGGGTTTACCATGAGTATAGGCTTGCTGATGTTCCTGATGTTCGTGCTCTTTACCCAAGCATTTTTGGGTACCAAACAATACGTCCCGCTCCGTCACCGATTCCTCAACATCCTGCTCCTGATCAATCTTGTTTTCATTGCTTTTCGGCTAGTGGCAGAGTGGCAGATACCCGATTGGCATGCCCGAAATCATCCTCTGATGGCCAGTTTACTGCGCTTGATTTGGTTATCCATTGTACTGGGCTCAGTCTGGGCAGCCGTAGGCTGCTATCAACATCGGCCTAAGGCTGTAAGGAGGTACTTGCTAATCAACGCTGTCCTCATCGTGTTAGCCCTGCTGCGTTTGCTTTCTTCAAATGACCTTATACCTATCCCTATTCCATTTGATGCCATTACGTTCACCATCGCCTTACAACAGATTTCCTTTGCCTTGGCTTTGGCCGATCATATTGGGCAAATCAAAACCGATATGCTGCAAGCGGAAAAAAATGCAGCCATTAACGCTACCCAAAATAGGCTCTATGCCAACCTCACCCATGAGTTTCGCACCCCATTAACTCTCATTACAGGCTTGTCAAACCGTTTGCAAGCGGGAGACAAAGTGCGGGTGAAAGAGAAACTGAGCATGATCGAGCAAAATGGGTTTCAACTGCTGGATCTTGTCAATCAAATGCTCGACCTGAGCAAGCTTGAGGCAGGTCACCTTAGCTTAAAACCTAGACTTGGCAACCTAGCCCATTACTTAGAGTCCATAGTGGCTTCATTTCAGCCATTGGCAGAAGAAAAAGACATTCGCCTCAACTTCGTCTCAGATCCCAGCTCCATCGAAATGGATTTTGATCCTTCTCGGATACAGCAGATCACCAGCAACCTCCTTAGCAATGCAATCAAGTTTACCCCAGAGGGAGGCAAGATCTCCGTCCTGGCTCGAGCAGAAGGCTCTCGATTCTACCTTAGCGTAGAAGATACCGGCCCCGGCATTGCTCCAGCGCATTTGCCTCACATCTTTGAGCGCTACTTCCAGATAACGGATACCCAGCAAACACAGCGCGGGACAGGGATTGGCCTAGCACTGGTCAAGGAATTGGTGCAACTCATGGAAGGAGAAATCGCGGTGAGCAGTGAATTAAATAAAGGGACTCGATTTAACTTGCAGTTACCTATTCGTCGCTCAGCGAGTAAGGATGAGGGGACAGAAGCCGAGGCCCATTGGCCTATGGTGAGGCCTCGTGTTCGGGAGGAAACTAGCATGGCTCGGCCCATGCTCAGTAACAGCATGGCTCGGGTCCTTATTGTAGAAGACAACCCTGACCTCAGGTTTTTTCTTAGAACCTGCTTGTCAGAACAGTTTGAATTGTACGAAGCCAAAAACGGTCTTGATGGGCTAAGACAAGCCCAAGAGCTTGTTCCCGATTTGATTGTGAGCGATCTCATGATGCCTGAGATGGATGGCTACCAGATGCTACAAGCACTCAGAAAGGAGCAGTTAACTGTGCATATACCTGTCATCATCTTGACGGCCAAGGCAGATGAAGAAACTCGGCTTCAGGGTTTTCGTGAGGGAGCAGATGCCTTTTTACCTAAGCCCTTTCAACCGGAGGAGCTCCTATTGCGGATTGAACGCATCTTGGATGTGCGTGGGCAGCTACAGGCTAGACTGAGCCAAATAACCGCTTCAGAAGCAGAAGCCGAGCCAGAAGATCCCAGCGAAGCTTTCATGTATCACCTGAGGAAGCTCATTGAAAGCAGAATGGACGATGAAGAGCTAGATACTACTGCTTTAGCCAAAGAATTGGGCATGAGCCGTGCAAACTTACATCGCAAAGTCAAGCAGCTCACCAATGAAGCCCCTGGGCGCTACCTCAAGCGTTTACGTATGGAAAGAGCACAACACCAACTTCTGCATACTCAACTGAATATCAATGAAATTGCCTATAAAGTTGGCTACGCTGACCCCGCATATTTTACGAGGGTTTACCGCGACCATTTCAACCAAACCCCCAGTCAGACCCGCAATCCAGGTAGCTAGGAAGGCCATTTATCACGAATTTTTAGACATTTTATCTACGAAACCTTACATGTTTCAAAATATGTAATATATTTGTATTCAAATCAACGCTTGTAATCTGTCCTAATTACCATCTTATGTATACTTGGAACCAATATAAGTCCGCCGAATCTGCCCTAATTCACATAGAAGAGACCTACGCTCAATTAGAGCTGTTCGAAAAATACTATCACCCCGACAACCAAGAGTGGCATGGACTGGACCAAGATGACATTGAGGATGTAATATCTCAGACCGAAGTTGCCCTAAAATCTGAAATCAGCTCTTTACCAGGCCCGGTTTATTACTGGTTAATGCCATTCTATCCTGGCAATTTTCTTACACTCATCAAGGCCATTAAAAAGCTGGGCAAAATTGACCCAGAGCTAAAGACCCGGAAATCAGCTCAATCCTTTTATCGATTTTTCATGAGTCTGCCCTACGCTGAGAAAGTAATCTTGGGCCTCAACCTAGAATCAACCGAGTTAATTAACCGCTCTAATGAGGTTCTGCAAAAAATAGAAACCCGCAAACAGGATCTTACTGACTCGATTAACCGTCATCATAGTAATTAG
>CAZFPQ010000014.1:0-21930 GCA_964521065.1 uncultured Bacteroidia bacterium | reverse complement strand
GATAAGCCTCTTGCCGACTTTTTTTGTTGCATGTTCCTTTTTTACCATGGGAGGACCTAATCCTCATGAGCCGCTACTCCACCCCCGATGTCATTCTCGGTGTAGCCTTCTAAGGTAATTTTAAACGCGTGGGCATGCTCAGTGGGAAACGAGGCAGGGGCCTGGATTACCAAGCCGCGTTCTTCCCGCTTCCACTCAAGCTCCACATCACTACCTAGCAGTTCAATCGCCAAAATTTGCGAATTCAAGACTCCGAGATGGGTACTGAGGCATTTCATGACAATCTCATCCTTTGGCGTGTCCATGATGATCGCATAGAATTCCTTTTCCGACTTTTGGGTGTAGCGAATATCCTCGGCCGTATAGGAAATGTGTAGCTTCTCGATTTTGTGTCCTCCTTCAGGCAAGCGGGTCGGTCCTTCGCCAAAAACGGTATAAGGCCGAGTTCCGTAAATCGCCTCTCCATTGACCTCTAGCCATTCTCCCATGTGCAGCAACAGGTCTACCATTTCTTGAGGAATGGTCCCGTCAGGGTCGGGAGGAACGTTTAGCAGCATGAGGCCATTCTTAGCCACAATGTCTACCAGGATATCGATGAGTTCATTGGGAGTTTTGAACTTGGCATTAGAGCGATAAAACCAAGCCCCTGGAGAAGTATCGGTAAGCCAAGCCGGAGACTTGGGCTGATTGGGGCGCCCACGCTCGTAATCTTTCACCGCTACATCGGTATTGAAGGTACTTTCCTTATAGGAGACCACGACTTCTTTGCCCCACACCTCTGCTTGGTTGTAGTAATAAGCCAAAAACTTCTTCCGAATCTCTTCATCCATGTTTTCAAGCCACCAGTCAAACCAGATCAAGTCTGGCTGATAAGTATCCATGTATTCCTTGATTTTGGCCCACCATTCCTCATTGAAACGTTCATCTGGGGTATCGGAATCCAAGGAATGAGGATTGGTATAGAGGTCGTAATCTTCAGGCGAAACGCCCCCATAAGCATGGGCAGGAGCAAAATACTTCCAGGTGAAGGCGTGGTGGAAGGAAGCCATGAACTTCATTCCTTGGGCTTCTATCTCCTTTTTGAGCTCAGCCGAAGGATCAATCCCCCCATAATTCATGGAATTCCAACGGGTAGCCTTGCTGTCCCACATCGCAAAATTATCGTGATGCATAGCGACTGGACCTGCGAACTTTGCCCCTGATTTGGCAAACAGTTCTGCCCAGGCTTTTGCATCAAAATGGGTTGGTTGAAATTGTTCAATGACGTGTTTGTAGCCATAGGTGGCGGGGTCTCCATATTTCTCTTTGTGGTGAAGAAAATTGTTGGAGGGGTTGCCATCGGCGGTTTCAACCTTGTTGCCATCCAAGTACATAATCATGCCGTGCCACCCTCGATAATGTCGTCCGGGATCCGATTCTGCTAACGCTTCAGAGACAGGGCCCCAGTGAGTATAGATTCCGAATTTGGCGTCTAAGAACCAATCAGGAGTAGCATTTACCTGGGACAAGGATTCCCAATCACAGGTGTAGGTAGTCTTTTGTCCCCAAGCTAATGGGGTATCCAATAAAAGAAGGGAAACAAAGACAAGTAGCAGGCGAGGCATGATTCGGTACATGTAGATTGTTTGCTGAAAAATGATACATGGCTTGAGCGTCTATTTCACATTCAGGTCGCATCTATTCTAGCAGACGTCAAGCTTGCCTCTCTCAAAAAGTATGAATAGAATAAAAAAGGAAAGGCTGGATCGGAGTTATGATGGTTTTTTGCTCAAAAAAACACCTTTGTCCTACTCAAGCTGGCACCAGATGTAGGGTAGATGTAGGCAGTTTCTCACTTAACTGTAATCTTGTCAATCTCCCAGCGCCCTTCTCGGGCTTGTGAAGCGGGTTGCAAGGCCAATTGCATGAGTCGTTCACCTAATGGGCCTAGGGTATCCAAAGCTAGGGTATAGGATTTAAATGCTGAATCCTGGCTGCTAATGGAAACGCTAACCCATTTTTGGGAGGGCCAATCAACCGGATCGGTGAATGACCTCCAGAAGCCCGGGCCTTTATCGCGTGAAAAGATGGCCAGTTTGAGCTCTTTTGCATCACTCAGATTTCTGAGCGTGATGCGCACGCTGTCGCACTCCCTCAGATCCGTGTACAGCCATGGCGCACTCACTATTGTGGCTCCTGATCCATGGAGATTTCCACCCAAAGTTCCCTTTTCCCTCTCTATACGGGTGCCATGCAAAGCTTGCCAGCCCATGGTGCTTCGTTCAAAATCCCATTCTCGCCCTGGTCCAGGGTACATGCGATCGTCGTCAGGGATGTGAATGGTTTCATCTTCGTTGAAAAAAACAGGCTTCAAACTCGCCCCTCGAAAGAAGGCACTGATGTCATGGTTTTCTTGTAACACGTACCATTGTCCTTTCCAATTGAAAAAGCTGGTATGCCCCCCCTTTAAAAAGGGCCCCTGAAAGGTATATGGACCATATAAGTTTTTAGCCATGGCATATCTGCTGCCATACACCAAATAGTACCAATCATTTCGCTTGAAAAGACTTGCTTTATCTTCGGTTTTTAGCGCGTTTCCTTCCTGATCCTGCACTAAGATCGCTCGGGGCTCAGAGCTCAAAGATTTCATGTCCTCAGCGAGGGTAGCCATGTAATAAGTCCCCGCACCAAAGCAGATGGTATAAACCCCGTCTTCAATGAATACCTCGGGGTCGTAGGGGTGGACAGGAACAATTCCTTTGGGCAACAATGGCTCGCCCAGCAAATCTCGGTATACTCCCGTGATCTCATCAGCAACCATCACCCCAGTGTTTAAGTTGCGATTTGAAAAAAACCAATAATACTTCCCATTCCGCTCGCATACATCCCCAGCCCAGCAATTTGGTTGGTCTCCAATGTAGGTCTGAGTAGGTAAGATGCTGCGATGGAAGTCCCAGTTTTTCAAGTCTGCGCTAGACCAGATCTCCCAGCGATCCATCCGAAAGGACCCCTTCCCTTCCCAGGATTCGTCGTGGCCACATATCACAAATAGAGTATCATTTTCTACCCAAGCATGGGGATCAGCCATGCCATGCTCTGGCACAATCAGGTCTACTTTGACAATGTCCTCCTTGGCCTGAGGAGCTCTACAAGCAAACCCAATCAGACAAAGGGCTAAGCAAAGTGGCCAATGGATGTAGTTCATCATTTTGAATATTCTACCTGCTATAATTCTTTCCTACCCCTAGCTGCTGCCATGCAAGCTCCTCCAGTCAACCTATATCAGCTGTATTCCGTGCCATTGGCCCCACCAATTTGCTCCATTACCGCAAACTGCCCACTCCCTCTAAGCTGGACTTTGGCCAAAAAAGTTGCCCTTAACCATTAGCAGTGTCGCCTGCGGCGGGCCTTACTTTTTTCAAAAAAAGTAAGCAAAAAACTTCTGCATTTCAGGCCAGCCCGCTAAACCGCCCCAGTACACCAAATGCAGCCCAACGCCGCCTCAAACTAACCTTAGGCTACCCAATCCCAGCCTTGAATTAATCAACATCAGCCTAAACTTATGAAGTTGAATAATTAAAAATAAGCCTTTTCAGATCGTCAAGGGAGGTTTTCATCCGTTTCAAAATGGCCAAAGTCCCTCTAAGAGATAGCTGCGGAAGCAAGTCACAAAAGGCAACCCCTGCATAGGAGGCCTTGTGGCTCATTGATACTTGGCTCGGTAAGCCTCCTGAGTCCGCTGATTAGGGGTAAAGCTGAAGCGCATGATTTGATTATCACCAGACATCCAATCTTTTCCAGGAGGCACAATGGACTTGTGCGACAGTCCCCACTCAAGGGCAGCGGTTGGGTGTTGTTCATTATCCAAGGTCGTGACCATGCCTATGGCCGGAGGAACATCATCCACATAGGCCATGATCTCAAAGTTGATTCCATCGGGGGAGTACTGAAAAGTCTCCTTTTCAGGGCCATCATCACAGTGTACCAATGCGATGCCCCCCTTATAAGGCCAGATGGCAATTTCGTGGCCGCTTTGAGTGATAGGATTGTAAGGAGACTTGAGGTAAGGCCCTTCAATTTTATCTGCGATGGCTACCCCCCAACGAATTTCACGCCCCCCAGCGGTGAGTCGCTCTCCCATCCGTTCTCCTTTGTAATAGAGGTAAAACTTGTCGCGGTAAAATAGCAGCGTGGGATCGTGGACTTTGTGGCTGTCAAAACTTCCTTGCTTTTTGACGGCAAAGCGATCGTCCTCTTCTCCCAGCCATTCACCATCGCGAGCAGGTTCCAAAATGGGAGCCTCTAAGCGCTGCCAGGGACCTTCAGGACTGTCGGAGATAGACATTCCCACCGTATTAAACACCCGCCTAAGGTAGGGGGCTTTCACACATTGATACACCAAATAATATTTACCCTCATGAACCAAAATCTCTGGGGTAAACACTGAGCGATCATCGTAGGCCCCCTTGGGACCAAAAGTCACCGCAACTCCTTCCTCTTTCCAATCCCAGCCATCTTTAGAGGTGGCATGCCACACTTCGGACTTATCCCAAGGAAAGGTCTTTTTCTCAGGATCTCCCGTTTCGAAGCCCAAGCCTGGTCCCGTAGACTTGGTATACCAAACGTGGTATAGCCCATCGACCTGGATAACCATGGTCGGGTCTCGGCGGATCACCCCTTTCTCATAGGCAAAATCCCCTCTCAAGGGTTCGACGCTGAAGTGCCCAAACCACTCCTCATGCCGATGGTATCCATTTTCCAGGGCTCGCTTAGAAGCTGCACTCATGCTATCTGGGTTCCCAATGGCTAAAAATTCATAGTCTTCTGGGCTGTAGGACTCTTGCTCGGTAGAGCTCGCACTATGGTTGGATGCAGGCTGACAAGACCATGCCAGGGCCAGCGTCAAACAGAAAAATCCAAGTTTGTTCATGTTCATTAGCTTAGGATATGGGGGCTACTCAAGGTTGAGCAATGACCTCAGATTGAGAGAAAAATACTTGGCGGCCATGCTTTAGAACCCGCTCACCACCAGTTAGAATTAATTCGCCGACCAATCGATGATCTTGGGAGGAGGCGGATACCTTTATTGCGTATCGCCCCCCTTCGACTACCCAGGTTTGGTTTTTGTATTGAGCTAATTGTTGGGGCGAAAGCTTCATCTTGACCAGTTTTCGCTCCCCCGCCGCCAACTCTATCCGGACAAAGCCTTGTAGCAGGATGGGCTTCATGGTTGAATGCTCGTCCAAAGGGGAGACATACAACTGTACAACCTCTGCCCCATCCCGTTCACTGGTATTTTTAACCGTAAAGGAGAGATCTATCCAATTGTCTTCCAACTTAGCCGCGCTGGGAAGTTGGAGGTCATGATAGGTAAAGGTCGAATAGGATAGGCCGTAGCCAAAAGGATACTGGACGAGTTCTGAGGAATCCCCCAGGGTCTTGTAATCCATCTCCAACTTTTTCTCCGTCTTAGGATAGCTTACACAAAGCTTTCCCGAAGGATTGACTTCTCCCAGCAACACATCCGCCACGGCGTTGCCTCCTTCCTCTCCAGGGAACCAGGCCTGAACAATGGCGGCGCAGCGATCGGCAAGCCGCGTAATCACCTGCTGTCGTCCCCCAAACACCACCAAGACCACAGGCTTCCCCGTAGCCAACAATTGCTCCACGAATGCCTCTTGTTCACCTGGCAGCCCAATTCCATTGCGCCAGCGGCCCTCTCCATTTAGGTAAATATTTTCTCCTACGGCAGCGATGATCACATCACTTTTTTGGGCTAAGTCAAGGGCACGTTGTAGGTCTGGCTGGGGAAGCCCTTCAATGGTGATGAGTTTTAGTTTGTCCAGCCGACTGTCGCCAAAACCTCCTGCATCAATTTGGGCCTCTAGCGGGGCACTCCAGTCACAGCCCCGTTCGTATGAGATGCGAACTCTTTTGCCAACCTTAGCTTCAAGCCCTTCCTTCAGCGTTACTAGCTTAGGATTTTCTGGATCAAACTGAGCACTTTTCCAAAAGGCTCGCATGGCTTGGTAGGTGTAGTCTCCAAGCAAGCAATGAACGGTAGCCGCATTGGGGCCTAGCAGGGCAATGTTCTTGGCCTTTTTATTGAGGGGGAGAATGCCATTGTTTTTAAGCAAGACAATGGATTGGCAAGCCGTTTCATAGGCCAATGCCCGGTTAGTGGGGGGATCAAAGTCCAGTGGGCCATCCTGGCCGATCTGAGGATGAGCATCTAACAGGCCCAGCCGGGCCTTCATGGTGAGAGACCGCTTCACCGCTTGGTCAATTTGGGCCTGGGTAACCAATCCCTGCTCCATGGCCTCCACCAACTGAGGATAGGTCACAGGAGAAGATAGTTCAATGTCCAGTCCTGCGTTAAGGGCCATGGCGCCAGCCGTCATGGGATCTGGGGCGCGCTTGTATTTTTTGTACACCATGTTGATCGCGCCATAGTCACTCACCACTAGGCCATCAAAGCCTAATTCTCTGCGTAAGATTTGGTTCAGCATGGTGGGGCTGACCGAAACGGGCAGGGCTTGGTATACGCCGTAGGAAGGCATGACACTCTTGGCTCCAGCAACCTTAATGGCGGCCTCGTGGGGCATGAGGTATTCCTCGTACAGGACTTTGGGATCGCTGTTCTTGGTCCCATAACCTGCAAAGTGCTTGACCGTAGCCGCCACACCCAAACGAAGGTCTCCTGATTGCAATCCTTCGACAAAGGCCACCCCCAATCGCGAAGTGAGGTATGCATCCTCGCCGTAGCTCTCTTGATGGCGATTCCAATGAGCCGTCCGGCTCAAATCAAGCATGGGAGAGAGCGCAAAGGTTGCCCCTGCGGCCCTCATGTTTTGAGCCGTGGATTGGGTATTTTTTTTGACCAAATCAGGATTCCAAGTACAGCCCACTCCTATCTGCTGAGGAAAAGTAGTTGCCCCCAGGGTCGCAAAACCCGTAATGGCTTCTTCATGAAATATCGCAGGAATCTTGAGCCTGGTCTCAGTCATCAAGTATTCCTGCACTTCTCTCACCAAGTCTCTTAACTCTTCCGGAGGAAGGGCTTGACCGGTGGAAAACTGGCAAAAATGTCCGATGCCATGCGGGATATGCTCTCGGCATTTTTCCCATGAAATCTTGCCATCCACCATGATCTCTCTGAGTCGAGTTCCCACAATTTGAGCCAACTTTTCCTCTATAGTCATCAAGCCAATCAATGAGTCCACCTGGGCCTCGATCATGGCATCGCTGAAGGGTTTAGGTGATGAGATTGGCTCTTTCTGAGCCATCAGGCCAGACGATAGGAAGAGGAACATGAGAACCAGGGTCGAACTCAGGTATCGCTTGGGCTTCAGTTGAGGAAGGTATATAATGGGCATAGCGGAGGTCAATGGGCAATGAGTAATTCCTGAATAGCGTGGCTTATGGAGTCGATCTTTTGTTGGGCTTTGGGTAAGGGTAGTCCAGCCTTGATGTGGGGATGATGGTGGCCTACTTCACTTAAATATGCGTGCTTGGTTACAGCTTGGCGCTGCTGGATCAAGGCCAGTAGCTCTTCTCCGTTTCTGAAGCCAGCGAAAGCCTCCTCGGCACTGTTAAATGCTGTCACTTCGCCAGCCCCGAGATATTTCAGTACCTCCTTAGCCATGACCCAATGCCCCTTTTGATTGGGGTGTATTCCATCCCGGGCATAGGCGAAGCTTGAATCTATCTTTCGCTCATTTTCCAGGGACTTTTGCATAGGCCAGTGGATATCTATGGTTTTCCAGCCTGCGCTATCTTGCTGCTGGATAAGCCAATCCGCATACTGATTCATGACTTCAGCGTAGGCCACACCTTTCCGTTCATCATAAACCGGAGGAGTCAAATGGATGATCTCAGCCCCCGCTTCCAGTGCACGCTCATGCAGATGATGAATCCCCGTCTGGAACTTACTGAACCGATCTTCATCAAAAGGCAGGTAAATCCCATCGTTCATGCCATAGCAAGCAAATATCAAATCTGGCTGGATGAGGGTTAGGGCCCGATCTAAGCGTTCACGCAAGTCTGGTCTTGGGAATTTCCCTTTGGCATGGTTGGGCTCGGAAAGCCCCGATACGGTTTCACTAGACAGGCCAAGATTGATAAATTCGGCCTTCATGTCTGGATGCTTGAGCTTCCAATAGGCTTCCACGTAGTTCACGTAGCTGCCAGCATAGGTAATGCTGTTGCCTAGAAAAACAATGTGATGCGCTTGATCCCAAGTTTTGACTTCTTGATCAGGAGCTTGCGCACATTGCAAGCTGAGAAAGCTTATCAAACACAAGGTTAGGGGAGAAAATCTTTGCATGGGCTATGGGGTCAAGAGGAATGGCCTATTTGAAAAGCCTTTAAGCAAATCAAGGATTCAGGCCTCTATTTATTTCAGCTCCAACATCGCTTCGAGGGGGATCGCAGCTCCGAGTCTTTGGCTTAAATCTCCCGGAGAAGAATTTCCTACTAGGACCCGATACTTGCCTTTGCGCCATTGTGCTTCTCCCTCTTCATTGATAAATTTCAGTTGGTCAGGGCTCAAATTAAACGTCAAAGATTTAGCCACTCCTTGCCTGAGAGCAACTCGGCTAAATGCTTTTAAACTTTTCATCGGAACCCCTCCAGAAGTATCCATGGGACAGAGGTACAACTGTACCACCTCTTCTACATCAAAGTCTCCTACATTTTCGACCACCATATCGATCCTTAAGGTCTCATCAGCATGGAGCTTCTGCTGGCTCAATTGCAGCTCTTTGAATTCAACTTTGGAGTAGGTCAGGCCAAAGCCAAAGGGATACATTGGCTCTTCAGTCATGTATTTGTAGGTCCTTCCCTGCATGGAGTAATCCTCAAAAGGGGGAAGTTGAGAGACATTTTTAGGGAAGGTAATCGGCAAATGTCCCGAGGGAGAAACACGGCCAAACAAGACATCGGCCACGGCGTTCCCTCCTTGTTCTCCTGGATACCAAATCTGCAAAATGGCCTCGCAATGTTCTTCTATCCCTTCCAGGGATACCGGACTTCCACTGGCGATCACCAATACCAAAGGCCCTTTTTTGACCTCAGCAATCTTTTGAACATACTTAATCTGATTTTCGGGCAACCTTAGGTCACGTCGATCCCCTTCATGGTCCGAAGCGATGGCGTCGACCCCTTCTCCCTCCCGGTCAGCCGTAATGCCTACCACACAAATGGTGACGTCTGACTCTTTGGCTACCATAGGAGCCCAATTCTTGGGATTGATATTTTCCTGAAAAGGAAGCGCGCCACTGCGATAGTTTAGGGAAGTACCCGGAGTCAAGGCATCGGTTACGCCTTCCAAAATGGTCACGAGAGAAGAACTCACTCCGTAGTAACTGCCCATCAACATATCCGAAGAATTGGCAAAAGGCCCCGTTAGGTAAGGGACTTTGATGTCTGGGGACAAAGGCAGGACCTGGTCCTTATTTTTAAGCAGAACGATAGATTTTTGGGCAGCCTCCCGAGCCAATTTGATGTGATCTTCACAATGAATGAGTTCTGGACCCAAATTCTGGTAGGGATGCTGGGGAGAATCATCAAACATCCCCAGCCTAAAGCGGGTCTTGAAAAGCTGCTTACAGCGTTCATGGATTAAGTCTTCAGTGACTAGTCCTTGAGCGAGAGCTTGCTTGAGCTGAGCGAAGGTTCTGCCACAATTCAGGTTGGTGCCTGCCTGCAAGGCAACGGCGGCAGCCTCAGCTGGGGTATTGACGTAGTGAAACTTGTTGTAGACGCCTGCGACGGCCCCACAATCTGAGGTGATGTAGCCATCAAAACCCCACTCCTCCCGCAGGATTTCTTGTAACAGCAAAGGGCTCGCCACGGTAGGCTTACCATAGAGACCATTGTAGGCACTCATGACTCCTTCCACCTTTGCCTCGCTTACCAAGGCTTTAAATGCAGGCAGATAGGTTTCGTAGAAATCTTGTTTTGAGGGAGTCGGATCAAATTCGAATTTATTGAACTCCGGTCCAGAGTGTACGGCAAAATGCTTGGCACAGGCAGCTGACTTGAGATAAACGGGATCATCGCCTTGCAGCCCTTGCACAAAGGCCACGCCTATTTTCGACATCAGAAAGGGATCCTCTCCGTAGGTCTCTTGTCCCCTCCCCCAACGAGGATCGCGAAAGATGTTGATGTTCGGAGTCCAAAAAGTTAGACCTGCATATTTGCTTCGGTTGCCAAGGGCTTGAGAGATCGCGTATTTAGCCCGAGCTTCAGTAGAGATGGCCGAAGCTACTCGCTTAGCTAAAGCTGGATCAAAAGTAGCCCCGATCCCAATGCCTTGAGGAAAAATCGTGGCCTTGCCATTGCGGGCCACTCCGTGCAACGCTTCATTCCACCAATTGTAGGCTGGCACCCCTAAACGAGGTATGGCCTCAGCCTGATTAAGCAGCTGACTAATCTTTTCCTCCACCGTCATCTGCGCCACCAAGCTCTCGACTCTTTCCTCTAAGGGTCGCTCAGGATTAAGAAAGGAAAAGTCTACTTCTTGGGCACTGGTAGAATGAACCAGGGTGAACCAGGATAGGATAAATAAAAGCTTCGGTCTCATCGGGAACACACATTCTGATGGTTTGAAAGCGATTAAGCAAGTGGGCAAGAGCATTTCGGAGCATGGAATGATAGAGCCCATCTCCTTGGCTCCTGCTTCGCAATTATCTTTTGGCCCTATGCTCATTAAAGGGCTAGCCGGAGGAGCCAAGCAGGTGCTTGGCTCCATGGCAGCCCAAGCCTTCTTACCAAAGATTAAGTTTACGAGTCCATACCTGATCTTCTGCCTGAAACTTCACCAGATATATGCCTGGCTTGAAACCAGAGACATCAAGGGCTTGCTTATGCTCTGACATTTGACCTTCCAAAACAACCCTGCCGCTTAGGTCCAAAATAGAAAATCTGGGTAAGACAGTCGTTTCTTTGACCTCGACAAAAACCCGATCTGAAGCAGGATTGGGCCAGATATTCACTTCTGGAGTCTCCACTCGCCCAGCCACAGAAGTAGTTCCTACTTCACGCAGCTGATAAGCATTGAGGTTGATTCCTTCCACACTGCCAGCATTAACCTTGCTGTATAAGAATGAGAAACTTTCAGCAACAGCCGTGAATTCACCCACAATTGACAGCCCAGCGGAGCCGACAAAAGGAGTCGTATCCGCAGAACCAAAGGATTCGTCTAAGACGATGTAGGAGCCAGCTTGACTAGCCCGGGTGTCCCCAGCTAAGAATTGGATCTTGTAGGTTTTGCCAATGCTTAGATTGGAAAAAGTCACCTCGGTGGGCACTCCGTTGGTCCATAAAAACTTCGACAACAAGCCGTCAAATTCAGGCAAACCGATGCTAGGGTCATAGACATCTACCGCGGCAGGCACCACCTGTACAGAATTAGCAGAAAAGTAATCTGTGCTAGGATTCTGCCAGACGTTGTCAGGACGGTTGTTGACCTTGCCAACAAAGGGAACTGTATTGACGGTTTCGTTGTAAACCGAGGGATCTGTCCCTCCGCCAAAGTTGATGGCTTCTAGCAGGGTCCCATCGGTAATGATATCGGTGACTCCGGTCAGTTGTTTGGCGCTCCACTTGACAGTCTGCTTGATGATCTCTCCTACGATGACAGTAGCGATACCTGCTGTACCCCCTGCATTGGGAGTGGCGGTGATGGTCGTTTCCCCATTGGCGACTGCTGTCACCAAACCATTGGCATCAACTGTGGCCACACTAGGGTCAGCCGATTCCCAGGTAATGCTTTTATCAGAGATCGTATCGGGGGTAACGGTCGCGGTCAACTGATAGGTGTCGTTGACGTTGATCAAGTTGATCTCCGCGGTATCAAGCGTAACCACCACGTTGCTGCTAAAAGGCTGATATTGAGCGGGCAGAGCAGCTGCGATATCGGTATGAATTTGGACATTTAGCCCCAAGGTAACGTCATAAAACAAGATGTAGTCAATGCTGCAACCCCCAGAACGCCCAGACATCACAAAGGTGTAAGTTTCCCCTTCGATCAATCCATATTTGGCATCCATGTGGGTACCACCTATTTCCAATTTGTGACAACTTCCCCACTTACGCACCCCTCTTCCCCAAAATTTATGGTTGCGCTCTAGCTCTGTTTTGGTGGTATTGGTCTGGCTGGTATAGTTTCCTTCTAGGCGGACAAAGACATCGTTTTTCTTATCTCCCGCTTCTCCAGGATTTAAGGGCTGGTACATCCGCATGACCATGCGGTAGGTACCAGTAGAAGGAGCTACAAAGGTGTAGGAAAGAGGAGAAGCCGCCGCCGCCCATGGTCCGGTGTATTCAATGTAAGTCTGATTGATTGCTTCGAGGTCGGTTCCCAAATAATACTTTGGGTCACCCGGAGTTCTGATCGCCCAATTGGTCATGGAAGAAGGATTGTCTTCCGCTTCGAACACGACATACTTCGCGCCATATCTGATATTGCTTTGACCCCAAATATTAAATGGGTGCAGACACAAGAATAGGCTAGTGAGAGTGATAAGGGTTAAAGATTGCTTCATAGTAGCAGATTTTCCGGTTAAAACTTAGAGGTAGTAATGCAAAAACTCTTAAGACCCTTCTTCCATACTTGGCTCTTGAAGCTCAGGAAATCAACACTCACATAGTGTATAGAGTATGATTGGATTTCCTGTCGAAAGAAAAGGCCTTTGCGATTTTGTTCCGGGGGCAAGAAATTAATCCGTAGGTTGAAACAATCTATCTAGGGGACCGGCCCTTATCCAAGGGCTGGCCTCCATCTAGAGGTACAAAAAATCAATTGTTGTATAGTTGTGGCCAAACGAGGGTCTGCCAGCCACAACATCCAGAATAGGTTGAGTTACAAAAAAGCGGCCTCGCCAAGTTCCATGACCTAGACAAAACCTAACTAGGCTGGCATAGAGGGGCAGAATTCCATTCAAAAGCCTCAGAAATGTAAACCTAACCCACAGAACCTTTCCAGGAAGATGGAGAAGCACTCAGTTTACCACAGAATCCACAGAATAATTCCGATCATGGCGAGCAATCCAACACTCAAATAGCGATAGTCTTGATACCAAGGCAGGCCCTCATTTTCCATCTGAATCAAGTCTTTGGAGTACGTATACTTGGCTACCTGATCGGGATCTGGAGCTGGTGTAGCATGGCTAACAGCAATGAAAATGATGCTGCTCAGTCCCACGGCAATTCCCACATTGATGGTGTAGTGCAAGGGCCATAAGTCGTATTGCCCAAGGATGAACATCAGGAGACCAATTAAGGTTCCTAACACCAGGGTCCAGAAAGCTCCGTCGCCATTTCCACGGGGATAAAAAGTTCCCACCAAAAAGATGACCACGATGGGAGGAACAATGATGGCAAACATCTGTTGCAAATAAGCCCAAAGACCTCCGAAGTTGGCAATGATGGGGGTCCATGCGGCCGCGACCAGCATCAAAACCAGGGTGGAGATTCGGCCATATCGTACGATGTCCTTCGAGCTTATTTCGGGATTGCGCACCTTGATAAAATCGACCACGATCAGGGTAGAGGCAGAGTTGAGGGTAGAGTCCACGCTCGACATGATGGCAGAGATCAAACCGGCCAAAACCAGCCCGACCATGCCTACAGGCAAGACTTTGGTGACCGTGGTTGGAAACACCAAATCAGGATTCTCTAGACCAGGGAATAGAGAAATTGCCATGGCACCAGGCAAGACCATGATGAAAAAGGGCAACAGCTTCAATGCTCCCGCTAGCATGACTCCCCAGCGGGCGTGCTGCATATTCTTAGCTCCCAGAACCCTTTGGGTGATGTATTGATTCGTCGCCATGTACCAAAAACCTAAGAAAGGAACTCCTAGAAGCAGACCCGGCCAAGGCAAGGATTCATCACTTAGAGGCCTTACTACAGAAAAGTGTCCCTCAGGAGCAGAATTGATCATGGTAGAGATGGAGAAATCCATCTGCTCAAACAGCAAATAGGTCAAGGTGCTACAGCCTACGATTAACACCACCGCTTGTAAGGCATCGGTATACACCACTGCCTTGAGTCCACCAAAAGCCGTATAGATCCCAGCAAAAATAGCCAGGGCCAAACTAGTCTGCCACAGTATCAAGTCCGGGAAAAAGACTTGCAGCACCAAAGAGCCTGCGTACAAGCCCCCTGCGGTATCCACAATGATGCTGATGAAGATGGTGATCAGAGAAAAAAAGCTTCGCGACCGTCGGTCAAAGCGATATTCTAGAAACTCTGGGATGGTGGTAATTTGGGAACGGAGATAAAGGGGAATGAAAATAAAGGCCATCACCACGAAAGGAATCCCCATACCCCACTCATAAACGGATTGTACGATCCCCGTGCTGTAGGCAGAACCTGCTAGTCCGATCAAGGTCGTACTGGAAATGTTGGAGGCGAAAAGCGAGAGTCCAATGAAGCCCCAAGTCAAGGATCTTCCACCCAAAAAAAGGTCTGAGTCGGACTTGGTCCTCATTGCCACCCACAAACCCACCAAAATGATGAGCACCAGATAGCCGATGACGATGATGATGTCGGTTTGACTAATCGTAGACATAACAAATCAGTTCTTAGATATCAGCAATAAGTACCCAGCTATGGGAACATCAAATTCATAAAGGCCCGGAAGTAAACTTAGGGTTCCTTTTTCTACTTCCTTTCCCTGGCAATCAAGCACCGAATATGCCTGTTCTTCCCGTGCATGGACCACGCGAATGATGATCCCTGCTTTATCAGAGCCATTGAATAGATACTGTCGAGGAATCTCTTTCAAGGGGAGCACCAAATCATCGTATGCGACCTGGATCGCTGTGCCATCCATTTCGGAGGATAAGCGCGGATAGTTCCCGAGGGGATTGTACGCTTCAAAATGCCCATCCATCAATATCGCCTGATGCTGCTTCCAAAAACGAGTGTAGAAGCGAAGCATCTCTAAAAAAGGTGGGGTCAATTTAGTCAGCTCAACCGAAATTTGAGGCACCGAGAATAGGCCATTTAACAGCTGCAAAGCCGCATTCTCTACGCTATCATCGGGATGCCAAGTAATGGGATCAGAATGAACGGCTGTTTCGCCACAGAGCAGTTTTACATCAGTGGTGCGGATGCGGTTGGTAATGGGGTCATTGGGGCAATCAAACGCGCGAAACATGTTCCCATATTTTCGTACCGCGGGGCCCACATACCGCTGCCGAAACTCTATCGCGATATCTGGGCGAATCTCCTTGAGTTGAGACAAGGTTGCCGTAAGCAGTGCATCTACCCCCTCGTTGATAGAGGCAAAATCCCTCCCCCCCACGTTGCCCTTTACCGTTTCAGGATACATTCGAAAGTCATCGATGAAGTCCAACTTCAAGGCGTCCATGCCCCATTCCCTCACGGCTCTGCAATAAAGACCAACTAGGTACTCCCTGACCTCTGGAAAACGAGGATCAAATACAGGAGCCCAACGGTGGTTTTCAGTTAAAAATTTACCTTGAAATCGACGGTAGGCATGTGATTTTTTTCCACAAAAAGGAACTGAAAACCACAAGCCCACCTTCATGCCAAGGTCGTGGACCTGATCCACAAAAGCCTTGATCTCAGGCATACGCTCTGGCTCCCAATCTCCCGTATAGTCATATCCACGTTGCGAATCCAAGGTTTGCCAGCCATCGTCTATGATCACCAATTCATAGCCCAACTCTTGAGCTACTTTTAGCTCTGCCATCAGAATTTCCTCATCTAAACTTTGATGGTAGTTGTACCAGGTCGAGTACAGGGGAGCGCGCGCCAAGGCAGGCACCTTGGTTGGAGTCAGTTCAGGAAAGCTGGCCCACCAAGCAGCGGTTTCTTGCAGCGCCGTACCAAAAGGCAGTTTACGCAGATCAATCCGGAGATGGGTCTCATACTTCGCTTGAAAGAGGCTTGGTTCAGGGAATAGGGTAAGATGGCAGTAAAGAAAGTTGTCCTCTTCTCTGAGCAAAGCGTTCATTTCCACCAACTCAATGGCTTCTTGGCAAGCGAAAGTAATTAGGTTTTGGTCTTGTAAGCCAAAGACTGAAATGACGGGTGCATTGACGGAAATGCGAGAATAAAAGTGCTCTAACTCCCAATCATATTGTTGTCGTTTATCATGGATGCCATCACTTTTCCAAACCCCCTTTCCATTGAGATAGGGAATTTTCCAGCGCAAGGTAATCGGTTCAATGAGATTTGGCTCAGCCTGGTGAATAGAGAAACGATAAATCAACAAGCCTTCCTCAGAAGATACCAGATCCAGAGATACATCAAGGCCTCCTTGAAAGGGGCTCACTGAGATATCAAGGGCCTGAGATTGCATTTGCTTTTCTACCATGAGTTGATGTTCAATTGAGGTAAGGTTTCGAATGGTTGGTTGTAAACAGAAAGGCTTGAAGGGAGTCTGCATTATTGGCTACCAAAAAGGCTAGGTCTCCATTCGCCAGTTCCAATCGAGCTAGGTTCCGCGCGTCTTTATCGGCATGAAAACCGCAACTTGGCCCCAGCTTCAGTTCAAATGTTCCTCCAGGCCCTCCCTTTAGCCAAGCTCCCTTGAATGCGTCGTAGCGTCCGATCTTCACTTCCGTGTCATAAGCATTGCCCACCGCCAACACATCTAGCCAGCCATCCTGGTCGAGGTCTTCCACGTGGAAGTCTTGGATTGGGGCCATTTGCAACGAACGGGGCAAGGGCTTGATGGCAAAGTCGCCAGTGCCAAGGTTTTCTAGGTAGACATGTTGCAGCTCATGGGCCTCCAATACCTGGGCTTGTTCCTTTTCCTGGTTCGTCAATACCTGATGGATAGAAGCCTGTGCATAGGAAACATAGTCGGGAAAAATTTTGCGCTTGGCCACCAACTGTCTGATCAATTGGTCCCGAGTAATCACGGGATATTCTGTTCCAGAGCGAAACTGAGTTAACAAGGGATCTACGCTGCCATTTTGGTCAAAGTCTTGATAGTACAAACAGAGCGGTCGCTCCCGGCTCGCCCGGTAGTCCGTGTTCAAGCCGATGTTGCCGAGGATTAAATCTTGGTCTCCATCATGGTCAAAATCTCCCGTAGCCAAGCTGTGCCACCATCCCCGTGTAGTATTGAGGGTTGGGGTTTGGTGTTCCTGCCACCCTCCTTGCTCAAATCCAAACATCCTGATGGCCGTCCACTCCCCTATGACCACCAGTTCATCTTGATCATCTCCAAACAGGTCCACCCAACAGGCATCCGTCAACATGCCCAATTGGTCGGGCTGGGTCAAAAACTGCCCCGTCACATCTCGGAATTGGCCTCCTTCGTTTTCTAGGAAAAATGAACTTGGAGCTTCTGGGTAACGCCCTGGATTCCAGCGGCCTCCTACGAACAAGTCGAGGTCTCCATCGCTGTCCCAGTCATGGGCACGGACCAAGGATCCACTGACCGGCATTGGGGGCAAGGCACTGGAGTTCCATACAAAATGCCCCGAGCCATCATTGAAGTAAACCCGGTCTTGATATACCCCCAGATCAGAACTGTACACGGAGCCCCCTTTGACCACATACAAGTCTAGGTCCTGGTCACCATCTAAATCAATCAAATGAGCTTCTACATCCTCAGCTTCATTGACCTCCCCAAGTAAGCGAGACTCAAACTCTCCCTGGTCATTCTGCATAAAAACCTGCCCAGTACCCCCAAATGCGGCTCCAACAAACACATCTTCCAGTCCATTTCCATCTACGTCACCTACCGCTAACGCCGGTCCCAGGCGGGTAAACTCGTGGGGCAAAAGAGGCTGCTGGGGAAAGTCGGAAAAAGGGTCTTCCTGGTGCAGATAGGCTAAAGCATGAATGGACTTGAACCCTGCACCTATTTCTATAGCCGGTGATCCCTGGGAGTCAAAAGGCTTGGCCTCCGAGGCCACATATTCCATTTCCAACAGGGTATCTACGGGCAAGTCAAATAGCATTTGCGTCTCTCCTCCTGGCCAAACGATGCGCAAGCTATCCACTTTGGAAGCATTGCCTAAGCCAAAGTGCAACACGGCATCGACAGAAGAGGCGTAACCTCGATTGGGCTGAAGAAACTGAACTTGTTGGCTTTGCTGCGCAAAAACTTGCACCTGGGCTCCTAAGGCTTGAGGGTTCTGAGTCCCTCCCTTCAACGCCACGCCTAGGTAGGCGGGAGCAGCTATTTCTTGACTGAGGTTTTGGTATAAGCCCAAGGGCTGGTTGCAATTGTTGATGACCAAATCGAGATCGCCATCCCGGTCCAGGTCCCCATAAGCAGCTCCTTGGGAGTAGCTTGAATCACCTAGACCCCAATTTTGGGCCTGGTTCTGAAAGTTGAAATCACCCTGATTCTGAAAACAGTAATTGGGCAATTTGATGCCAGGCAAGGCCTTTATTTGCTTGAGTTGACGTTGCCTAATCGCTTCTGGAGAGCCAAAAGCTTGTTGGGTATTATAATTGATGTAATCCAGGTCTCCCATATCTCGCAGGAAACCATTGCTGATGAACACATCGCGTAATCCATCGTTGTCAAAATCTGCGATCAGGGGGCTCCAGCTCCAATCGGTACGGTGTAGCCCTGCGAGCTGTCCAATTTCACTGTAGCTACCGTCTGCTTGTTGTAAATGAAGGGTATTGCGAGAGTATTGGGGTTCGTAGCCGGCCTGCAAGATGTAATTGAAACGATTGTAATCCCCACCTGGCATCATCATCATTTCGTGCTGCCGGGATTCAGGAAACATATCTGCAATAAAAATTTCTGCTCGCCCATCGTTGTTGAGGTCAGCGACGTCTATTCCCATGCTGGCAAAACTGCTGTGCTTGAAATAGCGAGCCGCTTCATCTCTGAAGGTTCCATCTTGTTGGTTGATGTAGAGAATGTCATTGGATAGGAAGTCATTGGTCACGTAGATATCCGTCCACCCATCCTGATTGAAATCACTGGCGTGTAGCCCGAGGCTATAGCCTTCGATCAAGATTCCGGCTTCCCGAGAGACATCTACGAATCGCCCCTTGCCTTCATTGCGATACAGCTTATCGGTGCTCTTTGCTTCCCCATTGAGCTTGCGCCTGCGGATGCTGTTGACGTCAAATAGGGTATAGTCGGTGGGATTCACGACCATGAATACATCTAGGTCCCCATCATGGTCATAGTCTAAAAAGGAGGCTTGGGTACACTGGGAGGTATCAGCTAGGCCAAAATCACGGGCCGCTTCAATAAAGGTCAGGTCTCCTTGGTTAAGGAATAAGAGATTTTCACGAGGCATCCCAGGAGGTCCAGAAACACAGAGATAGATATCTAACCACCCATCAGCATTGATGTCAATCATGCTTACACCGGTCACCCAGCGATCGGTGCTTAGTCCAGCTGTTTGGGTAATGTCTTTAAACTTGAGATCGCCCTGATTGAGGTACAATGCAGAACTGACCATGCAGCCTCCTACAAAAACCTCAGGGAGGCCATCATGGTTAAGATCGCCAATTCCGACACCAGAGCCGGTATAGAGATTGGTAAAGTCCAGGGCATTGAAACGTTCATCTTCCTTGATTTGATTGACAAAGCTCATCCCTGACTCCGGGGCATGAATTCGGCGAAATCTCGTCTCACTTGGGCCATCAGGCTGACACCCCAGAGCTATGAGCAAAAGTCCCCAGCTAAGGGGCAATAGCTTCTCACTGAGTTTTTGAGAGCAAGCATGAAAAAAAGCCATATTCATCGCCTATTGCTTAAGTGGATGGATCCTAACCGGAGGAAGGTCCTCCCCTTCACATGGTAGAAGGGGAGGCAATCACGGATCCTAACTACTAACTAATTGCTAAGCTGGATAAGTCAGGGACGGGCAAAGCGACGAATTGGCTAGGCCGTTTCTCCACCCCCTTTTCCGCCCCAAACCTTATCCTCTTTATCGAAAAAATAGTGATGCCTAAAGAAGGAGGCAGAAAGAGGAGACTAAGACGAAACACGACCACTTGGTCTCCCCTCTGGACACCTACCTCATCAATATCCAGGATTCTGCTTGAGGTTCTCATTAGCAGATGTCTCACTGATGGGAATCCAGACCAACTCATGCTTACCAGACTGGAAAACGCCCCCACTCAAAGATTTGGGATGGTCACCGTGTAGAGAGTTCTCTCCCAGGTAATCATCAGCCAGTCCCCAACGGACCAGATCAAAGAAGCGGTGGCTTTCTCCCGTCAGCTCTAACACCCGCTCATCAATGATGGCTTGGCGCATTTCTGCTTGGCTAAGGCCTGTCTTCTCCTCTACTTGGGCACGAGTACGCACCTGATTCAAGAAGGTCTCCGCTTCACCGGTTTTTCCTTGCTCATTCAGGGATTCGGCCAACATGAGCAGGACGTCTGCGTACCGAATGATTCGCCAATTGGTCCCTACGTTGGTTCCCAACAGGTCCACATCTCCTCGTTTACCAATCTCCATCCCGGCGTATTTGCGGGTGTAAATGGGCTCCATGCCTTCTTGCTGAGCCAGGGTGATCTCTTCCGCAAAATCCTCATTAAATGCTACCCCACCATATCCAGTAGAACCCGGGTAGTCATAGGCCAAAGTGGCATTGCGGCGAACGGTATCTCCATTAGCCTCGAAAAGATCTTTGATCCAGGCATTGAGGTAATGGCTTTGGTCCGGAGACTTGGCTGGCGGGGCATAGTCGATGTGGAAGTTGCCCATGTTGCCTGTCAAAGGAATATCTACCCCCCAGGCAAAAGCACTTTGACCTAAGAACTGCAGCTCATAAACTGACTCTTCGTTGTTTTCACTTCCCTCAGTGAAGTTCTCGTGATAACGGTCTGCAGGCAGCAAAGAATATTGCCCGCTGTTTACGACTTCTTTAAAGGCAGCTTCCGCGGCGGCCCATTGTCCACGATAAAGATGACTCTTGCCTTTGAAAGCAATGGCTGAGCCACTGGTAGGTCTACCTAGGTCGTCTTCGGACCAAGCGGCAGGCAACTCATCGGCCGCTGCCTCAAAATCCGCAATAATTTGACTCCAAACTTCGTCGGGGCTGGCCTGACTAGGAAAAAAATCGTCGCTTCCTTTCGCAGTCTCTGTGATCAAGGGTACGTTGCCAAAAAGATTGATGAGGTACCAGTAGGAAAACGCCCGCATAAAATGCGCTTGCCCAATGATGCCATCTCGCTCAGTACGGTCAGGAACGTTGGTCTCGTTCACATTTTCCAGAATGGCATTGGCTCTAAAAATGGCTTTGTAGGGCTCTTGCCATACTTCAGTAGCCCAGCGGGCAGAACCCGGCCCCCCTTGAAAGGTTGACATGGCGGTATTGGGTCCAAAAGGTCGGACGTTGAACTCATCGGAGCGCAGGATGGCTCCAGTATGAATGATTCGACCCCAGAAAAAGGTATTGGTAATGGGGTGGTACATGCCGTTGACGGCCAGTTTTGCGTCCTCGGCATCTGCCCAAAAGTT
Organism: uncultured Bacteroidia bacterium; assembly: GCA_964521065.1. Classification (GTDB taxonomy): domain Bacteria; phylum Bacteroidota; class Bacteroidia; order J057; family J057; genus CAYVAP01. The sequence goes on along the minus strand of CAZFPQ010000014.1, from coordinate 512 downwards.
TCCCGTGGAGACGGTATTTGAGTTCACCTGATCTAGCAGGTCGTTGCCGCAGCCCAGCAAAAAGAAGGACAAACTGAGGCTGAGATATATGGTGTATTTGAATAATTTATTCATGATCATTTCATTAGAGGATGAACATCCAAAACGAGATCAAGTAGGTGGATTGGGTACTAGAAATTGGCTTGCACACCTAAGATGAAGGCGGTGGTATTGGGATAGGCCCTTACGTCCAATCCACGTCCTAGTAGGGGATTTACATTAGAAGGCACCCCAAAGAAAGGGGTCGCTTCACTGGCCGAACGGCCGCCATTCACAGAGGAAATATCTGGTGAATATCCTGAGTATCCGGTTAAGGTCCATAGGTTTTGGCCTGTAACAAATAGCCTCAGGTCTTGCATCCAGTCGGCTTTGCCCGCATCGAAGGTATAGCCCAACTCAAGGGTCCTTAGACGGAAATAAGATCCATTTTCTACAAAGAAAGAAGAAGGAGCTCCGTTGTTAGCTGGGTCCAA
>CAZFPQ010000013.1:4201-49846 GCA_964521065.1 uncultured Bacteroidia bacterium | reverse complement strand
GTGGTAGTGGTAGTGGTAGTGGTAGTGGTAGTGGTAGTGGTAGTGGTAGTGGTAATTTCGGGGCTTTCCCTCCAAGTGGCTTCTAGCCATGTAAAAGTATGGAAACCTAATGCAATTAGGTGGAAAGTCCTGAGCGTAGAGCTAGAGTGATAAGGATGAATGAATGCCTCAACATACCCCGTATTTCCATGCCCCCTTACCAGCTTTCTGTAGGCTTTCAGTTTGCTAGCCCTGAATGACTTCAATGAACTGCTCACCGTAGCGCTCCCATTTGCGTTGACCGACACCTGATACCGCACGCATTTCGGTTTCATTGCTGGGACGTGCCTGGGCCATATTCTTGAGGGTGGCGTCGCTAAAGACGACATAGGGCGGGACCCGATCTCTACGAGCAATTTCTAGGCGTAAAGCCCTCAGTTTTTCAAATAGATCTGATTCTTCGTCATTGAGCCAACTGCGTTCTGGCTTGGGCTTGCTTACTTTGACGGGCTTACGTTCTGGCTTCACCAATTCCACCTTCGCCTGTTGGAAGAGAACGGCCTGGGCAGATGGGGTTAATTTTAGGGTGTGACCCTCGTGATAGGCAATCTCTAAGTATCCCATCTGCAGCAGCTGAAGCAGACAATGCTGCCAGTCGCCCAAGCTCATGTCTGCCCCTGCTCCGTAGGTTTTGATCAAATGAAAACCTTTCTCTTTCAGCTCCTTTTTGTTTGATCCCCTTAATACGTCAATCAACATGGACATGCCCACGTTTTCCTTCAGTCGTACCAAGGCAGATAGGGCTTTTTGCGCCAAAATCGTAGCGTCAAATCGCTGGGGAGGGTTTTGGCAGACATCGCAGTTTCCACAATCAGAATCTGTAGACTCCCCAAAATAACTCAACAATACCCGCCGCCGACAGATCTGTGCGGTAGCATATTGTTCCATGCGCTGCAATTTGGCTTCTAGCAGCTCAGCTTGGTTGCTTTCTTCAATGAAGTACCGATGTTGAATGAGGTCTCCATAGCTGAAAAAGAGCAAGGTGTCACTGGGCAAACCATCTCTACCTGCCCGGCCAATTTCCTGGTAGTAATTTTCTAGGTTTTTGGGAAGGTTGTAATGGATGACCCAGCGAACATTGGATTTATCGATGCCCATCCCGAAAGCGATGGTGGCGCACACCACTTGGACCTCATCATTGATGAAGTCGTCTTGAATGCGCGTCCGGGTAGAGACCTCCATTCCAGCATGATAGGCTGCAGCCTTGACTCCTTTGGATTGCAGCTTAGCTGCTAGCTGTTCAGTGGTTTTACGGGTCAAACAATATATAATCCCCGATTGGGTGATTCTCTCTTGAATGAATGCCAAGACTGCTTCAAATCTTCGTTGACCAGGCCTTACTTCTAAGCTAAGGTTGGGGCGGTCAAAGGAAGCGACAAACTCTTTTGGTGTGGCAAGGTTGAGTTGTTGGATGATGTCTCGCCTAGTAGGCTTATCTGCCGTGGCCGTTAAGGCAACAAATGGGACATCAGGAAATTGACCTCGAAGATGACTCAATTGGGTATACTCTGGTCGAAAGTCGTGCCCCCATGCCGAAATGCAATGGGCTTCATCTATCGCAAAGAGAGATATTTTAACCCGTTTGATGAGTTGGAAAAAGTCGGGACTTAGTGCTTTTTCAGGAGATACATAAAGCAGTTTTAGTTCCGATAGAAGGGCTTGCTCTACGACCGAATTTTGTTCTGAGGGCGATTGAGAAGAGTTAAGATAAGCTGCAGAGATGCCATTGGCTTGCAGGGCCGTAACTTGGTCTCGCATCAGGGCGATCAAGGGAGATACGACCACAGCCATGCCGCTTCGAATCAAAGCAGGAAGCTGGTAGCACATGGATTTTCCTCCCCCTGTGGGCATCAGGACCAGGGCATCTTGGCCGGAAAGAATGGTTCGGATAATGTCTTCCTGATTAGGACGAAATCCATCGTACCCAAAGTAGGTCTTTAGTGGTCCATGTAAGTCAGGGGTGGTCATGATTGGCGCTAGTTAGATTGCCAATCAAAATAGGGCAATATTTTTCAATATTCCACAAATAATGGGATTCGCTCAAAAAGTTAGCTGGCCTTGTCTTCTTCGACTACCGGTTTCCTCTTTTGAGAAGGGGGCGTTAACAACTCGTCAAGGTCCTGTTCTTCGCTGGCTTCTGCTTCATAGGCCTTGTGGACAATTTGATGTACAATGGTATCCAAGTCTTGAGCAGAGGTGGACAATAGCTTCAATACCTTGCCTAGGTCTTCCTCTGGGTGGTCGGTCAATAGGTAGATCAAGCCCAAAATATTAGCGACTGGACGCCGTAATTCATGAGAACTGATCCACGCAATTTCTTTGAGTTTTTCGTTTTGTTGGCGGATGCGCTCTTGGTTGACCAAGCGCGGAGTAATGTCCTGCCCAAGGCCTTGAATTTCAACTACCTCCTGTTTGGAGTTTTGAATGCCTACAAATTCCCACTCCGTCCAACAGTGAGCATCGTTTAATTGAGGGATCCTAAGAATAGCAAAATGGATTTCGCCTGGGTTGGCTAAGCAGCGCTCCGCCATGGCCCGCCACTTGACACCGTCTTCGGGATGTATACCTGCATGAAAACTAAGGCCATCATAAAACCCCGCTTCTCCAAGGTGCGGAAATTTCTGTTGGAAAGTTTGGTTAACGAAAGCATACCTACCCTGAGGGTCAGTGCGAATCATGTACGTACTCTGTGAATCCACAATGGACCGCAGGTACTCCTCCCGGCGTTTGGTGGCTTCTTCGCTTCGCTTTCGGTCTGTGATGTCGGTGTATATAAATAAGGCCTGGCCAACTTGGTCACTTTGCTGGTTAAAAGGAATGAAAAAGGCTTGGGTCCAAAAATCTCTTCTACCTGGAGTCTGGTGCTTGATTTCCCCTCTCCAGATTCGATGCATCTGCATCGCAGCCATGATCTGATCATACTGATTTCTATGGCTATCAGCGAAAGTCACATCGAAGCGATCATTCAGAAGTTGGCGCTTGTCTAGCCCGGTGATTTCACAGAAGTTTTCATTCACTTCTGTCAAAAGACCTTCCCCATTGACCATGCCAAGAATAATCCCCCTTTCGACCGCAAATCGAAAGTCTACCAGTTGTTGGTTGAGCTGCTGTCCAGCCAATACACGATCAGTCCAAGGGCTGATGGAGTTGATCTGCACCAAAATCCCTTTTTTCCCTTGATGCCGAAAAGGTTGGTGGTGAAGTTGAACGCTAAGAGGGGTTCCATCTTTGCGCCGATGCCGCCAGATTCCTTGTTCTTGCAAGATTTGTTGGCGTTTGTGAAACAACTCAGCCAGCTTTGGGGCTTCACTTTGCAAGGAAAGCTGCTTGAAGTCACGGCGCTGTAATTCTGAAAGGGTATACTGATATAGCGCTAGAGCCGCCTCATTGGCGGTGAGAATTTTGGTCGTAGACTCTTCATAAATCAACATTGGCACTTGGCTGTTTATGAAGAAGTTCTGGAAATCTGCTGGTGTGGTTTGTTCTTTTCGGCGGTGATAAGCAATGAGGCCAAACACAACAGCGGAAGAAATAAACAGAAAAATAGATCCTAAGGCCCACCAACTCGGGGTATGATCTATAAATAGATTCCCCATGACCAACATCACCATGATGCAAATCGCACAATATATGGCACTAATTTGAAAGGCTTTTTGATCCATGTACAGGGTCAGGCGGTTATATGTTAAAATAAGACTAAATTTCTATTACTCAAGCCTTTTTAGGGTATTTTGATGTTTTACCTCTCAAATAAGGGTGATATTTAGAAATGTATATATGATCAACTTTATAGGCCAGATTTGGTAGTTCCAGAAAGAAGTTTTCAATTGTCTTCCGGATTACAGCACCTGCTAGGTAGTCCAACGTAGGTTTGCATTAAATCTCGATTTTTCATTATCCCTTCTATCACTACCATCACTAAATACTCTTATGAAAATTGGATTTGTCGGTTTAGGTAAAATGGGTGGCAACATGGTGAAGCGCCTTTTGCAAAATGAGCATGAAGTCGTTGCCATGGATATGTCCGCTGAGGCCATTAAAGAAGCCGAATCAGCTGGTGCCATTGGTGCGCATGACTTGGGGGAAGTCATCAATCAACTTCCGGACAGAAAAGTCATTTGGATCATGGTTCCAGCCGGTGCACCCGTTGATAGCACCATAGAGGGCCTTACTCCGCATCTCAAAGAAGGCGACATCCTCATTGAAGGAGGAAATTCTTTTTGGCGTGAGTCTGTCGCTAGGGGGGAGAAGTTAGCTGAAAAAGGCATTCATTTCATTGATTGTGGGGTCAGTGGTGGGGTTTGGGGACTCACCGAGGGCTATTCCCTGATGTATGGGGGGAAAGATGAGCCTACCAGCTATTGTGAGCCCATATTCAAGACCTTAGCTCCTGAAAATGGATATATACACACCGGTGACATAGGTTCAGGGCATATGGTAAAAATGGTGCACAATGGCATCGAATACGGAATGATGCAAGCTTATGCAGAGGGTTTTGAGATCATGGAGAAGTCTCCTTATAACCTTGATCTAGAGGGGATCGCCAAAAGTTGGATGCATGGGTCTGTGGTTCGTTCTTGGCTGCTAGAGTTGGCGGGAATTGCCCTTAGCGAGGATCCAAAACTGGACGAAATCGCTGGCTACGTCAATGATTCTGGTGAAGGTCGTTGGACCGTCCAAACCGCAATAGATTTTGATGTGCCTGCCCATGTCATCACCGCTTCCCTATTTACACGCTTTGAGTCACGGCAAGAAGAGTCTTTTGCCATGAAGATGCTGGCAGCCTTGAGGAATCAGTTTGGTGGCCACGCCGTAAAAAAGGCTGATTAATTTGGCTTGGGGTGGGTAGGTAATAGACTCTAATTCACCCTCCACCTCCAATCAACAACCCGAAACCCATGACCGAAAATCAAATATTAGTCATTTTTGGAGCTTCTGGCGATTTGACCTACCGGAAACTGGTGCCCGCTGTGTACGATCTGTTTGAGCAAGGAAAACTGCCGACTGGATTCGCCCTTTTGGGGAGCAGCAGGTCTGAGTTCAGTGACGAAGCTTTTAGAGAAAAAATGCGGCAGGGAATCCAGGAATTCGCCCGTCGCCCCGTGGAGGAAGATTCTTTAGAGAAGTTTCTGTCCGTGCTGTACTATGTCGCCATTGATACCAAAGGAGAAGCCACGTACGCCAAACTCAAGGACCGCATGTATGAGCTGGAGCAAATACATGGAACAGAAGGAAACGCAGTTTTCTATCTTTCTACTCCGCCTAGCTTGTACGGAGTCATTCCTAAAAATTTGGCCGCTCATGGCTTAAATCGCCCTGAACGTGGATGGCGTAGGTTGATTGTAGAAAAGCCCTTTGGCTATAATTTTGAAACAGCTCATCAACTGAACCAAGATCTCTTGGCCTATTTTGATGAAGAACAGCTATATCGGATTGACCATTATCTGGGCAAGGAAACGGTTCAAAACCTACTGGTCACCCGCTTCGCCAATGGCATTTACGAACCTCTTTGGAACCGGAATTACATCCATCACGTGGAGATTACCTCTGCTGAAGACATTGGTGTAGGTGACCGAGGGGGATACTACGATGGTTCTGGAGCCATGCGGGACATGATCCAAAATCACCTGTTACAGCTAGTGGGACTGACAGCAATGGAACCACCTCAAATGATTGAGGCACATGCCATTCGCAATGAAATCCTGAAAGTCTTTCAAGCCTTGCGCCCTATTAAGGGAGATGATATCGTCAAACAGACGATTCGAGGTCAGTATATGAATGCCAAGATCAAGGGGCAAGAAGCCAAGGGCTATCGGGAGGAGACCGGGGTGCCAGAGGGATCACGCACTCCGACCTTTGTAGCCATGAAGTTTTACATCGACAACTGGCGTTGGGGTGGGGTTCCCTTCTTTATCCGTACTGGGAAACGTCTACCAACCAAGGTAACCGAGATCGTCATTTATTTTAAAGAGACGCCTCATCGCCTTTTCCTTGACGAGTGTGATCGGCCTACCGACATGCACAATAAACTGGTGATCCGGATTCAGCCCAATGAAGGTATGCTGATGAAGGTAGGTATGAAGGTGCCAGGAGCTGGTTTCAAGGTCGAAGAGATCAACATGGACTTTCACTATCAAGATCTCAACGACTCTTACCTTCCTACAGCCTATGAGCGCCTTCTCCTCGATTCGATGCAAGGGGATCAGACCCTTTTCACCAGGGGTGATGCGGTTGAAGAAGCCTGGAAGTTCGTAGATCCCATCTTGGAAGCTTGGGAAAGCGGAGACGACAGCATTCCTCTTCACGGGTATCCTGCCGGAACCTGGGGGCCTGATATTGCCGATCAGATGATCGGAGAAGGACTAACTTGGCGCTACCCTTGCCGTAATCTGGTAGAGGATGGCAGCTATTGTGAGTTGTAAGTACTTGGACAGAAGAAATCGGGGTATTGTGGTACGGGCTATGGATATGAATAAATACAGCAACATACCCCGTAAACCCGTACCGATTACCGCCTTTCTATTGTCCTCCTGCTTAAGTCGGCACACGGATATATTAAGAAGCTACACGCTTGAGTTTTTTTATAGCTAGGTAGGTGACCCATGATAGGTTGGGTGGGTCTAAAGATCGAAATTAAAGGAGCGATCCTTCCCAGCACCTACCATCAAGAATCATGACAGGGGTTTTTGACGCGAGGGTTCATTAGCCAGACGGTTAGTGGCCCTCGTTTTTTTTGCTCTCCTTGGTGAGAGGGTTCCCTTTCTTAATCCAGATGTGACAGCTAATTTTGGGCTGTTATTTTCTGATAAGGCACACAATGACATCTGATCTAGGAGTGGAATACTGGGATTGAAGAAATCGAGGTATGGCCTATGGAGCTAGGCTTAAAAGGATGAATAATTGCCCCCACATACCCCGTATTCCCGTACCCCGGTTACTGTTTTTCCTGTGTCCACTTGCTTATTTGGTTGAGCTAAGGTCCTGATGTTTTGCCGCCCAATATATTGGACTCTATCTATTGAATGCTCATGAGCGTAAGAATACCTCCGATTACACTCAAGTATGCCAAGGCTAGTCAAGTTCCTCATCCTGACCGATTGCAAGGGACTTTGCAAACTTTGACAGGCTTGAATCTGGACTTCGCCGCTGCCCGCATCGACAAAGCTACTTTTGAACAGGCTGCGGCTGCTTCACCACTGGATCTAAGATGGGGCCTAGGGGAAAGTGATTACTTTGACCGAATCGCCATCAACCACGCGGAATTCGCTGGAACCATTCGCCTTAGCCTTACACCGACTCGTCTCTCGGCCAGGCTAGATGTTCCTGTTTTTAGGGATTATTTGTGGTGGATGACCTTAAAGTCCTTGCTGGTAGAAGGAGCGCAATTGCCTCAGCTGGCCGAAGGCTTGCCTGCATGGACAGGGCTTGCATGGCATGACCCTGCTCTTCCACTCGCGGTCAAGCGCCTACGGGAACTGCATGAGCAGAAGTTTAACCTGGTGGCCATGTTAAATGAGAACCCCGCTTACAAGACTCTTCCCGAGGCAGAATTTGATGAACTCATGAAGCTGAAAGAAGAAGAGCTGGAGAAGGCTTTTGTAAGCAAGTATGGCCCCTATTGATTATGTTGGGGCTAAGGAATACTCAAAAAAAAGTTATGCCTTTTTGCTTAGTTCCTTCGACTTCGCTCAGGACAGGCTTTTGCCCCATCTCTTCTTCAGAAAAGTCTCCCTTAGCGAGTTAAGGTCGATTTTCCTTCCTTGATCTGGAGCAAAATCCCTACGCAAAAGCGACATGTTATTTTTTTCGTGTTCTCAAAGTGTTTGGGTTTGTCCAAAATTTTCTATTTTCGAATAGAGTTTTGTTCAACCATTAACACAATTTCTCATGTTTCAACCATGGAAACGGTCCCTGGGACTGTTATTGATTTTCCTATTACCGTGTTGGCTGTCTGCTCAAGTAGATTATTTCATTACCCGCTCGGATACGCTCAGGGTAGAGGGAATAAGTTTGATCAGCGATGCTCCTAGCTTTTACTTGAAAGCCTGCCGCCAGGTCGTGGGCCAAGATACCCTAGACTATTACCCCGAGGATATCTTAGAATATGGCTTTGCCAGTGGCAAAAGTTTTGTCGCTAGAGAGATTGAGATTGAGGGCAGAAAGGAATTGCATTTTTTGCCAGTTCGTTACGACGGTAGTTTGCGTCTATTTGTTCACAAGCACCAAGGGGAAAAATACCTGTATGTAGAGCCTCCCTCAGGATCTATGATCCGTTTGACGGAGCAAAATCTGGAGGCCACCTTACGCGGCTTTATGAATGCCTGTGATGACTTTAAGCAGGAAAAAATCTCCGCTTCGAGATTAAACGCAAAAAATCTTAGTGGTCTACTCAAAGAATATGATCAATGCTTGGCTACCCAGGAGCGTGCCAGTCGTCCTTTTGACATCGTTCCAAAGTTGCCTATGCAGACCAAGTGGTCGCTAGGCATAGGGCGACTCTCTACCCAGCAGGTTTTGATTGCCGAGAATGCCTCTTTTGATTTGCTATTCCTCAATGGGGAAGATTTGTCGGCTTCCAATCCGCTGATTCAAATTGGATATGAGAAACCCCTGGGTACCAAAGGATGGGCCTTTCGGATGGGGCTTCAGTACCAAACTCACGGGTATTTTTCCCTGATAAAGTCTAAAATCAATAAGTATGAAGAGCTAGCTTTTGGCTATCGTTCTGTCAACCTGCCTTTCTACTTCTCTTACTACTTTCGATACCGCCGTCATCAAGTGGGGCCCGAGTTTGGACTTGCCTATGGCTTGGTCCTTCAATACTTGGGAGGAGGATATGCTTGGACTTTACCCGCTGATCCTCCCTCGGTCGGCCCTTCCACTATATGGATGAAGCCCTTGGTATCTAGCTCGGACTTAGTTCCTCGGCATCAGGTGTTAGCAGGAGTGGGTTTCAACTACCAATACGTAATGAGCCGCCGATTTAGCCTAGGCATTAATGCTCAATACCAACGACTCCTCAATCCCAGCCTGCTCAGCGTCAACCTTACCCAACTTCAAGCCTCACTTATTTTTCGTCAGCCATGAAGACCTTACACAATATCCTTATATCCATTCTTATATCCTGCCTGATGCTTTGTGCAGGTTGCACCTGGTTTCAACCGTCCGAACACAGTGGGCTACCCCTTTTTTTTACCCACTATGATCCGGAAGAAAATCTATTAGAAATTGACTTGGCTCAGGATGAAGGCTATGCCGTAACCAAGATCGGTTTAGCCTATCGACTAGGAGTTTACACAAGCCTTTATCAGCCTCAGGGGTTTTATGAGGTGGAGGTAGACAGTAGTTCCAAGCTGGTAGTTGATTTGGATGATTTTCCATTTATAGGCAACGGATATGAAACGCAGTTGGAAAGCTACTTAGAGCTATCCAATCATAATTTGAGGTTTGAACGCTTAGGCCCCTCACTGCAGGTATATGCCAAGGACACCTTGACCCTAGAAGCGGAAGACGAAGCTCCTGGAGCCTGGAACCTTGCTCATAAGCAAGTGACCAGCGCGACCAGCTTTGTCATGGACTTTTATCAAGATCAGGTCGTGATAGTCAATGCCAAGGGGGAGGTAAGTCTATACAATGAGTTGGAAGATACCCTAGTTAGGAGGGAAGGATTGCCCACCATACAGGCACAATACGGCTCAGCTCCGTCTATCAGTGTGAAAGATGAAGGCATGTATGCCATTTTCCATGGATCAGACCAGTTGTGGTATTACTCCTTTCCTGCGCAGCAATGGGAAATTGTAAGCCGCCTTCCCTTGGGACGTCCCACCTTTCACCATAAAATTGAAGTAGTAGGTGAGAATCTGTTCATGTTTCCCGTAGGCTTGGTGCCCTTTGACTATTATTACTTTCACTTCGATATCAGCCAAGGAGTGTGGGATATATTATCGGTATCTCGGATGATCGAAGGGGAGCGGAATCGCATTAGGCAGGTCCGAAGCTACCAGGATGAAGTTTATATACTATTTGAAGATCTAGGTGTTTTTCGCTTTGATCAAGAACTCTTTGAGTTAGAAGAAGTCGCTTTGTTTACAGAGACAATGCCCATCCAGCTCGACTTGACGGTAAGCCGGGAAGGGGTTTCAGTTGTAGCAAAAAATGCCAGTATTGGAATCCAAGCATGGAATTACGATGAAAGCTTAGGTCAGTGGCGGCCTGGGCCAGCGCCTCCGGTGCCTAACTCCATATCGGCGGGCAAACGAGACCTGGTATCAACTCCAGATGGTACCCCTTGGCTAGGGGCTCATTTCCAAAGCTTCTTTTACATCTGGAAGAAAGCACCGAAGTGATAGCTCCGCGGGTGAATCAATGAGGAAGTGAGTTAGAGGCGGACAGAAGAAAACTGGTAATGCGGGTACGGAGGTGCGGGGTATTTCGCGACGATTACTCATCCTTATAGCCATAGCGCATACTGTCGTACCTCAAATTCTATGTCTACTTGCTTGATACCTTTTTTTGGAGTAAAAACCCTGTTTACGCATGTAAATGTTAAGAGGCTGTTTGGGTTTTGGTGTTTCGAGCCCAAACGCTGGATTTTTTGGTTCTGACAAGCAGATTTTTGGAGGAATAGCGGGCTATTGCGAGAAAAATCGGCGCAGTCAGACTCCTACTTGGGGCCCTTAATCCCAAGTACTCGTGGCAAGACAAGTTTAGGCCGTAAAGGAAAAATCCAAACAGCCTCTAAGGCCAAACCTTTCCATCCAGAGAATCTTCAATCATGCTTACCGCCTGACCCAGCTGTTGTTCCACTGGCATCAGCTCTACCGTCTCCACCGTAGGATGTGGGGCTTGCAGCACATATAGGGTGGCCGCTAGCAAGAGGAGCGAGGCGAGGATGATGAGTGTATATTTGAGCTTGGGCTTCTTCATGACCTTGGCTATTGATGTCAATATAAAAGTATCCAAAGTCTAGCTGCCCTGCCACGATAAATGATTAAGCGTGGCAGGGCAGCGGATGAACGTGGCAAAAGTACGACCGAAACGGGTTAGCGTCCGTTTAGCGACCAGTCGTACGAATAGTATCCAATGCTGTAATCGGTGGGAATGGGCTCGTTTCGATAGCGGTTGATAAAAGTCAGGGCTTCGGCTTTGCTGCCGCCAAAGTCTTTTTGATACCACTCAAAAATTTGAGAGATCTCCACTTTCTGTTGAGCGGTATTTACTTTGATGAACCCAGGGTTGTTGAGCGCTTTTCGGGTTTGGCGAGCCAGTTGCTTATTGAGCGTGGCAGGGCGGTAGGCAAAGTTGGTAATTGGGGGACAATCTACCGCCCCGCAGACCACCACAAAGTGAAAGCGTGGATCGCCGTAGGTGGCGAGTAATTTTTTCTTTTCGATTTCATCTAAGCTTAAGCTTTCGCCAGCAACCTGATGCCTCTGCTGGTTAAAAAAACCATCAACCTTCAAAACTGAACTGAGCGGCAATCGATCCACCACAGATTTTAACACCAAGAGGTTATAGGCGTTGATGTAAAATGCCTTTTTGAACGTCGCATCTTTGCCTTCCAGAGAATAGGTGGCTACTTGATTTATGATCGGAGCCAAGGCTCCGTCGCTTTTCAAGCGACTGTAATCAACCCGTCCCTGTTTTACATACTGATTGAAGATGGCATCCGCTTCATCAAAAAAACTGGAGCTACTGCCTTGGGCCTGAGCACCAAATAAGGCAAGGCTAAATAGAAGAAAGAAGGAAAGTCTCATATGTGTATATGCTTTGGGTTTAGGATGGCAAGTAGCATTCTTTGCGCCCCGCTTTCTGTCCTTTGGCCGTCAAATCTCCCAATTTGATTCGTCATTGGGGTGTAAGTGACAAACGATGAGAACGAAATGAGGGTTTCGCAGGGCGTTCCTTGGCCCTCTTTGGTTATTTATCCACCTCCCAGGATGTGCAAAATCCCTTTTGTGTGCTCCCAATCTTTTCACCTATGGAACAGGAAAAAATGACATGTAAATTTTGCGCCGATATTTCATGCCAGATCAAGGAAGAAAAAGCGAGTTTGGCGGGCCAATCGAGCATTTTTCTGACGCTGAGATGGTATGGGAGATCAAGCAAAAGTGCATAGTTGTTTTTGACTGTTCCATATAATTGAAAAAAAGCAGGAGCTCTCGTGTGAGAATTCCTGCTGAACTTGATGAGGCCTCGTAGGGTAAGGCCTCTCTACAGAAGTGGGGTAGGGCCCGCGTAATTATTGAATCATTAGCTTGGTACTAAGCTGCTCAGTGCGGTTACTGGCTTTGATCCAATACACCCCTGTGGGGAAGTTTTGAACCGGTATTTCGATAACATCCGATAATTGCTCTTGGTGGCGGTAGATTTCATTACCCAGGTGATTTATGATGCTAACCTGATAAGCTTGGTCATCATGTAGAAGATCCAGTCTCACTAGGCTGCTAGCTGGATTGGGCGAAACGGCGAGGGTGGGTTGACCATTTGGAACAACACTCATGACCCGGCTGTAACTGAAAGAACCGTCTAAATCTACTTGCTTGATCCGGTAATAAATGGTGCCTTGGCCCTGATTACCAGCTCTAAAATCGTTGAATTGATAGGTTTGTGTTTCATTAGAATTTCCAGCCGCATCCACTTCGCCAATAGATTGGTATTCGCCCTTCGCATCAGTCCGCTCAATTTCAAAGAAGTCTGTGTTTTGTTCAGAAGCAGTTGACCAGCTAATGCGCGCTCCTTCGGGAGCCCATTCCACTTTAAGCTCAGCCCATTCTACTGGGAAAGCACTTCCGCCTGAGGAAGTCGAGGTGGAAGAACACCCATTTGCTTCCGTAGCTACTATTACCGCGTCGGTGACGATGTTGTCCAAGATCCCTCTAGAACTCCCTCCTTTGCCATGGAAATGCCATTCAATTTGGAAGACCCCATCTTGATCAACCTTTATGCTCTCTTGCTGCAAGGATGCATCTACATTTCCAGCCCCCGGACGATAATTATGGGTGAATATGGTATCAGGCGCTGATTCTCCATTGGGATCCGCCAGTACCAGATAAAGGTATCTGAAGTTGCCATTTCCCGCGCTCATCTTGTGATCAAATTCAATGGTCTCATCGCCTGAGAACTCCACCGCGGGTGAGCGAAAAATCGCTGGATCCAGTTCATTGGTGAGTTGACTGGTTCTAACAGAGATTCCATCTATAGCACTAGAATTGTCGGTAAGACTGGTTGCTGAGAAAGAATAGCAATCGGTGGTGTAAAAAGAGCGATCAAGGGTGCCATTCTCAAAATCTTCAATGTAGTTGACTTGAGCCCAGCCGGTCAATGAAAAAAGAACGAGGTAAGAAATAGTAAGTATTACACGCATTTCTGTAGAGTTGGGGATGTTATATTTTCTCCCAATCTACGTCCTAAGTTCAGGCTGTGGGGGTTCCTGGGGGCAAATGGCGCGCATTCAGGCCTGACTGGTGTTTTGTGTGGTACAATTGGGTAATTATCAAATGTAATAATTATACCAAATTTGGTTATTTACTGGGCGTGGCTAGTTTGCTTGGGCTGAAAGACCTGGCTTTAGGCTACCCCTACTAGACCTACAGGAGCTCCTGAAGCCGCTGGCTTACAATCTGCTCTCGGTACTGAGCTCGGTACCTCAGATTGCTCTCGATTTTCTCTAGCCGGTTTTGCAATTGCCTGATTTCTTCCCCTCTATCTTGATAAGAAGGGCTGCGTTGCATGTCTTGAAGCTGCAGCCTCAGATTTTGAGCTTCAAGTCTTTTACGAGCCAGATCAAGGTCAAAAAGCTCATAGAGAAGTGCCTTGAGGTTTTTCTGGGCCAGTTGCCTTTCTTCGGTACTCTGATAGGCATAGCTGGCCAAGAGTTGACTCAATTGATTCTCTTTAGCCGCATAGCTAGCGGCTAATTCACTGAAACCATTTAGTTCATTGCTAGGCGCAGATCTTCTCCGATGGGGAGAAGTGGCGGGATCATTTTGTTGGGCAAGAGCGGAGAAAGAAGCAAGGAATAGGCCGATAAGAACGAAAAACTTCATTTTGGAAAATTTCCTTGGCGATACATTCGCCACACTATCCCCTGAAAAAGCCATGCCAAGTTCAGGAGATGGGGGAGGAATTATAAATCTGTATGACTGGTTTGGATTTATGAGAGGGATAGAGGGGCATATATAACAACGGTAAGGATGATGCCTAAAATGCTGGACCAGCCTAGGAGAATTAGGCCATCTTGAACTCATTTAACGCGAGTAAGTAAGTCTTCATTGTGGTAACATACCGGTAATGCAATGTTAAAGGTTTGATAATTACTCATGCGCTTTGCCTTTACGGCAGTTGCTTTCTTTTGCGTCAAATATACGTGTCTCCCAAAATGAAGAATTCCTACATTCAATTGTTTATTCTTTCCATTCTATTGATGGTGGCTGGATTAGAGGCCACTGCCCAAACTGGGACCATCCGCGGAAAAGTGGTGGATGGGGAGAATGGAGAACCGCTGTTAGGTGCTACAGTACGTCTATTAGATGCTGGCGCAGTCAAGGGCGGCGCCTATTCAGATATTGAAGGAGCTTACACCATTAAAGTCGCTCCTGGCACCTACCAGCTACTTTCATCCTATATCTCCTATCAGACAGATACCACTGAGATCACGGTGGTAGATGGACAAATAGAGACCAATCAAACTTTATTGTTTGCTGAAACCTCTGTAAGAGAAGATCTGGCCGTGACCATTACGGCCAAGACCAGCGAAGCTTCCTCTGTGGCTTTTGATCAGAAAAAGAAAAACTCCATAAACTCCATTGATGGGGTAACATTCGATTTGGTGCAAAGAACGGGAGACGCCAATGTGGCTGCCGCTATGCAGCGGGTAGTTGGGGTTACGGTACAGGATGGCAAATATGTATATGTAAGGGGCTTAGGTGATCGTTACTCCCAGACCCTTCTTAATGGGGCGAACCTTCCAAGTTTGGATCCTAGTCGCAACACGATCCAAATGGACATATTTCCTTCCAACCTGATCGACAATGTTGTCGTTTACAAGAACTTCACCCCAGATCTACCAGGCAGCTTCACCGGTGGTCTGATTGATGTGAGGACCAAGGACTTCCCAGACCGCTTTACCTTCAATGTCTCGGCTTCATTGGGTTACAACACCAATGCCAGCCTAAGAGATGACTTCCTGACCGATTCCCGCAGCAGCACAGACGTCTGGGGATATGACAACGGACTTAGAGATGTGCCTGAAATCATCGGAGAACCCGGTAGCTTTTTGCCTGGACGAATTGATAACCGCGACTTTGAGGTAGCCAATCGCATAGATGAGGGAATAAATGCCTTTCAGGTGCCTTTGTATCCCGTAATGGATAATTCCTTTTTAGATCAAAATTACCAGATCTCTCTAGGAAATCAGTTTCAACTAGGAGAGAAGGCTTCTATTGGTGTAATCGGCAGCCTTTCTTATCGGAATGAATACGAGTATACCGACGAAGGGGGTAATGCCTTGTTTACCATCTCTGGACCCAATGACCAGAGTCTGGGCCAAGGACAGAGATATAACACCGTAGCAAGAACTTCTCACAATATCCTTTGGGGAGGAATGGGCCGTGTAAGCTTGAAAGTAGGCCCAGCTAACAAGGTATCTTTCAACTACATGCACAACCAGAGTGGCTCCAGTGAGGCCCGCTTTTTAAGTGGAGAGGATGATAGCAATACCCTTGAGCGGGTAGAGTCTCGGTCCACCAACTACTTTGAGCGTAGCTTGGACGTATTTCAGCTAAACGGTGAACACAAACTGGGTCCACTCAACATAGACTGGATCGCTTCTCGTGCTTTTACCACTCAAAATCAGCCGGATCAGCGATTTATCTCTAATTTTGTAGATGACAGTGATCCCGAGAATTTCATCTATGGCTTTGACCAGTCAGAGCAATTGATCGCTCAGCGTTTTTTCCGCCGCTTAGATGACCAGAGTGACGACATCAAGCTCAACATTTCTCATGATTTTGAGATTGCTGGGCGCAAAGGACAAATCAAGGTCGGCGGTGCCTACACCACCAAGCAGCGTGCTTATGAGCAACGCGTGTTTGATTATGGGGGAGATCAGCTAGATGCAGTGGTGGATGACATTCAATGGGATGGGGATCCTTCCACCCTCTTTACACCAGAAAAC
The DNA here is from genome assembly GCA_964521065.1 of uncultured Bacteroidia bacterium. Classification (GTDB taxonomy): domain Bacteria; phylum Bacteroidota; class Bacteroidia; order J057; family J057; genus CAYVAP01. The sequence goes on along the minus strand of CAZFPQ010000013.1, from coordinate 33,630 downwards.
TCTGGAGTCATCGGGGTAGATTCCATCCCTCAGCGTGACCCTGAAACCGGACGTTTCATAAGAGTAGCCTCCCCTCAATATGGAATTATCCTCTTTGAAAATGAGGTCAGGGCCACCGAGGACACCTACCAAGGCTTTGAAGAAGTCTACGCGGGCTACGCCATGGTAGACTTTCCCATCATCAATCGCCTGAACATCATCGCAGGCGCTAGGTATGAGTACAGTACCCAAAACCTCTTGGCTACCGTCAGGGAAAATCAAGTAGTAAATCGGGAGTATAGAGACCTGCTTCCCGCCGCCAACCTGATCTATCGGATGAGCGCGGATATGAATCTTCGTGGAGGATATGCCCGGACTTTGGCCCGCCCCGCTTTTAGGGAGTTGGCAGAAATTGTCTACATCGACTTCCTTGGGGACTTTGCCGAAGAAGGTAATCCTGATCTGACCAGGACCCTGATTGACAACTTTGATATCCGCTGGGAATGGTTCAATGGCATTGGAAAGTTGATCTCAGCCAGTGCTTTCGTAAAGCGTTTCCAAGATCCTATCTTCCGGGTTCCTGATACCATCCAGCAAAACCCTGTATTTACCTATTCAAACTTGAATGATGGTTTGGTTTACGGACTGGAATTTGAGTTCAAGCAGAACTTCGATTTTATTTCTCCTGCCCTTAAGGATCTTTACCTCAATGGTAATCTATCCTTGATTCAATCGGCCGTCAACTTGGTCGAAGGGGAGCTATCGACGCGAAGAGCTAACTTCCCTGGTCTGGCTGACACCCGACCTATGTACTCTCAGTCTCCTTACGTAGTCAATGCCGAATTGCTCTACAATGAGCCGGTGAGTGGGCTTACGGGAAGCCTGAGTTTTAACATCTTTGGACCTCGGTTGATCGCCACGGGTGGCAACAACTCCTTGGATGCCTATGAGCAAGCTCGGGGCTTGCTGAACTTTTCACTGTCCAAGAGATTTGGGGAGAACTTCTCCGTTCGCTTCCGGGCCAATAACCTATTGAATCCTGAGTATATTTCGACCACCACCCTTACCCCTGAAACAATGGGACTTGAAGCTGGTGCTTTCGAAACGCAAGAATACTTGTTCAGCAGTGACGGACGTCGTGGGCGGTCGTTTTCAATCAGCCTGTCTTATAACATCCGATAGCCACTTAGCCCTCCCATCCGGAGTGTGCAAAGCATAGGAAGCCGGAATTGAGGCCTTAATAAGGTTTCGATTCCGGCTATCTGTTTTGACAAATTAGGGTCAAATCTCTTGTTTTTCATATGCCCACCTTGGGAAAGAGGAGTGTTTGACGGAAGCCCTTGTTATCAGTATGGGTAAGGGGCCATATTTTGTGGAACCCTGTTTTTAACAGCAGATAGTAAATGTGATTTGTTTGCTCCCACCTTTCTGATAAAGCCAAGCTATGAACTTTATGTATTTTATAATTTATAAAGTTATGGAACTATCCTGTCATCGAGTACACATCGACATCGTTGCTGCATGAGGGCCCATGGAGCTATCTGTTGTTTTGTGCCAAAAGTAGCCTCAATGCGCCAAAAGCGCCGTTTTTGGCTTTGAGATACGATTGCGAATTTTAAGTTTTCGTCGAATTGTAACTAAGTTTTATAGGAATGGTTTGACCGCAATTTTAGAGTTGCTGGTTTATAGGGATTCCTAGGAGAGATTTAACATTGAAGAACAGAAAACATCAAAGTGTGGTAGGGTTCGCTTAATTTTGGCTTAACAGGGCCTCTATAACTTGCGCGAAAATAGAAAGTTGAACAAAGCTTTCTGCCTTATCACTACCAAACTTCAATCGACCTATGCGTAATTTTTATGCACTTTTTCTAGCGCTATTGGTTTCCTTTAGTGCTACTGCTCAGAATGATACGCTGCGCAACAGTGTAGGCCTAGACACCACTGTTAATGAGACCATCACTTGGTCCAGCAGCACCAATTATTTCTTGGACGGATATGTATTCGTTGAAGAAGGCGATACCCTCATCATCGAGCCTGGTACGGTTATCCGTGGTCTAGAAGAACCTACAGACGGATCACAAACTGGATCAGATACTACCCGGGATGATGCTTCCGCATTGATCGTTGCTCAAGGTGGCTACATCAAAGCTGAGGGAACCCTTGCTGAACCTATTATTTTTACCTCTGATGCTGATGTTGACTTGAACGACATCACTGACGTGACTGCTTTCCAAAACAACCTATGGGGTGGGGTAATCATCCTTGGTAAAGCTTGCTTGAATACTGATCCTGGTGTTCAGCAGATAGAAGGTATTCCTAGCTTCGAAACTCGTGCTCGCTACGGTGAAGATTCTGATGGAAACTGTGACGACGCTGATGACTCCGGTATTTTTAAGTACGTGTCTATCCGCCACGGTGGTAACCTTTTGGGACAAGACAACGAGATCAATGGTCTTACTCTTGGTGCCGTTGGTAGCAAGACTGTAATCGAGTACGTTGAGGTATTTGCCAACCAGGACGATGGATTCGAATGGTTCGGTGGTACCGTAAATGGAAAATACCTCGTATCAGCTTTCGTAGGTGACGACGGATTTGACTACGACCAAGGTTTCCGTGGCAAAGGTCAGTTTTGGTTTACCATCCAAAGAAACGAAGGTGGTGGAGAAGGTGGAGAGTTCGATGGCGGTACCGGTCCTGAGGACGGAATGCCTTTCGCTACTCCTCAAATTGTAAACGCTACTTTCATCGGCCCTGGTCCTGGAGAAGGAGACCGCATCATGCGTATCCGTGACAACGCGGGTGGATTCTTCCACAACAACATCTACACCGACTTCGGAAGAGGGGTAGCTATCGAGATCCGCAACGGTGCTACTGAGTATAGCGCTCGCCGTGCTCAGACTGGTGACTTGGCTCTTAAGAACAACTTGTTCTTCGGAATCGGTGGAGGTTCTGACCTGACTGCTGCTTCTCGTGGCGAGGCAGCCAACTTTGCTGATGCTGACTCTGTAGCTGAAGAAGCTGCTGCGGTAGAAGCTGAGCGCATCATGGACTCTATCCTAGTAGCTGGCAACAACCTATACGTGGACCCCGCTTTCAAAAGCGTAGACTCTATTGCTCGTGCCAACGACGCTTCTCAGTCTTTGGACCCTCGTCCTACTGCCAACGAAGCTTTCACTGACCTAGACATGGGTGTATACGACTCCACTTACTTTGACGCGGTTTCTTACAAGGGAGCTTTCTCTCCTAACGGAAACGAGTTTTGGGTAACCGGATGGACCGCTATGGAGCTGTATGGATTCATCAATCCTGCTATCACCAGTGTTAAAGAGCGCAACTTTGTTTCTGCTGAAGTATTCCCTAACCCTACTGAAGGATTGGTAGAAGTACGCGTATCTGACATCAAAGTCAGCGAAGTTCAGATCTTTACTTTTGACATCAACGGACGCATCCTAAGCAACGAAATGCTAAGCCCTGTTGCGGGTGCCATTGAGCAGCAAGTGAACATCTCTGAGCAGCCTGCTGGCGTTTACTTTGTAACTGTGAAAGCGGGTGACACTGCCCAGACTTTCAAAGTTGTAAAGCAGTAATGCTCAACTAGCCTGTTTATTTGGGCTTGAAAGATTACTAGGCCGTCTCAGTATCTGAGACGGCCTTTTTTTATCCAATAATTGCTCTAATCTGAGGGGAAATCGCAAAAAGAGCTTCGCCATTCTCCATGGCTTTGAGTAATTCCGGATGTTGAGAGGGGAATCCAAGTTGAAAGGCTTTGGTGATAAAGGCGATTGCCTTAGAATATTGTTCAATAGACCCATAGCGGTAGGCAGCCCAAAAATAGGTTAAGGCTACTTCTGCGTTTTCCTCAATTCGTTTTAATTCCTTGGCCGGAGACTTCTTGGTCTTTAGATATTGGAGCCTCATGCTCTTGAGGTATTTCAAGACTTCTCCTTGCTGGCGGTGTGGGTGGTTTCTTTCATATTCTTCGTCCGTGGTGAGGGGAATCATGCCTGGCTGTACGCTTTGTAGATCTAAGCTATTGTTTTTGATCAGCACCACTTTACTCGCCATAGGCTCTCGGGTTCTTGAGTAGCTCAATCTTATGCCTACCATGAGGTGTGGATTGGCTGAATCATCAAGGTATAAGCTAAAGAGACTTTGAAAGTGGACAGGCCGATTGTGATCCACCTTTTCTGGGCGGGGGGTAAAATTAGCCCATTGAGGTTCGGTTTGGTATTGATGGATGAGAAGGTGATTCCCATATCGCTTCACAAAGCCCGGCAATACTTCTCCAAACTTATCTAGCAGCCACACACTTCCGTCTACCTTGATTTCTAGCGCAAGCTTTCGAATTCCTCCATAATCCTGCTCTGCAGAACTTCGGTAATACCATTCATATTTCCCTACCTGCTTGTGTAGGCTTTCGCTGGGATAATATTTTACCCAGTCATCCCCGCTGATTAGACTTCTACTATTTTCCAGGTATAGGTTGTTGAGGCCTGTAAAGAAGTTGCTGAAGCCAGACCACTTTTTTGACAACTTCGTTTGATTGTCGTGATCAAACCATTCCAGCTCTTCTTCCTCCCGCGTTATGCCCCCTTTCAGCTTGGATCTGTCTGCCTTGATGGCTAAGACCCTCCCCCCGTGTGGCGCTGCTTGTTGGTTATCATTCAAATAATGACCCGTGTAGGTACCCTTCAAGACATGGGGCTCGGCATGACTGTGCTTCATGGTCATGATCAGTAGAGAATTGTTTCCCCTTACCTCATTGTTTATTCTCAGTAAAACATGATCTGCATTTAACACTTCTATATTTCCGGCAAGTTTCCAGTTCCTGTTTTTGCTCCAAACGACAATATCCCCGTTCCTATCGATCCTAATCCATTTTTTTACGAGTTTTTGCTTGGAGGTTCTGATATAAAAAAGCTCGTAAGTGCCATGTATATCCTTAAGAATGAGGCGCTCGTCAAGGTTGTTGTTGTAGGTTTGGCTAAAGTGAAATGTGGTCTCGATGAGGTCATTCTGCTCCAGAACTTGTTTAGCAAGATACTTTTGGATGAGGGGGAAGGGAAGGTGGATGCTGGCTGATATTTCCACCGTAGGCAAAAGCTTGTGGGCTTGTCCTGGGTCAAGTCTTATCAGTAATAACCTACTCGCGAGTAGCTTTGCCGATTCTAAATCTTGGGTAAGAATGACTCCTTGGATCATCTGCCTCAATGAAAGGGCCTGGTCGATTTTTCCCGTAAGTGACAACTGGATGAAAGTGGGGGTGCCATCCTCGGGAAGTAAAGTCCCCAAGAAAGTTCTCTTCTTTTCACCTGCCAAAGGCTGCAAATGCCCCACATAGTGGGTTCCACTTGGGCAGACATTGACGGATGCTTCATAGCCCAATGCCTCATTTTTTGCATCGGTCGGAGTGATTTCTAAAATGAATTGTCTTACCTGGTGATTGTGCCAGTAAAAACACCTAAAAGCTTGAAGGGAAGGCCTGGGGGAAATCTGACTCAGCTCATTGCCTTGTTTCTTGTTTTCTCTATCAGGTTTGGTATAGGTCGCAGGGTCTAATTCTTCTTGGACTTCATTCCAGAGGGCCTCAAAATGAGCACGTAATTCTCCCCCTATGTGACTGGCTACATGGCGCCTTTCAAAGGGCCCCTGGGTGAGGGATTGGTGCTTCCAATAATACCCTTGGTAGATAGTTTGATCTATTTGAATGAAATTGATGGCACTAGATTGATCCTTGAATAGCTTGATTGACAAGTTGTTGGGTTGGTGCTCGTGTTTGAGTCTGGAAAGAATGGGAATATTGTCCCGACTTTTCTTTTCGAGCAGTTCTGAACGTTCCAAAGAGAGTTCCGCGCTCCGCCGTTGCTGAGCTTGCCGATTGGGGGCATGGCTCAGGATTCTGACCTTGACTCCTTTTCTTAAGGCTGCAGCTAATTCCTCTTGTATCAGGTCTAGAAAAGAAAAATATGATTGCAGCAAGATAATCTCATAGTTCGCTTCTCTGATATCTCGGCGGATTTCTTGCTCAGGAAAAGAGGTGAAAATGACCTGTTGATCTAGCTCATCTCCAGGATTACTGCGCTTGGTAAGCCTGGGCTCGAAGGGGCTCGATTCGTCAGAATCGATCTTCTGGGCTTCTAGATCTTCGATATAGCTCGTTAGGACCTGTGAGTATTTTTTGTACAAGGCGAGACTGACGGTGTCTTCTGCTTTGAGAATTCTGCTGAAGGAGGGCGCAGAAAGGTCGTGAAAGCCTCTGGCTTTTAGTTGGTTGAGTAAAGCCGAGATAGAGAAGCGCTGATCACCTGGCCAGTAGTCTGACTTGATGATGTTGACTTGATCGTTGATATACGATTGATATTTCTGGATCAAATCCAGTTTCTTTTCCATAGCCACGTGTTGAGAAAGTGTTGTTGAAGGATGGAAGAGGTAGAAAGGGGGGAGGGGGCCTGGATAATAGTGAGAACTAGGTGGCCAGCCCCGGCCCATAGGGCGCCTCCACGAGAAAAAACAAATGGTACTGCGGTATTAGGCAGCAGAAGAAGCCAAGAAAGAGTGGCGATTCAGATGCTCATATTCCTGTTGAAAAAGGTCGGCAAAGGGATGATCTGGATAGGTGAAACGTTGGAACAACGTGTCTGTGGCAAATTGGTGCGCATAAAACGGTGATACATAAAAGTGGTTGCTGACCTTGTAAATACAGTTTGGGGTGGGTATTTGGTAGAAGTAGAGTTTGAAATTTTCAGGGTAACCAAGTTGTGAGTGGGTGTCCAGCAGCACAGTTTGGTTTTGGCGGACTTGCTCTGGTATGTCAATTCCACTGAAGGGGTGGGGGGGCTGGTTCCTCATGACTGCCCAATCACAATTGGGGTCGACCAAGTAAATTTCAACGCTGACCTGACGCCGTACAGCCTCAAATATGGGCTCGTGGATTTGGAGGATGTTATCTAAAAAAGTCTGTACCACCACTAGATGAGGATTTGCCATGGCAAAAGTCTTTTTTAAGGTGGCTGTATCAAAACGGACCAGGTTGGGAAAGCTAGACCCTCCAATGGGGACGTAAGCCTGGGTATTCTCATCTAGCACCCATCCGTGCTCCAGTAATAGATCTCGAATTTTTTCATAGATCCTGATCCCATGGAGGCTGAGTAAGCTTGCATCATGTTTGCCGTTGGTTGCGGCATAAAATGACGGCAAGGTCATGGGCTTCCGGTTGGCACCCTTCAAGTCATAATACTTGGTGAGAATCTCCCATAAGGCTCTTTTTCTCGTCCCTTGGTATTGCCAATTTTTATGCTCTGACCAATCTGCAATGTGTTGAATGGCCAGCTTGATGGCTGCTTGAAGATGGAGGTAGGATGGTGTCATGTCACTTCATTATTGTTTTGTTTCGAAAAAATACTGAAAAATTTCAAGAAATAATGAAAGTGTAGAAAGGTTGGTATAATAATTTATAATTATTCAATTATTTAGAGAATTATCGTGAGCATTTTATAAATATTTGATTTGGATAAGGGCTTTTTCACCTTGCTGATGTGGCTGATAGGAGTGAAATTTTTCAGTTTCAAATCAGTCACATTGAGCAAGTCCAGGCCTGGTTCGCTCAGCTTTTGGATTCAAGACGAGACCCCATTGAGGCCCTCGGATTGAAGTTTTGAACTAACCCTTAATCCAAATTCTGATGTATTACCTAAGAACGCTTTTGATAGCGCTGGTAGGACTATGGCCTATATTGAGCAGCGCTCAGAGTCCCACCCCAACCCTTACCCACGTATCCGGGGATGACTACGAACTGTCCTGGGACTGGGGAACCTACAGCCAGCAAATAGAAAATGCCACAGGGGTTGTGCTGGAATATGATGCCCCGGCAGGCAAACTTTTTGACGAACAGGGCCCTTGGAACTGTGACGGGGGATGGCTTTCCACCGGAGTAGAGGGCCTTGATTGGTCCATAACGTCTGAAATTGAAGATGCCGGGAAGAAGCTGGTAATTACCATCTCTCGCTTGAGAGATACCATTGCAAGCGATTATGGCTTTCTGACTAGTGGCCCCCTAGTGATCATTGATGATGATATAGCTCGCAGGGCGACGGCGCGAGATTTCCAAATCTTGAAGCTCCTTTATCAAGAAGGTGGGAAAATCTTCCTTGATTTTCGGCCAGAAAAAGAAGAACAGATGTTGGTTGAAATTCGGGACTTATATGGCCGGCCGGTAATGCGACAAAATGTATCAACAGGTTTGAACCGACTGAACCTGATGCATCTGCCCAAGGGAACTTACCTAATTACTGCCCACCATCAGGCGAGTGGTACCTGGTTTAGGGAAAAACTTATTTGGTAGATCCCATCCTTGAACTCCTGTTAGCTCTGGTGCTGGAACCCTTGTTCCAGTGCCATTTTTACTTTAAGGATTTGGCGTATGTCTCCAAAAAAGCGTTGTGCCCATAGGGAAGGGGTGTTTCCTTGAGTTTTTTTAGGAAATCATTGACTTGATCTGGAGTAATTCTGGATAGCTCTCGAAGGCGCTTCAGCCTTATTTGGAAGATTTGCTTGTAGATCTCAAATTTGAACGTTGCGGTTGCCAGCGTTGAGCGTATCCGCCGCAGTTGGTTGTCAAACTTGGAGATATTCGCCCGACTAAGATAGGTTTGGGCCGCCATAAATTGGCAATCCAATCTCCTGATAATTGCATACTGTTTAAGTTTGATGTGATCCCAAGCATGGTCGAAACTTTCCCAATCTTGGAGAAAGTAGGCCTGGAGCAATTCAAGGTAGCTTTGGGTCTTGTTGCGTGTTTCAATTGGTACCGACGGTAGATACTTCTCCCAAGCAAGGTTCCCCTTCTGTATCTTCTGTTGAAAATAGTAAGACCTTACCAGCAAGGTTAGAAGGCGGTAGTTTATTGTCTCACCTATCTTCCCATATCCTTGGTCAAAGCTATCTTGAATACACACAGCTATAGCTGGGTACAGGTCAGGATGAGATTCAGTCCAAGTCGCCCTGATCAAAAAGTTGAGGATGAGCCCATAGAAATTTTTTTGATAGCTTGGTTCAATCTGATCTCGATAATCAATGAATAGTTGAGCTAAGCGTTGATGGTTGGGCCGTTGATTTTTGATGGCATCATAGAAAGCGAAGTAAAGCCTAAGTAGAGGGAACTCCGATAATATATCTGGATGTGCCAATCGTTCGACATCGATGTGTTTTTCAATCCCCTTAAAAAATAGATCTCCTTGGTTTTCTTTTTGTACATAAATCATCCTAATGGACTCTATCTGCATCCTGATCCAATAATACTTATGGATTTCGACTGTCCGGTCAGGGGCCTGAATGTTATTGAAGAAGTGGTACTCACTTTGAATGATAATGAACTCCTCCATGGCCCAGCAGTAGTCTCGATCCCTAGAAGCTTGGGCCTGGAGCCGCTTTAAGAACCTGTTATAATACCTCGGAAATAGAGTCGGATCCTTAGAGGTGGCTAGGCTTTTCAAAAGGTGTAATTCAGGCTCAAAAGGGGTCTGACTAAGGGATCGGTTGGTCAATAGTAGTTCGAGCTCTAGGGTTAATTCTCTGAGCCATACCCGTGCACTCCCGTCGTTTACTTGGGAGGGAAGCCGCGCTAAGCCGTCTTTCTCTGCCTCGATGATGGCCGCTAGCAAGCTCTTAGATCCGGGGCTTCCGGACCAAGTTCGGTTGAATTCAGCTTTTTCTCGCAGGGTAAGCTCTCCCCATAGCCGAAAAAAAAGACGTTTATTTTGGGAAATCATTCTGTTAACAAAAATAGTCTTTTTGCGACATATTTTGCCATTATTGATTTGGTTATGCATTAACAAAAAGTAAAAACCGGTTCTCTCTTATTCTCCTTGAATCCCACCTTTACCTACAGGGAAAGCTAAACGGGCCCTGGTTAGTTAGGCAACTGGGGCCCCTTTCTCCTCTGTCCCTACAGCAACAACTTCTTGCATGGCATCGAGCTGCGGCCGAAATTATACCCTGCATGCAACAACTCACCCTTTACCAGTCTAGCGCAGGCTCAGGAAAGACCTTCACCCTAGTGATCGAATACCTGAAGATCGTCCTGCCAGAGCCTTACACCTACCGGCATATCCTAGCCGTGACTTTTACCAATAAAGCCACGGAAGAAATGAAGGCGAGAATCATTCAGACTCTAGCTGATCTGTCCAATGGGAGTCCAGAAGAGTTGCAAAACAACATCTATTACCAGATCCTTCAAGAGTACTTTGAGTCAGCTGGCCATGGGGATTTAGATTTACCTCATCAGGCGAGACAGGTCCTGAACCGCATCCTCAATGACTACTCCAATTTTTCGGTCAGTACCATAGAGAGCTTTTTCCAGCGCATTGTTCGGGCTTTTGCCAGGGAACTCAACATTTCTTTGGGCTTTGAGGTCGAAATGCGGCAAACCAAAGTGATGGAATTGATGGTAGATCAACTCCTACTGGGGTTGGGCAGTGACACTCATTTAACCAAGCTGTTGGAGGGGTTTGTGAACCGAAACCTTGCTGAACAACGCACTTGGAACATCGACCATGAAATCCGGCAGCTGGGACAAGAGGTTTTCAAAGAAAAATATCAGCAGCTGAATATTGATGCCAATCAGGCGAATTTGTGGCCCGCCAATCCCCTTGCCGTTACCTTAGATTTGGCCCAGGACTTACAAAAGATCCAGCAGCGTTTTGAAGCGACCCTTATAGAAATGGCCGAAGCCGCAGAAAGCTTGATGCAAGCCTATGGCGTCCGCTACGAAGACATCAAATATAAATCCGCGGGCCCAGTCAGCTTCATTTACAAAATCCTGCATAAGCAAGATTTTAAGGCCCCAGGTAAGCGATGCTATGATGGCTATGAGAATCCCAGTCATTGGTACAAAGCGGGAAGTGAGGAAAGTGGGCGGGTGGAAGCTGCTTTAGAGGCAGGTTTGATGGGACTGCACTGTGACATGTTGGATTATTATCAAGCTGAAAGCCGTAATTACCAAAGTGCCCGTCAAGTCGGGCGAAGTATATACAGCTTTGGACTGTTGAGCAGACTGCAAGAGGAACTGGCGAATTATCGCCGAGAAAATGCCCGGCTGATTATTTCTGATACCAATTTCCTGCTCCGTGAGGTAATGGGCGAGGAACACGATGCTCCATTTATTTATGAAAAGGTTGGAACTCAATACCGGCATTACCTGCTAGATGAGTTTCAGGACACTTCAGATCTTCAATGGTCTAATTTGCTTCCTCTGGTGAGAGATGCCCTTGCCCAGGGGGGAGGTAGTTTGGTGGTGGGAGATGCCAAGCAGTCCATTTACCGCTGGCGAAATGGAAATCTGAAACTCCTCCTTCGGGGGGTGGCTGCAAGCATTCGGGATATGGGCCAGCGACCTGTCGTCAAAACCTTGGACCGAAACTTTCGAACTTCGGTTTCTGTGGTTCAGTTCAACAATGAATTCTTCTCTCGTGCTGCTGAGCGTTTGGCTCCTTTATTCCCTGAAGAAGGACAAATCCTCTTCGATGAGGCCTATCACGCCGTGGCCCAGGAGCCTGTTCATCATCAAGTGAAGGGCTACGTAGAAGTTCGTTTTTTGACTAGGCCTAAAAAGGGGGAGGAAGATCTGCTCTCTTGGCAAGAACAAGCCCTCGAGCAGACCGAAGCGACTATTGCCTCTCTATTCGAGGAGGGTTTCAAGGGAGAGGAAATATGTCTGTTGGTAAGGACCAACCGCGATGGGGTCCAGTTGGCCGAGCACCTTCAAAGAAAGGGCATCAAGGTGATTTCCGCTGAGTCTTTGTTAATCGCCAGCCATCCCGGAGTTCAGTTATTGTTGGCCCTCTTGCGGCACTTGAATCACGAAGAAGACTCAATCAGTCGTGCGGCTTTGCTGCGGTTTTATTTTCAAGTAGAGGAAGGAGGGCCTGCGCCCCATAGTTCCTATCGCAAGACTTCAAGTTCTGCCTCTTTTTCCCTATCTGAATGGGGAGAGGCGGCGACTAATTTCGAAAGACTGAAGGAGGAATTGAGACAGTTGGCTGTCTATGAATGTTTGGAACGACTGTTACGAATTTTTCCTGTTCTAGCCGACCCAAACGCATACGTGCAAGGCTTCATGGACTCAGTATTGGAGTACAGTGGGACGCAAGACGCTTCGATTGAAGGCTTTTTGCAATGGTGGGCAGAGCAAGCTAATTCTCGTGCGGTGGCTGCCGCACCCGACCCTACAGCGGTACAAATCATGACCATCCACAAGTCCAAAGGCTTGGAGTTCCCTGTGGTCATGCTGCCCTTTTGTGAGTGGGACTTAGGGGCAAGCAGCAAAGGAGTCCTCTGGATAAAACCTGAACAAACTCCCTATGACCGTTTCCCCTTTTTGCCATTGAGGCCGTCCAAAGCACTGGAAGAAACGTTTTTTGAAGGGGCTTATGAACAAGAGAACTTAGAAAGCTACCTAGACAACTTGAACTTGCTCTACGTGGCTTTCACAAGGCCACAATATCGCTTGTATGCCTTTGCTCCCCAGTCTAGCTCAAGCAAAAAAAGTGGAACGGAGATTCGCAGCACTTCCCAATTGCTGCTTCATTTGCTTTCGGAATTGCCAGAAGGACGGATAGAAGGAGATGGGAACTTATACTGTTTTGGACAAGCCCAAGATCGAACAACGATAGCCAAGCTGAAATCAGAGAAGAAAAAGACTCAACTAGAGCAACGGAGTTTGAAGATCAATAAGTCTCCGCATGGAGATTGGAATCAGGCAATTCGGGTGCGAAGCCAAGCCCAGCGTTTCTTGGCGGAGGACCTATTAAGTCGGCAAGAAAAGATAGATGAAGGAAAGTTGATTCATGAAGCCTTAGCTTACGTGGAGACCATCACAGATGTAGAACCTGCCCTGCGAAAGCTCATGGTCCAGGGATTGCTAGCCAGTAAGCAACAGGCAAGGCTCCAGGGAAGGCTGAATGAGGTAGTTCAGTTTCCAGAAGCCAGCCCCTGGTTCGATGGTTCTTGGGAAGTGCGCAATGAAGCTGAGATCATTACTCCCTCGGGCCAATTGCTAAGGCCGGACCGTGTCATGATCAAGGGATCCCAAGCGATCGTGGTAGATTACAAAAGCGGTTTGCCTTATGATTCACATCAAAAACAGGTGCAAAACTATGCCGCTGCTCTTCAGTCTATGGGGTACGCCCAGGTGAGCGGCTATGTGTATTACTTGGCAAAACTAGAGATTGTCCGCTGTTACTGAGCATTGGGACAGGTGGAGGTAGATATGGGCAAGAGCTGTAGGAGAGTTGATGGGTGAAAATGTGAATGAGCTAAGCCGAAATGAAATAAGGGTGGCCTTGCTAGATTAGACTACATCCCAAGTCTTCTCTAGCAAGTCCACCGATATGTATGGATGAATCATTCAAAAGGTAATCCCTGCTTTGTCAAAACAACGGGACAGGTTTTCAATGCCCTCAACCTCTTAACATCTCACCCTCACCCTTGATTCCAAGGGTAACGATAATCAACAGGAGGAACAAAGGTCTCCTTGATGGTCCTAACGGAGGTCCAACGTTGTAGATTGATATGGAAGCCTGCTTTGTCATTGGTGCCAGAACCACGAGAACCCCCAAAGGGTTGCTGGCCAACTACGGCACCAGTCGGCTTGTCGTTGATATAGAAGTTGCCCGCGGTATGGCGCAATGCCCAAGCCGCTTCTTCGATGGCGTAGCGATCTCCAGAAAATACGGCTCCCGTCAGGGCATAAGGACTGGTCTGACCAATTAGCTCCAAGGTATTGGCCCAATCCTCATCCTCATACTTATAAACTGTCAAGACCGGGCCAAAGATCTCCTCTTCCATGGTGAGGGCATGTGGGTTGTTCGTTGCGACCACGGTAGGCTCAATGAAGTAGCCCTCGCTATCGTCGTAGGATCCTCCCATGACGATGTCAGAATCTTCTCTCGCTTTGACTTGTTCGATGTAACCCGTGATCTTGTCAAAGGCTCGGCGGTCAATTACTGCATTGATGAAGTTTCCAAAGTCTTCTGGACTGCCCATCTTAATGGATTCGAGGTCTTCCTGGACATAAGCCATGACTTCATCGTAGAGAGAGGCGGGTAGATAGACCCGTGAGGCGGCAGAGCATTTTTGCCCCTGAAACTCAAATCCTCCCCGAACCATGGCCGTCGCTACCTCCTTGGCCTTAGAGCTAGGGTGAGCAATGATGTAGTCTTTGCCACCGGTTTCGCCTACAATTCTAGGATAGCTTTTATAGAGGTCAAGATTGGCCCCCATGGTCTTCCAAAGCTGCTTGAAGACTGCCGTAGAACCTGTGAAATGTAAGCCCGCTAATTCGGGGTGCTTGAAAACGATGTCTCCGATCATGGGGCCATCTCCGTAGATCAAGTTGATCACTCCATCAGGCAAACCTGCTTCCTTAAAGATCCGCATGGTAAGCTGGGCGGAGTAAATTTGGCTGTCTGCAGGTTTCCATACACATACATTGCCCATCAGGGCGGCTGCTGTGGGGAGGTTGCCGGCAATGGCCGTAAAGTTGAAAGGGGTAATACAAAACACGAACCCTTCTAGGGGACGGTATTCCAAGCGGTTCCACACGCCGGGACCGCTGATGGGCTGCTCTGCGTAGATTTGACTCATGAAGTGCACATTGAAGCGCAGGAAGTCAATCAGCTCACACACGGCATCGATCTCAGACTGGTGAACATTCTTGGATTGAGCCAGCATGGTGGCCGCGTTCATCTCCGCCCGGTAAGGGCCGGCGATTAAATCAGCCGCTTTTAAGAAGATGGAAGCTCGGTGCTCCCAAGACAGGGCTTCCCATGCCTCCTTGGCTTCAAGTGCGGCATCAATGGCCTGAGATACGTGCGCTGGCTGAGCCCAAGCAAAATGTCCCAATGTATGCTGATGTTGATAGGGAGGAGACATGGGCCGAGTTTCCTCGGTCATCACTTCTTCAGATCCGATGTACATGGGAACCTCTATGGATTGACTCTTGAGCTCTGCTAGCTTGGCTTGCACCGCCTCACGTTCGGGAGATCCCGGGGCATAGGCATAGACGGGTTCATTGATGGGCTTGGGTACGTGGAAGAATCCTTTCAACATATGAATAATCGTTTTGGGTAGCGGTAAATGAGGACAAATATAACAAAGGTTCGTTAGCAGGAAGAAGTTGAGATGCGGTGATTTTGGGAGATAGAGAGTGTTGTATGGGGACATCGCTTAGGCAAGAAAATGGGGAATTCCTTGTTTTGCTGGCCATCTCATCATTTTCTAGCGTCATCAAAAAGCCGACCCCCTGGTTCTTTCAGGAGGTCGGCAAACTGTAAACCTTGCTTCGAACTGTGCTTAGAGGCTGTTTAGGTTTTGGGGTTTCGAGCCCAAACGCTGGATTTTTTGGTTCTGACAAGCAGATTTTTTGAGGAATAGCGAGCTATTTCGAAAAAAATCGGCGCGGTCAGGTTCAAAAAAGACAAGTTTTGGCCGTAAAGGAAAAATCCAAACAGCCTCTTACCAGAAGATGGTGTAGAGCACCGCTGTGATGGCACCAATGGCAAAAGCCAATACCATGAACAGTCCGTCAGCCTTAAACAGGCTTTTCTCTAACTCGATGCCCTTGGGGTGATCTTGGCCTTTGGCTTCGATTAAAGAAACAGCAATGATCACGCCCAAACTGATTAGGAATACTGATCCGATTCGGTTCATGAAAGGCATATTGGGTGCGATCTCAGCAATGAAAATCGAAAGTGGGATAGAAAGTACCGCTGAGAGCAAAGCGGCATTGGGGGTAGCTTTTTTCCAAAATAGCCCCATGATAAAGATGGCCAATACCCCTGGACTCACAAATCCGGTATATTCTTGGATGTACTGGAATACTTGGTCGGTGGCTCCCAAAAGCGGAAAGGCTACCAGCCCTGCGATCACCATGGCCGCTAGAGCGGTCAGGCGCCCGGTACGTACCAACTCTTTTTCACTTGCGCCTGGGCGCAGGTAGTGGCGATAGATGTCCATGGTGAAAATGGTGGCGGTTGAATTCATCATGGAAGCGAGGGATGAGACCACCGCTGCGACCAAGGCTGCAAAAGCCAAGCCTTTGAGTCCAGGGCCGATGTATTTACCCAACAGCCAAGGATAAGCGGCATCGGCTGTTTCAATGGGGGCATCCATGGCAAAGGCCGTAATGCCGGGGATGACCACGATCAAAGGAAGCAATAGTTTGAGGAAGCCAGCAAAGGCTACCCCCAGACGAGCTTCTTTGAGGCTCTTGGCTGCCAAAGCCCGCTGGATGATGTATTGGTTACAGCCCCAATAGAATAGGTTGGCAATCCACATTCCCCCAATCAATACGCTGAGACCGGGCAATAGAGAGTAGGCATCCACGGTTTCACCCCCATCCTGGTAGGTGATTTCTCCTGGTTCCAAAATCATGCTAAAGTATTCGGGAACCTCATTGAGCAATTTCTTGAAACCGGCTAGGGCTCCAGCGTCACCGCCAAAGCTATCCAGAGCCAGAAAGGTAGTTAGGAGGCCCCCACCAATGAGGAAGGTTACTTGTACCACGTCGGTCAAAGCCACGGCTTTTAGTCCCCCATAAATGGAGTAAACCATGGCGAATACCCCCAGTCCAATCAGGGCATACCAATAGTTGACCCCCATGATGGTTTCCATAGCCAGCGCGCCTAAGTGCAGAACCGATGTCAGGTTTACAAATACAAAAACCAAGAGCCAAAAAATGGCGAGCACGGTACGTACCCGGTTATCGTAGCGCTGCTCCAGAAACTGAGGCATGGTATAGATGCCCTTTTTGAGGTAAATCGGTAAAAAGAACCAGGCTACGATGATCAGGGTGATGGCCGCCATCCATTCATAGCTAGCTATCGCTAGACCAAGACGGAATCCAGACCCTGACATGCCGATGAACTGCTCGGCTGATATGTTGGAAGCAATCAATGAGGTGCCAATGGCCCACCAGGGTAGGGCTTTGCTGGCTAAGAAGTAGTCCTCAGAGTTTTTCTCTTTTCCCCCCTTGTCCCGAGAGACCCATAGGGCTATGAAAAGAATCAAGCCCGCATAAGCTGCGAACACGATGTAATCAATGGTAGCAAATTTCATTAGCAGTAGGTGGTTTTAAGTTCGCCAAGGCCGGCAGATAACCCGACTCGGTATACTCGGTTAGGATCGTTGATCTTTGAATGATCAGATAAATGACCTTGGTTCATCAGGGAGTATGAGTAATATGCAGAAGCGAAGATAGGTTAATTTGAAAAACTGAATGGTTCAAAATTGTCTCTTTATGGTTACAAATTGTTTCCTGCACCTTGGTCAAGAATTTATCTGGTGCTTATCTTTTGGATAAGAGAAAAATTGGCTACCTTTGCCTTCCGATCTGAAAATGAGTATAGAATCATGGCTAAGAAGAGCAAAGCTAATCGCGTGCAGGTAATCTTAGAATGCACTGAACATAAAGACTCAGGGCTTCCTGGAACCTCTCGCTACGTGACTACCAAAAACCGTCGCAACACCTCTCAGCGCCTGGAGTTGAAAAAATACAACCCCATTTTGCGTCGCTACACCATCCATAAAGAAATCAAGTAATTTAACGCGTCATGGCAAAGAAAACCGTAGCGGGTTACCGCGACCGATCACAGGCTAAGACTTTGACCAAGGTAGTTCGCGCCATCAAAAATCCTAAGACGGGTGCTTACACCTACAAGGAAGAGATGGTTCCTACCGATATGGTAAAGGAATTCCTCAAGGACCAGAAGTAATTGACTTCTTGGAAAAAAAATGAATCCGGCCATGCAGCCGGATTTTTTTGTTTTTGTCTATCTTGAAAGCCGCTAAAGAGCCACAGGTATTCGTTTCCTTAGAGATAGTACCCTTAAACAATGTTTTCATGCCAAGAGGCCTCAGTAGATTCATAGGTTTTGGTTGGATGGTATTTTTGATCCTGAAGCCTGCTTTTGCTACGATAATCCCCATCACAGATTTAGGTGATGATGGCCCGGGAACCCTTCGGGAGGGAATAAGGAATGCTCAATCTGGCGATACCTTGCAATTTGTTTCCGTGGGGATGGTCCGTTTGGATAGTCAACTGGTGATAGCAGATACGTTCAGTTTAGTTGGACTCTCTGCCGAATTACATGGCCTAGATGGCCAAGAAAAGACGAGACATTTTTTGATTGAAGATGGAGGCCTTCTAAGCCTTTCCCACTTGACTCTAAAAGGAGGAAATGCCATCAATGATGGAGATCCAGCTCTACGGGTAGGAGGGGCAATTCGTGCCAAAGGAAGCTTGATGGCAGTTGCCTGTCATTTTACCAATAATGTAGGAATCGCAGGTGGGGCCGTATATGCGGAAGGCTTTGGTGGATTCCAGCCTTCAATTGAGCTTGAGGCCTGCACTTTTTCATATAACCAAGCCACATTGCCTACCAATGTGGGGGCGGTGCCCAACCATGGAGGTGCGATTTATGCCGATGGAAGGTTTGGTGGATTGATACGTATTGAGGCGGTGAACTGTACCTTTTCCAACAACTTTGCGGAAGGGAAAGGTGGAGGAATATTTTTGATCCATTTTCCCGACGGGAGTGCACGTTTTACAGGAGAGCATTGCACCATTACTGCGAACCAAAGTGCAGATGGGGTAGGAGGAGTAGAAAACTCTCAAGCCGATGCCCTGTTCCTTAACCACTGCATTCTTTCTGGAAATGAGGGAGAATTTGGAAGCGAAGATGTGGTGGGAGCCGTTATCTCAGGAGGACATAACATCGTAGGAAATGGATTCCTGCAATTCAATCCTCAGCCAACGGACTCCATTACCTCAGATCCGGGAGTAGGACCCCTAGGAAATCATTACTCTCCTCTCCCGACCCATGGCCTAACTTGTAGCAGCCCTGCAAGAGATGGAGGAAACCCTACTCCTACTCAAGTCCTTGATCAACTCGGGCGCAGCCGGGTTGGGGTGGCCGACATCGGAGCCCATGAGCGGGTGGATAGCCTAGATCTCGCCATCTTAAATTTGATGGACCGTGGTGGGAACTCCCTACGGGAAGTTCTTCAATTGGCTTGCCCAGGGGACAGCCTAAGCCTGAATCAACTAACCGGAATCATCTCCCTTGAGTCTACCTTAGAATTTACCCAAGCGGTTTTCTTGAGTGGAAATCCGACCTCTCCTATAATTCTTACTGGTTCAGATAGCGTTCGACCCATTAGGATTTTGTCTGAAGCCATGGTCGAAGTCGAATGGCTGACGGTGGCTGATGGATATGCGCAAGGCCAGGGCGGGGGAGGGATACTTAATCAAGGATCTTTGGTGATGCGGCAATGTGCCATTGTCAACAACCGGGCGGAAGCAGGGGGAGGGATTGCCAACTATGGAAACTTGGGTGATGTGAGTCTTTCCCTGTTTAACTGTACCCTCTCCGGCAACGTGGCAGAAAGCTTTACGGGAGGAGCCATTGATCACCGAAATTATTCTTTTAAAGCGGATGCTCAGCTCACCCACTGTACCCTTAGTAACAACCAGGCCGAGTACCGCGGCGGAGGAATATTTACTGATAAGGATAGTGGTGAGTTTTCTTTGAGCCATACCATTGTCGCTGGGAACGATTGTGAGGAAGGACCAGATGCCTTTGGGGTCCTCAGGTCTTCGGACTACAATTTATTCGGAAACTCATCCTCTATACAGGTCACTGCCCAGGCAGGTGACTTATTGGATGCACAAGCTGAGTTAGACCCTTTGGGGAATTATGGTGGTCCTTCCTTGACCCACCGGCTGATGGCCAACAGCGATGCCATTGATGCGGGGGCCTTGGTGAGCGATTTATTGGTAGATCAGCGAGGCCTAGCCAGGTTGATCAACCAACAAGTGGATATTGGTTCCTTTGAGTTTGATCCTCTGACGCGGATTGGTGAGGCTCAGGAGGCTGTATTTGACATACAAGTGAGACCTCAACCATTAGGGACAAACCCAGAGATTTACCTGCCTATTGGGAGGTGGCGCCTTGAATTTATGGGCATTGATGGGAAGTCACTGGGCCAGCATGCCTTGCATTCACAAGGTGGATGGCAATTGATGCCTTTGGATCCAAGATTGCAAAATCGACTTGGTTGGGTAATCTTGCGAATCACTGGTGAGCTAGGGCAACGTACGATTTTGGTTAAATTATGAAGCGGAACTGGCTGGTATATGTGGGCCTGAGCCTAGCTGCTCTAGGAATCATTATGCTGGCTTTTGGTCAGGTGTTCTTCCACGCCAATCAGTATGTCTTTAATGGGGTAGGGGATCTCTTCAAGGCATACTTCGCCTTTGACTACTACTTGGGTCATGGAAAGGGGAGCTGGCATGAAGGCTTTCATTATCCATATGGGAACCACCTGGTCTATTTGGATGTCAATCCATTGTTGTTAATTGTGATCAAAGGCTTAATGCCGATATGGGATCTAAGCCCTTATAGCCATGGCATACTTAATTTGAGCATGATGCTCAGCCCTATCCCTTGTGCTTGTCTGATTTTTTCCATCTTAAGACGTACCCATCTCCCGACCTCGTATGCTTTTTTGATGGCCCTGGTAATCACTTTTCTGTCTCCACAAATGATGCGGATGAGTGGTTCCTTTGCTTTGGCTTTGATGTTCTTTGTACCCCTACTTTGGTACTTTACGCTCAGACTACTGGATACCAAACGTTGGGTGAGGTGGCTATTAGTCTATGGCTTGACGGTAACCCTGTTTGCGGCTATGCATCCCTACTATTCTTTGCTGGGAGCGGCATGGTTGACCCTAGTCTTTGGGTATCAATGGGTATCTCATAAACAAAAAAAAATCAAGGCTAAGCAGTATGTTTTTGCTTTGCTGGTAGCCATTATGCCTGCTGTCTCGCTGAAACTCTGGGAACTCTTTACCTTCCAAGGTCCAACTGATTTTGTTAATCAGCCATTTGGCTTTTTGCATTATCTGGCCCATCCAGAGACTGTTTTCCTCCCCTTTTATGCTCCCTTTAAGGAGGTGTGGGAATTCTTTATCCGGGTTAGAACGGTTGACCATGAAGGCTATGCGTACATCGGTTTACCAGGAACCCTGATTACAATTGCCCTGTTGTTGAGGGTAATCAAGTTGATAAGAGCAAGGCGGTGGCGGCGAATTCTCGTTCCAGTATTGCCCAATACCTTACAGATGGCGTTATGGCCTGCTGTTTTGCTGCTATTTCTAGCAATGGGATATCCCTTTAAGCTGGTTCCAGGCATAGTAGAGTATCTTGGACCCATCCAGCAATTTCGCTCCCTGGGGCGCTTGGCTTGGTTTTTTTACTATGTAATGATGGTATTTAGCGCTTGGTGGCTTTATGCTATCCTTCGCTTGATCCGCCTACAAACTAGAGGAAAGGGCCTACAAAGCATTTGGCTAGCAATCATGGCCTTGGCTGTTTTTAGCTGGTGTCTGGCCAGCGCTTCTTTGGTACAATCTCAGCGGAAAGGAATTTTTGCAAACAACCTTGAAACGGCATTTCCTGAGCGAACGCCCAATTATCTTACCATCTTGCAAAATGCTGGATATAGAGTAGAGCAATTCCAAGCCATCCTTACCTTTCCGCATTTTCACATTGGCTCAGAAAAGTTTTTTACCGGGAACTCGCAAGCTACCCGAGCGGGATTAGCGGTAAGCCAAGGGACCGGTCTGCCTATGATCAACAACATGAGTGCCCGAGCGCCATTAACCCCAAGCAAACGAACCCTTAGCCTGAGTGCTCACCCCCTGATTCCAAAGCCCCTGCTAGAAGAACTTCCCGATCGCCGCCCTCTTTTGTTGGTTTGGGTTGAGACAGACTTATCACCCAACGAAAAGGAACTTGTAGCCAAGTCGGAGGTCCTTTATCAATCAGATTTTCTTTCCATAGGGAAAATAGAACTGGCAGCATTTAACACATCCCTACGTGAGGAAGTATTGGCTGAATTTGAAAGTATTAAGGACAGCTTAGAGGTGCATGATCAACTTTACAGTCGGGACCTATATGGGGTATATTTCACCTCTTTTGACCAGTTTCCAGGAAGATTGGGGGGAGAAGTACTGGACTTACCTAAGCGGGGCGAAGTGATTTTTGAGATAGATTTATTGCCTTTAGCCAACCTCGATCATTGGGAGTTGTCATTTTGGATGAAAATTCGGTCTGATAACAATTATTTACCACCGGGCCGGGTAAAACTTTTTCGAGAGGATCAATTGATTTACAATGAAAAATTTGAGCCCTCTTTCACCCATGATATTTACCAAAACTGGGCTAGGATTTCAATTTCTATTCCTTCACAATCGGAAGCTGCCCACATGGAAGTTTGGATGGGAGGCAAGGGGCATGTGATCGACCACCTCCTTTTGAGACCTAATAGTCAAGACGTCTATTTGAATATCCCTTCGGAGAATCGATTATTCTTAAATAATTATCCCCTCGGAAGTGCTTTTCCCTAACTGGATTCGTTAAAGTATCGACCTGCGCTGAAGAAAGCATAAAATTATGAGAGTCAAATTGCTCTTCCTGTTCCCTAAACTATCCTGGTTAGCCATTGCCCTACTTGGTCTCACGGCCTGTAACCTAGGTGAAGGTACTCCCAGCTGGCAGACTGATGTAATTGCCCCTGTTGCCCAAGGACGATTGGAAATATTGTCTTCTTTGGCCGATTCATTGGTGGAAACAGGAGGAGATAACCTGCTGAGAGTAGTTTACCGAGACACCTTGAGCACGGGCTTCCTCAGCAATACCGTAGAACTACCTGATACCAATGTGTCCCTCAGTTTTGCTTTAGATACCTTAACCCTCGATAGCGATACCATCACAGAAAGGCGGACCTTGCGAGAAGTCGCGACGGAATTATCTACTTCCTCCGACCCCCAAAATCAGATATTGGGGCTCCTTCTCCTGTCTTCAAATGGCAACACCTTATACAACCTGCCCCCCATTGATGACTTTGGCTTGGGAACCATTCCCGTTGATGCCTCTGACTTTTTTAACTTCGCCGAACTCAAGGCAGGAACCTTGACCCTTGAAATTGTTAATGAATTTCCCGTGGGGATAGACAGTTTGGTCTTTGCGGTCAGGAATGCCAATCTACCAGGTCCCCCCTTGTTACAGGATACTTTTACCAACATCCCTCCTCGATCAAGGCGGACGGAGAGCTACGATTTGGCTGGAAAAAGCGTAGAAAGCAGTCTGGTGGCTGAATTGACACAGGCGTCCCTTGACTCAACGGACAGCTTGCTGGTCAATCTCGATGATTACATCGAGTTAAGACTCATCGCCGAAGGCATGCAGGCAAGTTCAGCTGAGGCCGTTTTCCCAGATCAAGATTTGATTGATACCGTGCGTCGCACGGTGTACCAATTGGGAGAAGGTCTGGAAGAAATCCAGATCACCAAGCTAAAGGTTCGTTCAGGTAGGATCGAAGCAGAGGCCCGCAGCACGGTTCAAGATTCTATTTTATTTGAATATAGACTAGACGGAGCCACCAATGGGAGAGGTGAAACCCCCGTAGTCGCATTGAAGATGCCTCCTGCCCCTCCTGGGGGGATCGCTGAGCGCAATGAAATTTTTGACTTGGAAGGGTTTACCCTTGATCTGAGCGATCAGGGTACGACGTGGAATACCTTGAGAGAACGGATTTTGGTCAAGCTGCTTTCCTCAGGACAGATTGTAACGCTGAGCGACCAAGACAGTGTGGAGGTATTCTTTGGATTGCTGGACTTAAGTCCTGTGTATATCGAAGGCTATTTAGGGCAACAAGAAATTCTCGTCCAGGGGGCCGAAGCCATAGAGCTCTTTGATGGATTCAATGTAGATCGTGTTCGCTTGTCAGAAGCCCAAGCCTCTATCGTGATAGGTAACTCAGTAGGCGTACCTGCAGCCATCGAAGTTCGAGATTTTACGGCTCATAATCAGCGTAATGGGGCACAGGTAGGCCTGGCCAGTGATCTCCTAGTCTTAGGACCGTTGGAATTAAAGCATCCTTTCCTACCAGATACTCAAGCAAGGGTAGAAACACCTCTCCTATTTAGCCCAGATAACAGCAATGTCACCCGTTGGCTATCGACCCTGCCTGATTCCATCAGTTATGACCTGCGGGTGCAGACGAATCCTGAAGGTTTTAAAGGGCAGCGGGACAATTTTGCCACTGATAGCAGTAGCCTGGATGCTTACATTGATTTTGAGCTTCCCCTTTCTGGGGTGGTAGATCGCTTTCGATTGAGGGATACTTTGGAGATAAATTGGGATCCGCTGAGCTTGCCAGATGAGGTAGGAGCCGGCACTGTTTACCTTTTGCTCGACAATGAATTTCCCATCGAGGTCAAGCTCAGTGCGCAGCTGTTTACAGAGGATTTTGAGCCAATAACTGACTTTGCGAAAGATTTTACCCTGGCCGCGGCCATTCCTGAACCTGGAGGACGAACTCAAGATGCGCAAAGATCTATTCTGGAAAAATCGCTCTCTCCCAATGATGCGGAAACCTGGACTCAAGAAGGTCGATGGCTGATCATTGATCTCGAAGTAGACACCCGTCCGGTGGGGGAGTCCGTGAAGATTTACGCAGATTATGGTGTTGAGGCTAAGCTTACGGCCCAGTTTGAGCTAGGAGTAAATTAGAGGATAAAAGAGGCGAGATACGTGAGAGAAGGTCGCTGCTCTCACACTTCAATATCTATGAGAAACTAGCCATGGCGCCAGATACGAAAGTTTCTAAGCTCATCCATCTCTGATTTTATGCAAAAAATAGTCGTTTCTATACTGATTTGTTTGGCGTCGCTTGGAATGGGACAGCTTAAGCTACACGCACAAAATCCCTTTAATCTTGCTTTTTCTCCAGGTCAGACGGTTTCACAATGGATTCAACCAGCCCATATGGGACCGGACTCTTCTTTGAGTTGGGAAGTAGGGGGAGCCTTTCAGCTAGGCCTAGCTAGCCAGCCTTTTGGCTTAGGTTTGATACAGTCGGCATTGGGCACCATTTCCTCGGAAACCGAGGCGGACATCCTCAGCCGGGTTCAGGCCACGAATGAGCTTAGATACCAGCAGTTGTATGGAGCAAGTGTAAATTATCGGAGAGAGAACCTAAGCTTTGGGATAGGGTACCGGAACCGAATCATGATCGGGGCTGATTTTGCGGATCAAGGGCTACTTGGACTGATCCTTAGAGGCAATGCTGCCTTCCAAGATCAGACAGTAGGCGGACAGCTTGACTTTACAAGTCTGGGAGTAAATGAATATTCAGGAGCTCTGTCCTATGCTCAGGATGCATGGCAGTTTGGCTTAAGGGCAAAGCTACTCCAAGGACAAAGCTTTTCAGATTTGCGGGGAGGAGACTTCTCGATTTACACAGCTCCCTTTGGGGAATACCTAGACTTAAACGCCCAATACGATTTTTTTTCCAGTCAACAGAGCGGTTGGGGGTGGGGCTTGGATCTAGGCGCCACCTATCAGCTTTCCTCCCAATGGCGGTTTCAAGCTGGGATTATTGATATAGGACAGTTTATGGCCTCGGGCCGTATTCGGCAAGCTGATTTTGATTTGAGGTATGAAGGCGTAATGCTTGGAGATTTGTTGCAAATAGATACCAGCAACTTGGACCTGCTGGCTCCAGCTGACAGTTTGCTGGACCAGTATTGGCGGGACTCGGTAGCCGGGAATCGTCGGGTCGCTCTCCCGGGACAAGCCCACCTGGGAGCTTCCTACTCCTGGAATAGCCAACAAAGCACCCATCTTGCCTTTGCCTATGGCTGGTCTTCTGTAGGACTCAATGGCGCCATGCTTTTCCTCAGCCATCGCTACGTCGTAGCACCCTGGTTAAAGCTAGGCCTGAATGCTTCGTTAGGAGGAGTTGCTCGATATGGATTTGGTGCCTTAGCTGAGGGCAGCTGGACCGTGTCACGATTTAAGCTTCGGCTATTTGTTTCTGCCGACAACTTGAGTGGGGTAGTGGGCACTGAGCCTAGTCAGGGCCTGCAACTGCAATCTGGTCTAAGTCTTCTCTGGTAATTAGACCGGCGAAGTGGAGGATTAGAATGGGCAATCCACTTAATCGCAACCATGAAAAGCAAAAAAGAGATCAGTATTCTCCGAAACCTGGCATAATCGGAGACTTTAACGTTTCATTAACACCGAAGCACAGGGCCTATCCGGTATATTTGTAAGGCTTTGACAGAGGAATGAGACAAGGCATTCAAAAATAAGTAGAATGTGCCTGTTCCCCTCCTTGCCGTTTCTTGCTCATTTTGCTTGGAAACGAAGCTTCGAAACCTATGCTGCGGACGATTATCGCTTTTGCTTTTATCCTGTTAAACAGTCACTGGGTTCCAGGGCAAGACCTGAGGGTAGACGCTCGCCTAGGCCAGCCACAAGCCCAAATTGGAGAACCCATTAGTTATATCTTGGAGTTGTCCCAGCAGCCTGGTGTACGAGTCACCTGGCCTGCCTTGGGAGATACCCTGGGAGGAATAGATATCATTGATAAAGGAAGCATTGATACCCTGCTAGAAGATGGCCGTCTGATTCAGACTCAGGTGCTAACCTTGATGGCTTTTGACAGTGGTGAATATCGCCTGCCACCCTTGACCTTTCAATACTTAACCCCGGGACGCGGGGACGTAAGGGAAGAAAGCACAGAAGCCTATCGCCTGTCTGTAGAAACCATTCCGGTAGATACGACCCAGGCCTTCAAAGACATCAAAGGAATCCGGGATGAGCCCATCACGTTAGAAGAAATCCTCCTAGTCAGTGGCATAGCATTGGCTGGCGTGGCGGTGCTGGTAGGAATAATCTGGTACATTCGTCGTCGAAGGCAGCAAAAGCCCGTCATTCCAGTCAGGCCTAAACCGCAAATTCCTGCTCATGAAATCGCCATGCGGCGTTTGGGTGAGCTTGAAAGCCAGCGACTTTGGCAAGATGACAAGGTCAAAGAATACTACGTGGAGATGACCCATATCCTGCGTTGGTACTTGGAACAACGCTATCACATTCAGGCCCTTGAATCGGTCAGCTATGAAATCATACGGGACCTAAAAGGCAAGTCGCTGCCCAAGAAGCAGGTCGACGACCTTGAGCGCCTGCTGCCCATGGCGGACTTGGCCAAATTTGCCAAATCTCAACCCAGCGAAAAAGACAACCTAAACGCCATGGAGATGGCTAGAGAGTTTATCCGGGCCACCAAGCCCACCCCCGTTCAACCTCAATCCAAGCCTTCTACCCCTTCGGCCTCTCAGGCTGAAGCTTCAGTTAATGAGCAAGTATGATCGCCTATCTCAAATCACTGGAATTTGCCAACCCCTGGTTGCTGATCCTTGAGCTGATTCCGCTGCTCATGCTGCTTTGGCACATCCTGCCTTGGGTACGGCATTATCCAACCCTGCGCCTATCTACCCTCAAAGGCTTGCAAGGGCATCAGCGACCGGTGCGGGGCTTTATCAAAAAATACCTCTTCGTGCTTCGGGCCTTGGGGATTGCCTTGTTGATCCTGGCCTTGGCCCGTCCACAGCGAAGCTTCCGCGAAGAGAACATTGATGCGGAAGGCATAGACATTGTGATGGCCATGGACATTTCCCAATCCATGGAAGCCATGGACTTCCGGCCCAATCGCCTGGAGGCAGCCAAAGAAAAAGCCCGAGACTTTGTACAGGGGCGTGACAACGACCGCTTAGGTTTAGTGATTTTTGCGGGGCAAAGTTTTACCCAAAGTCCCCTCACCACCGACAAGGGAGTCATCACCCAGCTGATCAGTGAGTTAAATTTTGACATGCTCAAGGAGCCAGGAACGGCCATCGGAATGGGGTTGGCTACGGCTGTAATCAGACTCAAAGATTCAGATGCTCGCTCAAAAGTAGTGATTCTCCTTACCGATGGGGACAACAACTCTGGTTTTGTGGCTCCCCTTACAGCAGCTGAAGCTGCGGTACAAAACGGCATTCGGGTTTATACCATCGGGGTCGGAAAGAATGGGGAAGCTCCCTTTCGCTTGGCTAGCCCATTTGGGGGATATCGGACCGTGATGCAAACGGTGCGTTTGGATGAAGACCTGCTCAAGCAGGTTTCTGAGATGACAGGTGGGAAGTACTTCAACGTGCGCAGCAACCGCTCCCTAGAGGAAGTCTACCAAGAAATAGACCAACTAGAGAAGACCCGGATTGAAGTGACCCGCATCACGCGTAAAACAGAAGAATTTCACTGGTTTCTGATGATCGGAGCCATTTTGTTATTGATAGAGTGGATCCTGCGCTATGCGGTTGTGCGCAGCATTCCTTAATTCCATGTTGAGCAAAAACCTATGGTAAGATTTCAACATCCAGAAGCGCTTTACCTGCTTTTTCTCCTGATTCCATTGGGAGGAATGTTTGCATGGTTTCTGGTAGGAAGAGGAAAAGCCATCAAGCGGATTGGGCACCAGGGCTTGGTGAGTCGCTTGATGCCTGAGAAACCCAAGAGCAAGCATACCCTGAAATTCGTCCTGATCGTGCTGTCGGTATTAGCCTTGGTATTTGCGCTGGCCAATCCTCAAATGGGAAGGAAAACCGAGACGGTACAGCGAGAAGGAGTTGACCTGTTCATTGCGATGGATATCTCCCAGTCGATGTTGGCTGAAGACGTCAAACCTGATCGCCTATCCAGTACCAAACAGTTCTTGGGACAGCTTATAGATCGCCTAGGAGGTGACCGCGTAGGATTGATAGTCTTTGCCGGCTACCCTTATCTACAAGTTCCCATGACCACGGATTACGCGGCAGTGAGGACCATTTTGCGGACCGTGAATACCAATCTGGCCGGAACCCAGGGTACGGACATAGGATCCGCGATTGAAATGGCTGAGCAGGCGTTTGCTCGGGCTGAGTCTAAGCACAAAGTGGTCCTCTTGGTCAGCGACGGAGAAGATCACCAGGAAGAGGCTTTGGCCGCAGCCAAAGAAGCAGCGGATCAAGGAACTACTTTGATTACGGTGGGGGTAGGATCCCCCCAGGGCAGCCCGGTACCGGACTTGATCCAGGGACGTCGGGTCGGATTTAAGAAAGACGCACAAGGAAGCATTATTCTCTCAAAGCTAAATGAAGGAATGTTGCAAGAGGTCGCAGCGGCAGGTAGAGGAAGCTATTTCCGCATAGGAGGAGGACGGCTTCCGGTCAATGAAGTGCGCACCGCCCTTTCTGCCCTAGAAAAACAACAATACGAAGAGGAACAATTCACCGACTTCGAAGATCAATATCAATGGTTGCTGGCCATTGCCCTGCTTCTCCTGGTGATAGAGTTTTTTATCAGCGAGCGAAGAACCCGTCTTTTGTCTCGGATTGGATACCTCAACCGGCAGGGGGGGAATTAAGGGTGTAGGTTAATAAGGGGTATAGAGGGGATAAGGTAAACCAAAGAGGTAAGATTTTAGAATAAATTAGGAAAAGACGAGGAAAAAGAACCCATTTCTATAAAC
>CAZFPQ010000013.1:0-4101 GCA_964521065.1 uncultured Bacteroidia bacterium | reverse complement strand
CCTATAAACCCTATAAACCCTATAAACCCTATAAACCCTATAAACCCTATAAACCCTATAAACCTCATGGCAAAACAAATATTCACTTTTCTCTTTTTCTTGGGGCTGGGCTATCTGGCTGCTCAGGGCCTGGGACAGGCGGAGAAGCGCTACGTTCGAGAAGGCAACCGATACTATCAGGAAGGAGATTTTTTATCTTCTGAATTGGCTTATCGAAAGGCTTTGGATGCAAAAGCAGAGAATGCCAAAGGAGTTTTTAACCTGGGGGACGCCCTGTATCGGCAAGAGCGCTTTGACGAAGCTGCCAACCAATTTCAGCGGGCAGCAGACTTGTCTCCTGACAAAGTCACTCAAGCGGAGGCATATCATAACCAAGGCAATGCCTGGATGAGTGCCCAAAACTATGAGGCGGCGGTAGGTGCCTACAAGGAAGCACTACGGCGCAACCCCCAAGACGAAGAAACGCGTTACAATTTGGCTTATGCCCTAGAGAAAATGAGGCGGGAGCAACAGCAACAAAACCAGAACCAAGATCAGAATCAAGATCAGGATCAAAATCAAGATCAAGACCAGCAGCAGGACCAAAACCAGGACCAGCAGCAAGATCAGGATCAGCAAGACCAGCAAAAACAGGAGCAGGATCAACAGTCGAAAGATCAACAGCAGCAGCAAGCCCAGCAGGGACAGCAGATGACCCCACAAGAAATGGAGCAAATGTTGGAAGCCCTGCGTTACGAAGAGCAAAAGCTGAGAGAGGAAATGCAAAAGCAAGCCACCAAAGGCAAGCCCCGCAAAGGACAGAAAGATTGGTAGCAGGAGAGAGTTTGGGATGTTGGGAGTGTGAGAGAATGGGAGGCGGACAACGATCACTGACTCAAATGCATCTATCAGTAAGCTAAACGAATGGTTCAGGGCTTGGTCTCTATGTAACGCTCTCGCAACATTTCAGTAGCTACTTCACTCACGCATCGAAAGGCACATTGAACATGAATCAAGGATCGGATCAAATTCTAGAAAATACCAAACAGTTTGCCGCAGCGGTGCGAGATCTCGGGAAAGTCATTCCCATGACGGTTTCCAATGTGGAAGACTTAAAACAGTTGATTCGATCCTCTGGAGCAGTAGGAGCCTCTTACATTGCTGCTGTAGGAGCAGCTGGCCGCAAGGAGTACTTGTTGGGAATTCGAAATTGCTTGACTGAAGCCCGGAATACCCATTACTGGTTGGGATTAATTGATACCCAAGGTGCTCCTGAACTGGAAAAACGACGATCCCAGCTGATGCAAATTGCAGAAGATTTGGCTCAGCTTTTTATACAAGTGATACAAAGCGCAAATAAATAGCCATGATGAAAAGAGCGTGGACATGGATCATGTTGATAGCCTGGGGGCTCCCTGGGTTATGGGCGCAAGAGTTTTCGGCTTTTGTGAGCAAGCGGGAGGTTCCCGTAGGGGAGGTTTTTAAGGTCTCCTTTCAACTTCGCGGGGGCCGTAGTGGCAATCTCACCCCTCCTAATCTAGATGGATTCCAATTGCGAGGTGGGCCCTCTCAAGAGTCTAGCATACAAATGGTTAATGGCAAGGTGACTGAGTCCATGACCATATCATATTATTTGCAGGGGACCCGTACCGGGACCTTCAAGATTGGTTCAGCGACGATGGCCGTGGATGGGAAAGAATTGCGTAGCAATCCTGTAGAAGTGAAAATTGTGGCCGCCCGCAGCAATGCCGCTCAGGAGGATGGCAACAATGCCAATGCCCAACGTCAGGGAGATATAGAAGACCAGCTCAAGCAAGCCATATTCCTACGGGCCCTGGTTTCTGACCGGACGGTGTATCAAGGGGAACCCTTAACCGTGACCTACAAGCTCTATGAGCGAGTCCGCACCAGCAACTTGCGTCCAGAATCTTCTCCTAGCTATGAAGGCTTTTGGGTAGAAAACATTGATGTGAAAAACCCCCCACCCAAAATTGAGGTGGTGGATGGCATGCAATACCGCACTTACATTGTCAAGAAAGACATTC
The DNA here is from genome assembly GCA_964521065.1 of uncultured Bacteroidia bacterium. Classification (GTDB taxonomy): domain Bacteria; phylum Bacteroidota; class Bacteroidia; order J057; family J057; genus CAYVAP01. The sequence goes on along the minus strand of CAZFPQ010000013.1, from coordinate 2,077 downwards.
TCTTTCCTCAGCGCCCCGGGAAACTGAAGATAGATCCCTTTAACCTTTCTTGTGTGGTTCAGGTACAAGTAACCCCTCGCCGTCAACGGCAGAGTATTTTTGACAGCTTTTTTGGGCAATACGAAAACTACGAATACAGCTTTGCTAGTGCACCGGTTACCATTACCTCCAAAGCCTTACCTGGGAACCCTCCCGCCTCCTACACCGGAGTAGTAGGCAAATTAGAACTCCAAGCCAGCCTGGACACCACCAGCGTTGAAGCGGGAGACCCTTTGACCTTGCGACTTCGCCTCAGTGGCCGGGGTAACCTCAAGCGACTGCAAGAACCACAAATAAACTTGCCTCCTGATTTTGAGGTCTATGATCCCAACGTCAAGGAGCGACTGAGCAATTCCGGCAGCACCCTTACCGGATGGCGCAGCTACGAATACCTCATCATCCCCCGGAACCCTGGAAACTATGAGCTACCTGCGATTGAACTGAGCTATTTTGACTCAGAAAAGGGACGTTATCAGGTGCTCAGTAGCCCCAGCTATCAACTGACCGTAACCGGAGAGCCCGCTCGAACGGCAAGCGCCTCAACGGGTGGACCCAGTGCCGGCTCAGAATTGGCGGTGCTCAATCAGGACATCCGATACATCACCGTGACGGATGGTGGGTTGCAGCCGACTGGGAGCAGTGCTTTTCGACCGCTGTTTTGGTGGATGTTCTTGCTGCCTATTGGCTTGGGAGGAGTCTTACTCCTGCTGCGACGAAAGCAAGCCCAGGATCAAAACGACGTGGCGGGGACCAGACGCCGCAAGGCGGCCAAAGTCGCGCAAAAGCGACTCAAGGTAGCCCAGGGGCATTTGCAAGAAAACCAGTCTAAAGCCTTTTACGACGAATTGGTCAGGGCGCTATGGGGCTACCTCGGGGATAAATTTAGCCTAGGACAATCCGAACTAAACCGGGAAAAAGCCGGAACCTTGCTAGCCCAGCGGGGAGCCAGTGAAGAACAGGTCCAACGCCTGAATCAGTTACTTGATACAGCCGAAATGGCCTTATACGCCCCCAGCGCCGCTCCAGGTGGCATGAGTGGAACCTACGATACCGCAGCCCGATTGATCACAGATTTGGAAGAAATATGATGAGCCTACTCACCCTGAACCGTTCATGTTATTACTGGGGTATTCTCCTGATCGGATTGATGAGCTGTCTACAGCTAGCGGCTCAATCTCCAGCAGAAGAGTTGCTCCAACAAGGCAACGATGCCTATGCGGACGGGCAATTTCAGATGGCCGCTCAGCGCTATGACTCGGTCCTTAGCTTGGGGTTTACCTCGGCTACCTTGCATTACAACCTGGGCAATGCCTATTATCAGCAAGAACTGGTGGGGCCAGCCATCTTGCACTATGAAAAAGCCCTGGCCTTGGATCCCAGCTATGAGAACGCGGAATTTAACCTCCGCCTAGCTAATCAGCGGGTAGTGGACCGCATCGAGCCCATGCCCCAATTCGTGCTCAGTCGTTGGTGGGCAGAAATTGTTGAGACCCGCTCTGCGGGTTTCTGGTCTTGGGTTGCGGTAGCTTGGATGTGGCTGGCCCTCATTGCGGTGGGCTTGCTGCTGTTTCTACCAGGTTTCGACCTGCGTCGCGGGGCTTTCATCGCAATGATGACCTTTGGCGTCTTGGCGGTGCTTAGCCTAGGCCTAGCCTGCTATCAGCAAGTCCGCATGGGTACCGAAAGCTATGCCATAGTGATGAGCCCCAATGCCTACGTGAAAAACGCCCCCAATGGCCCCACGGACCTGCTGATCCTCCATGAAGGAGTCAAGGTAGAGCGCCTCGATGAGGTAGGGGATTGGACCCAGATTCGCCTGCGAGGCGCCAACATCGGTGAAATAGAAGGCTTTGTGAAGACGGAAGCCTTAGCTTCGATATAAACGCGAAAAAAATATCATAAAATTTTCCCAGCTGCTTGCACCTTACGTTAAAATGGCTACCTTTGCATCCACCAACGAAAAAATACGGGTTGTTACCCACCAGGTCCGGTAGTTCAGTTGGTTAGAATACATGCCTGTCACGCATGGGGTCGCGGG
>CAZFPQ010000012.1:24189-51011 GCA_964521065.1 uncultured Bacteroidia bacterium | reverse complement strand
GCTATTCCTCCCAAAATCTGCTTGTCAGAACCCTAAAGTCCTGTGTTTGGGGTCGAAATACCAGAACCTAAACAGCCTCAAAAAAATATGGCCTACCATGGCTTACGCCGTTTTGCAAAGACGAGAGCTAATCAGGAAGGTTTAAAAGGGAATGTTGGTTGAACCAAGCCATTCAAGGATCTGGAGAAAACTCTTGACGGATAGATGCTCCATGTTCATCTAAATGAGGAGGCTCTTTGAGCCGTTCTTGCTTGGCTCCTTGACCTAGTTCAGCTACCATGCTGCTGATACCCGCTACCTTTGCTCCTTTTAATTGGATGGCCTGGGCTTGAGAGCTAGCCATGACTTCTGCTAGATTTCGGACTGGTCCGGCAGGGATTTGATGAGCTTGGAGCTGAGATAAGAGATCTGCTTGGTTCCATCCTGAAAGGTGACCCTGCAGCCACTTTTTGACGGCTTGCCTTTGTTTGACTCGCTCAGCATTGGTGGCCCATGCTGAAGGAGGAGACTCACCTAGCAGGATGCATAGGCGATCAAATTGTGCATCTGTACCTACTGCTAAGACGACTTGCTTTGCGTCTTGGGTAGAGAATAGTGTTCCGTAGGGGACAATATTAGGGTGATCACTGCCCTGTGGCTGAGGAATATGACCCGCAACCAAGTAGTTGGTAGCCTGGTTTGCTAAACTACTGATCCCGCTTTGTATAAGAGATACTTGAACCCGCTTTCCTTGATCCGTCCGGAGGCGGTGAATGTAAGCGAGCAGAATGGCTTCCTTGAGTTGGTGGGCGGTGAGTACGTCCATCAAGGCCACGGGCATCTTGCTGGTGTGCTCAGAACTGCCATTTAGAAAGGTGAATCCCGCTTCAGCTTGGATGACTGCATCAAAAGCTGGCCGAGCTTCTTCTGGGCCATAGCCGGTTATTTGGGCAAGGATAAGGCGAGGATTTTGTGACTTCCATCTATCCCAGTCTAGCCCAAGGCGTTGCATTTGACCGGGGATGAAACTGGTAATGAGCACATCGGCTTTGCCCAGCAGCGCCTCTAATACTTTTAGATCTTCATGATTGGAAAGGTCTAGGGCAATAGACTCCTTTCCCCAATTTACGGAACAAAAATAGGCACTTCGGTCATCTCCCAAATCTTCTTCCGACAAGCGCCACGCTCTGGTGACATCCCCTTCTGTTTTAGGGTTTTCCACTTTGATCACCCTTGCCCCCAGCTCAGCCAGAAACATGCCTACGCTAGGACCAGCTAGAACGCTTGCTAGTTCTACTACCAGCAAGTCGGCTAAGATGGGAGAATCATGCATGAGAAAAAAAAGGGTACCTAGAGCACCCTTAGATCGCTTCTAAACTCACCCCAGGCACCATGATTTGTAGGCTTTCGGAGAGTAGCTCTTGATAGCTGGATTGCAGCGGAAGGCCCAGCTCGGTAAGCGAAGACATCATTTCTAGTCCGAGCTCAAAGCCCTCGGTTTGGGGTTTAATGGTGAGAATAGCAGGGAAGTCAAGCGCTTGGCTATTGTAGCGAAGGTTTACTTCGGCCGCTAAGCTCTTGGTTGATTGCCCAATGATGGCTTCATTGATGCCGGCAGGACGAATGGTTAGCACCATCAAACGATTGGCGGGAGCTTGAAGCACCTCAGTCAATATTTCTTTATCAAGAGAACTGCCATCTTTGGAAAAAGCCATGGGCTTGACCATCAGTTGTAGCAGATCTTGGTCTGCTTGATATTTTACTACCAGTTGATCCGTACTCAAGCTATGAGCCATGCTCCCTCCTTTAAGGAAGTTCCACTGGATTTCGCCGTTGCCTTGATAGGTTTGAGCTGAAAGACTGACACATACAAACATTCCTAGTAGGAAGAAGAATATACGCTGCTGCATGGAATTGAATAATTGGATGGTTACAGGACTAAAGGTCCGAGGCTAAGTATTATACCAAATAGTGAATATCTAAATTTCAGGCGGGAAAGAACATTTTCCTCAGTTAAAAAACAAGGAGGAAGTCTTTTTCCCTCCTCCTTGCTAGATATATGTTCAATAATCGTTGAATTTATTTGGCGTAAGCAATGGCTCGCTTTTCTCTGATGACGGTGATCTTGATATGCCCGGGATATTGCATATCCTTCATGATTTTTTGAGAGATGTCAAAAGCAAGCTTATCAGCCTTGTCATCGGAAACTTTCTCACTTTCTACTATTACCCGTAGTTCACGACCAGCCTGGATGGCGTAGGTTTTCATAACCCCAGGATAAGACAAGGCCAAGTCTTCGAGCTCTTTTAGTCGTTTGATATAGCTCTCTACAATTTCGCGTCTTGCTCCTGGTCTAGAACCCGAGATGGCATCGCAGGCCTGTACGATAGGTGAAATCAGGGAAGTCATCTCGATTTCATCATGGTGGGCTCCAATGGCATTGCAAACCTCCGCGTTTTCGCCAAATTTCTCCGCCATGTCCATACCCAACAGAGCGTGGGGTTTGTCCGAATGTTCTTCTGCGACTTTGCCAATGTCGTGCAAGAGTCCAGCTCGCTTAGCTTTTTTGACATCTAGCCCAAGCTCGGACGCCATGATGGCGCAAAGGTTCGCTACTTCTCTTGAGTGCTTCAGCAGATTCTGTCCGTAGGAAGAGCGATATTTCATCCGACCGACTAGCTTGATAAGCTCTGGCCGTAGGCCATGGATACCTAAGTCAATCACGGTGCGTTCACCGATTTCAATGATTTCTTCCGTGATCTTCTTCTCGGTCTTCTTGACCACTTCCTCGATACGAGCAGGGTGGATACGGCCGTCAGTTACCAATTTGTGCAGAGAAAGGCGAGCGATCTCACGGCGAACTGGGTCAAATCCTGAAAGGATAATGGCCTCTGGTGTGTCATCAACGATGATCTCAATGCCGGTAGCCATTTCCAAGGCGCGAATGTTGCGACCTTCGCGGCCTATGATGCGCCCTTTGATCTCATCATTATCCAAGGGAAATACCGTAACGGTGTTTTCAATGGCATGTTCAGCAGCGGTTCGTTGGATGGTCTCAATAACGATTTTCTTGGCCTCTTTAGTAGCTGTTAACTGTGCCTCCTCTATGATGTCTTTGATGTATGCAGAGGCCTCTGTCTTGGCTTCTTGCTTGAGGGCTTCAATGAGACTTGCTTTGGCATCCTCGGCAGAGAGTCCAGAAATTTTTTCTAGCTCGGTTACTTGCTTTTGATGGGCATCATCTAACTCTGCTTCTTTTTTCCCCAGGATTTCCATTTGCTTTGAAAGGCTTTTGCGGATGGCATCCACCTCTCCTTGCTGGCTCTTCAATCGCTGGTGTTCCTTGTTTACCTTTTCTTCACGGTTGCCGAGGTTTTGCTCTCTTTGCTTGAGCTTGTTTTGAAGCGCATCTAAGCGATCTTTTTGCTTTTTGGCGTTTTGTTCAAACTTATTCTTAAGAGACTGGTACTTGTCATTGGCCTTATTGATGCGCTCCTGCTTGATGTTTTCCCCTTTGAGTTCTGCCTGCTGGACGATACTTTCCGCTTTTACCTTCGCGGTTTCTATCATCTTAAGGTTGGCATTGTTGAGGAGAAATCTATTAACTAGGTAGCCCAAAATCAGGCCTACAGGTAGGCCGACCAAAACACCGATTACTATGTCCATCTGATTAATTGCATTGAGGTTAATACCTGGGCGAATGCCGTCATTGAAGACGCAGATGGTAGTCTGACTACGTTCCTATTACCAACTAAAGCTAGCTCATGGATCTCCCGTGAGTTCGAGGCTTTGGTCTAGTTTCTCATCCAGAAGGGAAAGCTGCTGAAAAACCACTTTCTTTTGCTTTTTCAGCTGAACCTGGCTGCTCAAGTGTTCGGTCATAATATCAAGGCAACACATGATGGCAATATCCAGGTCATCTTGGGTTTTATATTCAGCCTTAAAGGCTTTAATCTTTGCGTTTATAGATTTGGCCGCGGCTTCAATCACGGCTGCCTCTTCGCTGTCAACTCTGGCGGGAAACTGACGCCCAAAAACCGATACAACAATGGATTTCTTTTCCACGGGCTCTAGTTTATCTGAGGTCAGTAGTGGCTATTCGCCGAAACTTTTTAAACAAACATCTATTTCTTGAAGATATAAATCAATTTTAGCTTGCAAGGCCTCCCGATCTCCTCCTGTATCTAATCCTCCTACTAGCTTAGCCGCTTCATATTGTTGGCGCAACGTATCTAAGGATTGATCTTTTTCTTTGATTTGTTGCTCTAACTGCTTGATGACGGTTTCTGCTTTTCGCTGCTCCTCTTGAAGTCTGATCAGTTTGGATTCCAGTTGAGATACCTTGCGATGAACCACTTGCAGGGTATGTAAGATATCGTCCATGATAGGTAATCTGCAAAATCAAATCTCTGTATTTTTTTTCACTATTCAAAGGCAGGAAATGATACCAAATCGAAACATTCTGTAATTTTTGTTTTCCATTTGCCTGTCATTTGCAAGCTGTTTTTTGGTTATTGGAGCACATTCAAAGAGGCGGTTAGGTGTGGCATTGGATTTGAATGGTAGGGGTCTACGGCTCCGACCGTCTCTAGCAGGTATCTAAGGAAAGTATTGCTGATGTATAGTGTGGTGACCCGAGTCTGGCTCCTACTTTTGACGTGTATCATGATGGGAAATGCAAGGATTCATGCGCAATCCTTATCCCAACATTTTGACCGTTATTCCTTCCTTGATTCAAACCAAAACTATATTGGAAACCACCAGCGGGGTATGAAGCATTTCTACCGCCAGCTCGCCAAGATGGAATCGGGGCAAATCCGTACCATCAATGTGGTCCACATAGGTGACTCCCACATTCAGGCTGACTGGTTTTCTGGTGAAGTTAGGCGATTGCTTCAGCAACGATTTGGATCGGCTGGCAGAGGCTTGGTGTTCCCTTATTCTTTAGCCAAAACCAATAGTCCAGGTGACATCCATAGCTATTCCAATGTCAGCTGGCAGGTGGATCGAGTTATATCTCGAGACAACCACTTGCCGATTGGACTCAGTGGAATTACGATGCGTACCTATCGGCCAGATTTTTCTCTCAAAGTTTCCGTGGATGACGCCAAAGGCTTGGATTATTCTTTTAATAAAGTCACCGTTTTTACGGGAGATGATCAAGATCACTTTGACCTGTTGGCCAGTACTACTCCACTTGGACCTCAGGCCCGAAGCAAAGATGTGGTCCAAACCAATTCGCAGATGCGGGTAAAGGGGGTTGCTGGTTCTGAAGAGCTATTCCCTATTACCCTGGCTGCTCGTAGCATCAACCCGTTTACTTCCACCATATACTTGCCAGAGCTTACACATCACATTTACTTACAGGCTTGGCCTGATCTAGATTATCAAAAACAAGCGACCATCTATGGCTTGGTTTTGGAAAACTTCAATGCATCTGGCATTCTATATCATACCATCGGTGTGAACAGTGCGCAATATCGGCATTATGCCAAGGCTGATATTTTTGCAGAACAGCTACAAGCTTTGCGGCCAGACTTAGTGGTTATTTCGCTCGGAACAAATGAGTCGGTGGGTTATTTTAGCGAAGGTCGATTTTTTAGTCAGGTGGATGACTTGGTGCACGACATAGAAAAGTACCTTCCTCATGCCGCCATTATATTTACTACTCCCCCTGATGCGTTCTATCAAGGAAAAGTGAATGCTAACGTCAATCAGTGTAGAAATGTGCTGCTAGACTATGCCTTTGACAATGACCTGTCTTGTTGGGATCTCTACGAAATCATGGGAGGAACGGGATCAGTGGATCGTTGGCACTATTCTGGCTTGGCCGGAAGGGATCGTCTTCACTTTACAAAATCTGGATATGAATTACAGGGCAAGCTGCTCTTCGATGCAATAATGAAAGGCTATGATGCTTACCTCACTGGTAAATAAGGTCTGGCAGTGGTGGGTAGATTTTTTTACCTATCAGCCCGAGCATCCCATGATGTTCAATACAGGGCTTTTCCTTGGTACTTTTTTGGTCTTTTTGGGATTATACATCCCCATGGCCAATCAAAAGACCATCCGGGTTTTATATGTGACCTTATTTTCCCTCTTTTTCTATTTTAAGGCCAGTGGTTACTTTTTTCTACTGCTGATCCTTTCTACGCTGATAGACTATGCCTTTGGATTGCTGATTTACCTCCACCATGAGGACGAAACTCCCTATTACCAAAAACATATACTCGGCAGGTCTCGGCGCATCATAGAGCTTTCAGCTTGGTTTCCATCTGCTCCGAGGTCTTTGTCCGGTGCTACTCCGGACCAGCAAGTTTCCTACCTAGTCAATCAGCTAGGGAAGGTTTTTATTCCCATTTTTGAGATAGGATTGACTCTGATAAATAAGACCCTCACTCGCTTCATTCCCGAGGAGGAACGCTCCCGTCGTCGGAGAGCCCTATTGACCATGAGTGTAGTGGCGAACCTGGGCTTGTTGGCATATTTCAAGTATACCAACTTCCTGCTCAGCACTTTTAGCGACTTGTTAAACTTATCTCTGGAACCGGTGGATATCTTTCTTCCTGTAGGGATTTCTTTTTTCACTTTCCAGACCATGAGCTACACCATCGATATCTATCGAGGGAAGCTGGACCCGGTTCGAAGCGTATTGGATTTTGCCTTTTATGTGAGTTTCTTTCCTCAATTGGTGGCTGGACCTATTGTAAGGGCGGCGGACTTTTTACCTCAAATCCGATCTAACCTTAGGATTACCCGCATGGACGTGGGGAGGGCTCTCATGCTCATTGGGGCGGGGGCCTTCAAAAAGTTGGTCATCTCGGATTACATCAGTGTAAACTTTGTCGACCGAGTATTCGAGAGCCCTGCTTTGTATTCGGGTTTCGAAAATCTCATGGCCGTATACGGGTATACCTTACAAATATATTGTGACTTTTCAGGATATACAGACATCGCGATCGGGATCGCTTTGCTCATGGGTTTTCGCTTGCCTCTCAACTTTCGGGCGCCTTATCAAGCACATAGCATACAAAATTTCTGGCGCCGCTGGCATATTTCTCTGTCTACTTGGCTACGGGATTATCTCTATATCTCCATGGGGGGCAACCGCAAGGGGCAATGGCGTACCTATTTTAACTTGTTGATGACCATGTTTTTGGGAGGCTTATGGCATGGTGCTTCCTGGACATTCATCTTTTGGGGCAGCCTACATGGGGTAGCCCTTGCTCTCAATCGCATGCTGGGAGACACCCGCATCTGGTTCCGGTCTCAGGTCAGCCGCTGGCTAGATCGCTTGGATGAGCGAGCCATAGATGCTGCCAATACCCACCAGAAAGACGAATTTGCCACCCAAATCAGCGAACTGCGCTGGCGCATGCAAGGATGGCTGCCCCTGGTCTTAACCATCGCCAACCGAATCTTAGGGGTGATCGCTACCTTTCATTTCGTTTGTTTTACCTGGATTTTTTTCAGGGCCCAAAGCTTTGGGCATGCCTGGGAGATGATTACTCAAATCACCAGTAATTTTCAAGGACAACTCTTTTGGGACGTGCTAAGCGGTTATTGGGAAGTATTTGCCTTGATGGTTCTGGGGTATATCCTTCATATGATTCCAGATAGTGTGGAGTTGAAGTTGGAGCGAAGATTTGTTTACGCACCCCTATGGGTGAAGTCACTGGCCTTAGGAGCTGTCATATGGATGGTGCTGCAAACACAATCTGCTGGGCCCCAATCATTTATTTACTTCCAGTTTTAAGCATCTATCTGGATTTTCCCTATGTAACTCAGCCAGATATTTGTTTTCTGTTGATTGGTCAATAGAGACTTATCTTTAACTTGCAAGTTAAAGACAGTTGGATCTGCTTTGATCCAATAAAGAAATCTGGGTTAATAAGCCTTTTTTGAAATCTCTTTAAAAACAGTCACTCCATTCCCGGTTTGGAGTACGGTTGCTTTCGAGCCACGAAAATGGTTATTTCAACCCTCAACCCAATCGCAGAATATATGAGCCGATACCTCTACTCTTTTTTATTACTCGGTGTAATCACATTTGGTGCGATCCTCCCAGTTTCTGCTCAATATACCTGGGAGAACCATGGCCCAGATAATATTGGCAGTACCACCCGCGCCCTGGCATACTACAACAATGGCAACGCCATTTTAGCCGGTTCGCAGGGAGGAGGCCTCTGGCAATCCACCAACCAAGGAGAATCTTGGCAGCTGGTCCCTGGATTCGATGGAAATCCTCACATTAGTTCCATTGCAGTTGATGGAAGTAGAATTTTCGTTGCGACAGGTACCTCCCGCTTCAGAGTTCCTTCGAACCAGTCTCGGTTTAACTTTCCTCCTTCCTACGATTATCGCACAGATTTGAGTGGATATTTTGGCAACCTTCAGGGTAAGCCAGGCGCGGGGGTCTATGTGTCATCGGATAACGGTCAAACTTGGTCAAACGAAAACGGGACCACCCGAGCGCCCTTTGGTGATGGAACCTTAAGCAACGAAGGGCCATTCACTGACATCATGAAGGTTGCGTCTCGCGATGGAATTGTGTTGGTGGCGACAGCAGAGGGGCTGTACTTTTCACCCAATAACCTTGAAAGTGTAGTTCCAGTTGGAGGTCCCTCTTTTATTCAAGATAACGTAGTCTTTGATATTGAGTTTGCTGCTGGGGGCCGGGTTTATGCATCCGTACACCGCGATGACAACAATCCTACCGATAGCATCTTTGTATCTGAAGACAATGGCCGTACTTTCCGTACCATTACAGACCCGTATCTCTACCAACCTGGAGGATTATTTTTGGCTAATCGGGCAGTACGGACAGAGCTGGCTGTAGCACCTAGTAATGAAAATATCCTTTATGTGGCCTCGACCTTAGCCAGTGGAGAAATTGCTGGTGTCTTGCGTTATGATATCAGTACGGAAGATTGGACTACTGTGGCACCAAGAGGTGGAGCTGGGTTTTTGCCTTTGGGGAGCAATGGCCGAGATGCTTTTGTGTTAGAGGTATTTCCCGATGACGAGAACAGCCTGATTTTGGCCGGTCAAAACTGGTTTACCTATTCTACAGAAGAAAGCTGGAATCAGACAGCACAGCATATCAATCCTTCGACCAATTCATACATCCCTTCTCCTATCTACTCAGTTACCTTTGATCCTAATAACAACAATGCCTTTATGATTGGAACGGACGGGGTGATTACCCGTTCGGAAGACCGTGGAGCTACCTTTTCTCCTCGTTCCAAAGGATATGAGTCTACCGTGGCCATGACCGTTTCTGCTATAGCCTATGAGATAGACGGAGATGAGCCAGAAAGCGTGGACGCGATATTAGGTGGGACATTTAACGCCGGGGTCTTGTTTAATGGCAAGTACAACAGCACTCAAGCCAATTTACAACCTGCGAGGCAAGGGTTTGGTACCTTGAGTGCCCGCCGATACACTAGGGTAGCGCCCTCACTCTTGCATCCCGGATCTCTGATTATTCAAGGGACTGATGGAGGCTTGGTCCGCTCCCTCAACCTGGGAGAAATTTTTGAGACCTTCTACGGTTTACCTATTCTGCCCCAGGTCGCAAACTTGGTTCCCGCCACCTCTGACACCATCATTGACCGCAATAATGCCAATGCTAGTGGGGGAGGGACCTTGTTGAACCGCCCAGGTCCAACCCAAATCGTATTCGCGTTAGATGAATTCATCGAAGAGGATCTGGCCAATGATCTTCTACAGGATCAAGAAACAAGTAACGTCAGTGTAGAGGAAGCCTTAGCTGACATCCCCAGTCGGATTTACTTTTGTTCACGTAACTATGTTTGGGTGGTGAACGATCCCTTTGGCGACCTGCTCCAAGTCCGCTGGAATCGCATCTCCGGTTCCTTGGTTGATGGGATCAATGAGGTATTTACCGCGATTGAAGTGGCGGATAACCCTGAGCATACCTTGTTCCTTGGCACCAGTAATGGAAACATCTTCCGGATAGATCGTCCACATGACTTGGCTAACTTTGATGTGGATAAGAACATTACCTTGATCACCGCAGACCACTCGGCGGTAGGACTGGGCTCCATGAACGGGCGTTGGATCACAGATATCGCCATTGATCCTCTAGATCCCAATCGGGTAGCTGTAACCTACGCTGGGTACGCTGAGCCAGTCATCTTTGGTTGGACTCAAGTCACTTACAATGCGATGGATAGCCTTCCTCAGTTCGGGGCAATCAGAACGACCAGCTTAGGCAATCCTCAGTCTTATTCAGCAAAATTTGTTGAGGACGGAGGGGAATCTGTGCTGCTAGTTGGAACAGAGTCTGGATTGTATTCTTTCCGGAATTTAGGAGATATTTCTCCGATTAATACCATAAGCGCAGATATCACCACAGAAATCGAAGGAGCGACCATTTACGACATCTATCAGCGTCCTTATCGTGCAAAAATCCGCCAAAAGCAATTAACTCGAAACGTTGAGATTGAGGTGCCGATTGGAGACACCGTCATCGTTGAGCAACGGGAGGTTGAGGTTGATCAATTGCTCTTAGAAAGAGATGACAATATCTATCTAGCGTCTTATGGTCGCGGGTATTGGTCTACTAATAGTTTAGCCGCAAGGTTGCGCAATCCCGGAACGACCCCTGGCGATGAGCTCCTTCAAGATTTTAGGGCGACTCTCTTCCCCAATCCTAGTCGAGGAGAACGTCCCTCCTTGATGATGAACCTCCCAGAGTCTGGGACTGTACGGGTTCGTGTCATGGCTTTAGATGGAAGAGAAGTGAGCCTTCAAGCTGGAGACTTTGAATCTGGGTTACACACCTGGCCTTTGGAGTTGTCCCCTCAATTGAATAGCGGAATGTATTTGGTGAATGTTACCGTTCAGGGAGAGACGCAGCAATACCAAAGTCAGCAGAAGCTTCTTTGGGCTCAACCATAAGTCTGAACCCCTTCACCTAGTTATCGTCGGTCTTACTCTTTGGGGTAAGGCCGATTTTTTTTAGTTTATGTTCAATGAAAACCCTAATCCTGTGTCGTCATGCTAAATCGGACTGGCCCCCCGGAGTGTCCGATCTTCATCGTCCCCTCAAGTCACGTGGCGTTCGAGACGCCAACTTTTTAGGCGGCCTGCTAGCCGACCAAGCATTTTGCCCCGACCTAATCTATACTTCTCCTGCGGAGAGGGCTCGACAAACAGCCGAGATCATTGCCGCCAAGCTTGAATTTCCAGGAAAGCTGATGGAAAAAGAAGAAGTCTATTTCCAGGGAGTGGAGGCACTTATGCGACTTGTGCGACGGGTCTCACCTTTGCAGGATACTGTGATGATTTTTGGCCACAATCCTACCATGGAAGAAGCCGTTCAGTATCTGCTGAGTTCTGGTGCTCCTTTTTTCATGCCGACCGGTGCCATGGCCTGTTTAGAAATGATGCGACCGGATTGGCAAGCCTTAGGCCCTGGTAGCGTATCTCTTCGTTGGTTGCTGATACCTCGACTAAAGCGAAAAGAAGAAGACTAGGTAGAGAAGTTAAAAAGTTAAGGAGTGAAGAAGCTTGAGACACTAGGGAATTGGGCGTTTTCATATGCACCTCTCTACTCCATAAGCGATGAGCAACCCCCTAAGGTGCTCTATTTCTCATCATGGTCCTCGGACTCTTTCAGGAGTAAGGGCCAAGGAACCCGTTGCCAGGGGCCCTTTTTTTGAGCGCTTAGCTTTTGAATGTGCTTTTGGAGGGTGTTTCTATCTGTTTCACGGCTATCTCCAGACCAGTAGCGCATGCCGGCAAGATATTGTTGGTAGGCATCTTCCCAAGACTGACAGCGCTGTTGGAGTAGTTGGCCGGCGGCCAGCATATGTGGCAATATCTCATCTTCGCTCACCCAACCGATCCGAACTCCCCATCGACATAATTCAATGTATCGCAGGAGATCCCAGCCCATGAAACTCTGCTCTTGTAACCAAGCCCCTTCTTGTGCCACCCATTTCAATCTAGCCAAGTGCTCTGCTGGCTCCGCGCCATCCTCCGTTTCTACTTCTCCTCGCCGTATTTTCTCTTTAAAGGTGGCTTGCTCAGTGGCAGAAAGCTCCAAAAATTCACTGATTTCTCGATGAAAGCTGACCCTATGGCCTTCTTCAAAGAGCCAGTCTAGGGTCTCTTGCCAATCTTCGTGATTTAAGATGTCCCATTCTTTCTTTAGGTAAGATTTGGCTTTCCTGGTTGATTTCGGACTTATCTCATCGCCTGCTAGCAATTCGGGTTTGGGCCAACGCTTTTGCAAGGCCAAAGGCCAAGTAGCGGCTAGGGGCCAGTCTATCAGGTATAGCGGGGTAGCTACCTTCCACTGTGATTGGGCCCCTGCTATTGCCAAAAAGTGTAATACGATGCCAACAGCAAAGATCCACCCTCCATATTCAATTTCTTGGTAAAACAGGAAGGCCAAACCCTGAGCGGCCAACAGGATAAGAATTTGATTGCCTCGCCATCTTACCGATTGCTTATTCCGCTTTTGCTTTAGCCAAAGCCACCCCACTGACAGGAGGATCAGGCATAGCTGCAGGATCATGGCAATGAAGTGCATAAAAAGACGTTCGATAGGGTCAATTCAAAATGGAGGGGATGGCTAGGCTCACATAGTGAATTTCCATCCATGCTGGGGATACCAGCGTATTACTTCAAAGGCTTCTGCAGCCTCAAAGCCACTTTCCATTCCTCGATTCTGCGCAAGGATTCGGAGTCCTTTTAAAGAATAAGGATCTGGGAATGCACGTATTTCATGCTTATAGGCGGCAAAAGCTTCCAACTTTTTTTCGAGTTGTGTCGTGGTTAAGCCAACGTAGAACTGAGGATGAAATGGATTGCCATGCCAAATGGTAACCGAAGGAATTTCGCAGGCCAGTAGAGAAATAGGCTTTGTACGTGGACGCCCCAGGATGTGGGCCACTTCAGCGATGATGCGATGGTCTCGGTTTAGATCTTTTTGGCTATGACTGATAATTAGATCGGGATCAATCGATAACTTGGGCTGAGCCAATCGGCAGATGTCGGCTACAGGGATTCTTTCAAATTGCTGATCTGGGAGCCCAAGTGTGACCCAATTGCTTATTCCTAGTTGCTGACAAGCTTTTGCCAAGGAGGCGCGGTTGTCCGAGGCCTCATCGCGTAGCTTGACGATTCCTTCGGAGGCGATAGCCAGTTGGACCTGATGTCCTTGTTGAATCAGCTGTTGGATTGTCCCACCAGTGCCTAGGGTTTCATCGTCCGCATGGGCCAGTAGGATCAATACTTGCATGCTTATAGCTTTTCTCTGAGTTGGGTGATAGGTAGCCCAAGCAGGTGGAAATCTGGGAATAAGCCTTTGAGGAGATCAAATTTTTCAATGTACATTCCCGTAGCTTTCTGATTTTTTTGGGTAAAATTCAGTAGGCGCATATAGTATTCCTTTACTTCGGGATGAGCTTTATCTAGGTATAGCGTCTTAACTTTCCCAATCTCAAACTCTTTTTCCTTGGCAAAATAAACGACCAACAATGGCTTGAGCTTCTTTTGTTCTTCTTCGTCAAAATTGGACTCGCAAAAGGCTCGGATTAATTCTTGGAGGTAGGCTCGCTCCTCAGGTGTATCGAGAAAATCGCTGAGCTTATTCCAGAAAAGGTGGGGAATGTATGAACCGCCAAAGCGCTCAGCAGACTGGACCACAAATCGATTGAGTGATTCGCGGTCTTCCCAAACGGAGCGATGGATGGTTTCCATGCCAGCTATGAGTTGGGTTTTGTCCTCTTCCCATTCTCCATAAAAATTATCTTCGAGCTGTTCGAGTTCTTTGACGATATCCATTATGATAGCTTATATCCTTTTATACAAAATTGTGGAACGAAATTAGGGATTGAGAACCAGAAAATTAAATATTTCATAGTTGTATTAATGGCTTCTCGCTACGCCCAAGCACGCAACTTTGACCAAGGGTGTCGCGGGTGTTTGCTCCAAAATGACCTTGACGCACGCTTCAAGAGTTGCCCCAGTGGTGACTACGTCATCAATCAGCAAAATGCCCTTAGGTAGCTCATCCCGTATTTCAAATGCCCCTGCTACATTTTCCCAGCGAGCACTTCCTGCCTTGCGGGCCTGAGTGGCCGTTTTACGCTTCCGAAACAGCGAATGCTTGTTTACGGGCAATCCTGTACTTTGACTGATTCCTTGGGCAATTTTTTCGGCTTGATTGTAACCCCGTTGACGCTGCTTGTGTGGATGGAGTGGGACAGGGACCAATACTTCTATTCCAGATAGAAAGTCGCTGTTGGCCAAAAGGCGGCCATAAAATTCCCCTAAATAAATTGCTACTCCAGTCGCTTGTTGATATTTAAGCGCTTTGATGAGGCGCTGCATGCGCCCCCCTTTATCAAAATGACAGAATGCAACAGCCCCATCGATCGGGACTCGACCTGCCATGCGTTGGTATAATTCGTTTTCCTTTGGGTTTTGATGATACTCGGTTTCCTGGAGCTGGGTATGACAGGATAGGCAGAGATATTTTTCCTGGCTGGTCAATTCTCGATCACAGCCGTAGCAGGCTTCCAGCACCAAAAGGCTGCGCAATGCGTTGAACATAGTTGTGTGGCTTGTTTTGTGTTTTCGTAAAATCAATATACTCAAAATTTTTAATTCTTGCCTTGCCATTTGGTGAACCGGTGATAAGGGGTTAATTTTTTACCGAAAAGGAAAGATTCACATGCAGATATTTCAGGTAGATGCTTTTACTAAATCCATCTTTCGGGGCAATCCCGCTGCCGTAGTACCCTTGGAGTCTTGGTTGCCAGACAGCACCATGCAGGCCATTGCTGCGGAAAATAACCTGGCAGAGACGGCATTTTTTTATGAAGATGAAGAGGAATACCACCTTCGATGGTTTACCCCGAATCTAGAAATAGACCTTTGCGGGCACGCGACCTTGGCTACCGCGCATGTGCTCTTTGAGCATCTAGGGGTGCAAAAAAGCATGCTTAGCTTCCATACTCGAAGTGGACTATTATCGGTAAGCAAGCAGGATGATTGGTTAAGCATGGACTTTCCAGCTCGTCCTCCGCAGGACTGCCCCGAAGACTTGATGCTCCTCTCTGAGGCATTGGCGTTGTCCATTTCACCCCTTTATGTAGGAAAGTCTAGGGACTATCTAGTAGAACTCCCTAGTGAAGCCGATGTCAGGGCAGTGGTCCCCAACATGGCCCTCGTCTCCAAGCTAAAAGCCATTGGAGTGATCGTAACTGCTCCAGGAGAAGAAGTAGACTTTGTGAGCCGATTTTTTGCCCCCCAAGCTGGTGTGCCCGAGGATCCGGTTACGGGATCGGCCCATAGTACCTTGATTCCCTTTTGGGCGGAAAAACTAAATACGAAGCGCTTACTCGCCCAGCAAGTTTCTCCGCGACTAGGGGAGCTGAAGTGTGAGCACTTGGGAGAAAGGGTATTGATTTCAGGCCAAGCCATCACCTATATGCAAGGAGAGATCCAGGTGTCTAAGAAATGATAGAAAAAGCCAAGGAATGAGAGGGATATCCCCTGGCGGCTAGCCTTCAATTTTTTGCTTCATTATGAGGCGAATCTTCCCCTTTCAAGTTGAAGGCTTGTCTGCGAATCAGGGCTTCCAAAGCGTCTAAGTGGTCGGAGAATGCCTTACGTCCCTGATCGGTGGCGTGGTAGGTAGTATGGGGTTTTCGGTTGACAAACTCTTTTCTGTCCTCTACATACTCATGTTTGCGCAGGAGTTTGAGATGGGTAGCAAGGTTGCCATCAGACAGCTCCAGGGCTTGCTTGATGTCGCTGTAATGAACCCATTCTTCCACCATGAGCATAGACATGATGCCCAGACGAACCCTGCTCTCAAATACCTTATCAAGTTGATCGATTAATTCCTTCACCGCTCGTATTTGAAGTACATGATCCCGCCGTATAAAATATGCAGCACCCCGAATCCCAATGCCCAAAAGACGATGCTGTATTGAAGGACCAATACGGCCGCTAATCCCAAGGCAATTTCAGACAAACCCAGCATGCGAATCTCTCTAAGGGTATACTTGCCTGCGTTGAGTAATCCCATGCCATAGAACATCAACGTGGTACCAGGCACCAGGCTACTGAACCCATGAAAAGCCAAGATTAGGCAAAAGATGGCGCCAGCCACTAGAGGAATGGCCAGGTTGAGCATGAGTCGTTGAGCAGGGCGTGTCCAAAGCTTTTTCCCTTGACGCTGGGTATTTCGAATGGTGAAAAAGGCAGCTATTCCAGTAGCTAGGAGTAAAATCACCACCGCCATGCCTACCACAGTATAAATCTGCTCCCAAGTAACCACGAGAATGCGTTTAGGAAGGAGTCCCTCCATTAGGCCCTCTCCATCCAGGTAGCGGTGGACCCAAAAAGCTCCTCCCAATGCCACCAATCCTGCTCCTACTCCCGAAAGCCCGCTTAGAGAGATGAATCGACCTGATGATTCCATCAGGTTGCGAATATCGGCTAAGTCTTGTAGCTGTTGCTTATATTCGTCCATGGACAAGTACTTTGTGGATCAAAGTTATAAATCCTAAGCATGGGTCCCAACGCTGTGTCGAGAATCTGCCGAATTTACATCCAGGTCAACCGAAAAATAATTGGGACCATTTATGTGGAGGGTATCTTGATATCCTTGGCAAGATAAATGTGACCTTCCTTCTATCACGGACTATTTTCTACAGAGCCAGGGCCAAAGAATGACGGTGATTGCTGCCAATTAGGTAGGCATAGTTTTGCGGTAACCAGATCCTGGCCTCAATTTTTTACAAAAGTATTTCTATTGAACGGTGAAGATATGCCCCTCCAGCTAAGCCCCTCGCTTCGTTCATGTTATTCCCACCACAATTTGGCCTTCCTGTATGGATTATGGATAATCTTGGGAATGGCGCCCTTTCATTCTCTCTTTGCTCAAACGGCTATCTTAGACAGCCTGAGTTTGATGCGTGACAAGAACGCAGGTACCGCAGCAGAGGTAAAGGTATTGACGGATCTTGCTTGGTATGCCAAAGAAGCCCGTCTGTATGAAGCCGCCATTGATTACGCTTGGCAGGGACGGCACTTAGGGCAGCAATATGATGACCTAAAAGGGATTGCCAATGCTTGGAATGTGCTTGGGGCGGTTTACTACAAGTATGGACAATACGACTTGTCCTTGGGCTTTCACGATTCTGCAGAGGTGGTGTTTCGTCAGACCAAAGACACCACTGGACTTGTTGCCAGCTTGCACAATCAAAGCATGGTTTATGGCTCTATGGATAATTGCCTAGAGGCACTTGCGCTCAAAAAAGAATGTATACAGGCCTTAAAGCACGAAGAAAAATACCTTCGCCGTCTGATGATCCTACGGGCCAGTCATGTGAACGATTTATCTAACTGCTATCACTACCACACTGTCTTGGAACTGGGTAAACCCTTGCTGCGGGAAATGCAAGAAGGAGGTTTTGAAGAATACACAGGGTCCGTTTTCAATGCTATTGGGGTTGCACATATTTTCTTAGGAGAATTTGATTCTGCCTTGGTATGGCTTGAAAGGGGGAGTGAAACGATGCAGGCCATGGGGGATACCATGAGTGCGATTGTTCTCTTATCGAATCAGGGCATGGCTCATTTCGAGGCAAAAAATTATGAGCGAGCCTTGGAGATTTATACCCAAGTAGGGCAGGTTGAAGAGTTAGGCCAGACAAAGGACTTTTTAGATCAATTGAATCTTGGGCTGTGTCATGCGAAACTAGGTGACTTTGCCCAGGCCAAAACACTATTAGAGCCTGGTATTGCCTATTTGGAGCGGGAAGAAATCCTGGAAATGTTGCCTGAAGCCTACGTGGCCATTGGGGAGACCTATGCTGGCTTGGGGGATAGTGCTCAAGCGTACAGCCCCTTGATCAAGGCCTTTGCAATAGCGGACTCGCTGCGTGCCCTGCAGCGTTTTGCCCGGATCCAGGAGATGAATACTCAGTTCGAAAATGAACGGATCCGATTTGACCTTGAACGTGCCGATTTGGAAATCAAGTTGAGAGAACAACGTATATTCTTGCTCAGTAGCCTCTTGGTGGGAACTATTCTGTTGGCTTTGGTGCTCTATCTCATTATGCGAATTACGTCGAGAAGGAAATCATACGAAGCGAAAAGGCGCCAAGTGGAGTTAGAGTACGGACTCCTTCGAAGTCAAATGAATCCTCATTTTGTATTCAATGCACTTAATTCTATCCAAGGCTTTTTTGCCGAAAGGGACTTTTTGCGGGGGAATGAATATTTAGGGGCTTTTGGTTTGCTGATCCGAAAGGTGCTAGAACAGTCTGCCCAAACCTCAATTAGCCTAGAAGAAGAACTCGACACCCTCAATCTTTATCTCCAATTGGAAAAAACGCGGCTCAAGGGGCATTTACATTATCAGTTTGACCTGGATGAGGAAATAGATCCCAGCGAGTGGTTGGTGCCGCCCATGGTCTTACAGCCTTTTGTCGAAAATGCAATCTGGCATGGCATCGCACCTATGGATCGGCCAGGCCAGGTCGTGATTCGAATCCGACTGACCCAAGATGAGCAATTTCTTGAAGTAGAAGTCGAAGACGACGGAGTAGGGCTGAGTGAATCTTTACAAAAAAAGCCCAAGCACCATCAATCCAAAGGAATCTCAATTACCCGAGAAAGATTGGGAAAAGGCGGTCAGGTTTCCGTTAATACCCGTTACCTTAAAAATGGGGAGGTCGGTGGAACCCTGGCAAGCTTGCGAATCCCCATCAGAGAAGAAGAATAATCCTTAAACTATGGGAAAGCAGCTTGGGATCATCTGCGGTTTTATATGGATAGGAGTTTTCTCCCTATCTGCTCAACCCATCAGTTGGTTGATACATGATCAGGTCGTAGACAGTGCCCAACTCTTGCTGAAAGAAGAAGCTCTTTCCGCAGATTCTCTGGCTTGGCATCAGCTCCAACTAAGTGAATATTTGCTGATGTATCACTTGCCAAGTAGTGAGCGTTGGTTTAAACGCTTTAGGGGAATTCAGGAGTCTCTTTCACCTAGAGTAAGGGCGTATGGACATTTGGTGGAGGCAAAACTGGCCCAGGCCCTCAGTAAAAATGACCAAGCTTTTTCTGCCCTGGATCGAGGCGATTCTCTTGTTAATCAGCTCAATGAGCCAGAATTGTACTGGCGGTCTCAGCTAATACGGGCAGAACTAGAGATCGAAAGCGGGTTTTGCGAAGCGGCGACAGGCCGAATTATCGATGCATTAGCAGAGGCTGAGCGTTCCCTCGACCCCGGTTATGCCTTGGTGACTGAAACCTTTTTTGCGGTTTCGTTGATGGATTGTGAAGAGTTTCAACGGGTGCTTGAAGTGAGTTCACCCCTGATTCAGCGAGCCAAAGAAGGGGGCAATGACCGGGCGCTAGCTACCTTGCTCAAGGTCAGGGCTTTTAGCCATTATCGTTTACTACACCAAGATCAGGACTCGGTAAACATGGTGGAAGCCCTCCAGAATCTGCCTGAAGACAGTCCCCCCAGCATCAGAGCCGCATTTATGGGGACCCACGCCGCCATCAAACTGGGGCACCGGGATTTTAGTGGCAGTGTAAGAGAGTTTCGGCGGGCCATAGAGCTTGCCCAAACCCTCGAAAACGAGGCAATACTGGGATCCTTATATTTTAACTTGGGAATTGCACACTCTGGGCAGGCTTATATCAATAAGCAACCCTTAGATAGTAGCATCGCCATCCTTAAGCATGGCGCAGAACTGCTTCGCCGTTCTTTTGACTACGAAATGCTTCATCGCATCGAGGCTATATTGGCGGGAACTCTCTTTGTTAATGAAAACCAAGAAGAAGCATTCTTTGCCATGCGCTCTGCCTACCTGACCTTAGATACCTTGCACACCCAAAACGCAGAGGCCCGCCTTCAGGATTACTATTCGCAGTATCAAACTGAAAAAGTCAAACGGGAGCTGTTGGAGACCCAGGTGAATTTATCTAACCAGCGGCAGCGTTCCTTTTACCTATTTGGAAGCTTCATTCTACTCGGTCTATTGGGGCTCGTGGCCTACCTACTCCAGCGGATTAAGTTACAACGACAGCGAAACGAAGCAGAAAAGCGACGCATCGAGTTGGAATACGGCCTGCTAAGGACTCAGATGAATCCACATTTTATTTTCAATGCCCTCAACTCCATCCAAGGTTTTTTTGTGGATCGAGATTTTAACCGTGGGAATGAGTACCTCGGCGCTTTTGCCATGCTCATGCGTCAGGTTTTAGATCAATCTACCAAGAGTGAGGTTAGCTTAGAAGAGGAACTAGATTCTCTCCATTTGTATCTTCAGCTTGAGCAGGCGCGGATGGGTCCCCAGCTGAGCTATCAGTTTGAGTTTGAGCCTGATCTTCCTAGTGCTGAGATCATGATTCCTCCTATGTTGCTTCAACCCTTTGTGGAGAATGCCATCTGGCATGGCATTGCCCCAAAGGAAGGCCCAGGCCAGGTGTGGGTTCGAATTCACCAGAGTCCTACGGGTGACGCCCTTTTGGTCGAAATTGAAGATGATGGGGTAGGCTTAGGAGCTTCTTTGGGGAGAAAAAGCAATCACCAGCCCAGAGGCTTATCGATTACCCGTGAACGATTGGGAAAAGGTGGAAAGGTTGAACTAGAGAGCCTGAAAGGACCAGACCAGGCTCCGAGGGGAACTTTAATCAGGTTGCGAATTCCCTTGTCTGAATAAAGCGCAAAAGAATTTCCTGCTTATTCTTCCACCACCAACCGGAACCCCTTTCCATGCACATTTTCAATATTGACTTTGGGGTCGGGCTTGAAGCGCTTCCGCAATTTGCTTATGAAAACATCCATGCTCCGCGCATTGAAGTAGTTGTCTTCTCCCCATAGGGTTTCGAGAGCTTCTTCTCTGGAGAGCAGGTCATTTTTTCGGTGGAGCAAGAGCCTCAGTAAGTCTGCTTCTTTAGGAGACAAGCGTTGTACTTCCCCATCTATTTCAAAGCTGTGAAGCCGATAATTGAAATAGAATTTACCGAAGCGAAACTCTTCCGGTAGGGTCTCTCCTCCATTAATCCGTTTGAGGATGGCTTTGACCCGATACAGCAATTCTTCAGAGTCAAATGGCTTGGTGATGTAGTCGTCTGCACCCACTCGAAAGCCTTCAATGACGTCTTCTCGCATGCTCCTGGCGGTCAAAAAAATGATGGGAACCTCTGCGTTCTCTGCCCGAATTTCTTTGGCGAGGGTAAAGCCATCTTTCTTAGGCATCATCACGTCGAGGATGCAAAGGTGAAAAGGAGCCTCCTTGAAAGCGGCTAGTCCACTTTCGCCATCCCGGCACAAGGTCACGTCAAACGCTTGCATTTGCAGGTAATCTCTTAGCACAGCCCCAAAGTTCGCTTCATCTTCTACCAGTAAAATCTTTTGCATGGAAGGGAGTTGAGTGGAAGTTGTAGGATTGGCCGCTGGCCAATGAGTAATGCGAGGCTGAAATTAGAAAATTTGACCTGATCGAGGCAAAACTAGCTTGTTGAAATGGGAAAATATAGGGTAAAGGTACTGCCTTTGCCTGGTATGCTTTGTACTTCTACTTTACCTCCATGAGCCTCAGTAATCTCTTTTACATAGCTCAGACCTAAGCCAAAGCCCTTTACTTCATGCAGGTTGCCGGTAGACACCCGAAAAAACCGGGTGAAAATCTCTTTCTGGTCTGCTTGACTGATGCCGACCCCATGGTCTTGAACAGAGACTTTGAGCCAAGGGCCTTCCTCTTTGGTGCTTACGTGAATACTGGGCGTCTCAGGACTATATTTGTTGGCATTATCTAGCAAATTGTAGATCACGTTGCTCAGATGAACTCGGTCAGCCATGAGCTTGGGATGGACCGCCGCCAAATCTAAGGTGAGCTTACCGCCGCGCTCGTGTACTTGTAGCGCAATGGTCTCAGCAGCTTTTTGAATAACCCGATGCAAATCGGTTAGCTCTTCTTTCAATTCAACCTCTCCCCGATCATAGCGTGCTGCCAATAAGACTCGTTCAACTTGCTTGTGCATTCGCTGGTTTTCTTCGCGAATGATGCGTGAATAACGGTCTAGGCTGTCACTGGAGCCCCGGATGATGGGATTATCTAAGGCGTCTGCCGCTAGGGAGATGGTGGCAATAGGAGTTTTTAGCTCATGGGTCATGTTGTTGATGAAATCATTCTTCATCTCTGATAGTTGCTTTTGCCTGTAAATAGCTCGGATAGCTAGCCAAAATCCGAGCAAGACAATGCCGCTGAAGAGCAATGAAAGAGAGGCTTGAAGCCAGGTGCTGCTCATCACGTGGGCATACTGAGCAGGGAAAGACAGGTAAAGATAACTGCGGTCAGGACCACTGAGATAGGGAAAGAGTCTGGCTCGGAAACTCTCTAGGCCATCTTCTTCTAAGATCCAGCTTTGCTCTTCACCCCCTAAGGTGAATTGAAAGTCTTGGGGAAGGTTTCGCTCGTTCAATGCTGCTCGCAACAAGGTGTCGATTTGCGTAGAGTCCAATCGCTCTTCTAGACTCCGTTGCAGGCCGGTAAGCCCATCAAGGGTTTGACCCATCAGTTCCAACACCTTGGGATCTCCTCTTAGCTCCATGGCTAGATCTGAGCTATCCGTTTCTGCTGAGGCAACGTACACGTAAGACAATTCCTTTCCCCCCAAGAAAGAAGAGTCCAAATTGAGATAGGTCTCCTGCTCTGTAACAATGGCCAAGCTGTCTCTAATTTTGATGAGCTGAGAACCCCTAAGGATAGGCTTTTCTTGTCCTAGGAAATCATCTCCCAAGCTTAGGTTAGGCCCAGACACAGAGTCACCGGGCTCGGGGCCTTTCACCTCAAGCTGACGAGAATAGCGAACGAAATTGGTTTTTAGTTCAGAGGACTGCAATTGATTGATCACCTGATTCAATGCATCACTCACTTGGCGATCAAAACTTTGTTGGTTCAAGTCCAGGGTTTGCTGCAATTGATGCACCTGCAGGCCCACAATCCCCAAAAGCGCTAAGGCCATGAGGACGATGATGGTATTGATGTCTCTTTGCTTCACAGTGTTAGCGCCTCAGATTCTCGCTTGGCCTCAAATATGGCCTCGTAAACGGCATCATGGACCCTTTGGCGAACCTTCAAGGTATTGATCAGGCCGTTGTTGTCGCGTGGGTGTATTCGGTTGGAAAGAAATATGTAAACCAATTCTTCCTTAGGATCTACCCACACGCAGGTTCCCGTAAAGCCAGTATGGCCCCAACTTTGGCGGGAAGCGTAGCGGCTAAGATAATAATCCCCTTGCAAAGGTGGAAGGTCGAAGCCATAGCCACGATGGCCTCGTTGCCTAGTAGTAAAGCTCCGAACAATGCTAGGCCTCAGGTAGGTTTTTCCACCGTAACTTCCCCCATTAAGCAACATTTGAAACAGGTGACCAAGGTCGTTAGCATTGCCAAAGAGTCCCGCGTTGCCAGCTACTCCACCGAGTAGGGCGGAAGTTTCGTCGTGCACGTAGCCTCTTAGCAACTGATAGCGCCAAGTTTGGTCGCTTTCTGTAGGAATAATCCGTTCGGCCTCCGTCCAATCCAATGGCCGAAATCCAGTTTGCTGCATTCCCAGAGATTCGTATAAGTTGCTGTGGAGGTATTGGTCTAGGCCCTGACGATTCACCGAGTCGATGACCCGTTGGACCAAGACAAGGTTGGCGTCGCTGTAGCGATATGTACGATTGGTGTCAATGGACATGGCCTTAGTGGCTTCCCAGATGGAATCCTGGAAGTCGCGACGAAGGAAAAAATTGCGAGCTACCTGGATTTGATAACTGCTGTCTTCGCGTGGTTGGAAGTACCTTCCAAAACGAGGATCTCCCAACCTTCGATAACTGAGGTAGGGCAAAATGGGCAGAGCAGCCGATAGGCCTGAGTGGTGAGTCAATAGCTCAGCCAAGGTAATGTCCATGATAGGAGAACGAACCTTTACCTTGCCTCCAGAGTAGGTTTTAACGATTAAGACCGAGTCCGGACTGAGCTTGATGGAGTCAATCCGCAAGGGTCGTGGAGCTTGTCCCCGAGTAACAGAAGGCTGGTGAAGCACAAAGGACCTAGGGACTAAGGTGTCAGGAGGAAGCGAGTCTTGAACTAGGCTATCATGAGTCGGAGCCTGGTACACCAATAGGCTGCTATCTGACCATAGGGCCGTATCGAGCAGTACGTGTTGATTGCGAAAGAAGCGACTCAGTGGATCGCTCAATCGAATTTTGCCCCGCTCTACCATATGCATCGCGGCGACCGTGGTTGCTGTGACTTTGGTCATCGAGGCGAGATCGTAGAGATCGGTTAAATAGACCGGACGCCGTTTGGCATAGGTGTGGTAGCCATACGCTTCGTTGAGAATGACCTGCCCCCTATGGGCTACCCAGACCTGACAGCCAGGCATGGCGCCCTCTTGCATAGCGGACCAGATCAAGGTATCTACTCGCCGAAGCGAACCGCGATGAAGTCCCCTTGCCTCTGGGGGAAGATAATTTACCCGAGTTTTAGGACGAACGAGCCCCTGGCCAAAACTCAGCTGTTCATTGAGGTCTAGTGGCAGTCGCCCCTGAGGGCTAAGCCCTCCCATCAGTAATTGGGCTAGGATTCGCTGGCCCTGTGTGTCTAACTGATGTACATGCAGCAATGCAACCGAATTCGGCCATTGGATCAAATTATCCTCCTTCCCAGCCTGAACCACGATGACATTTCGCCTCTTCGCCAATTCATCAAGAGAAGAGAAAAAGCTTGGGTCAAGTTCGCGGGTAGGAATGCTGTCTTGGGCCAAAATGACCACAGGGTCATAGCGCCCAAACCGTCTAATAGACAAGTTTGGCCATTGTCCTTGCTTATCCCTTTCAAGTCGGGAATTGCTGGTAGGACCATAATACCTGAGTTGTTGTACCAGGTCGGGGTAGCTGCCTTCTAAGGCTAAGATATGTAAGGCTTTACCCTGGAGATCGCCCAGAGGAACGACGTCCTCGGGATCGCGGACCAAGGTTTGAAGGTTAATCAATAGTTGAGTTTGCTTCCAGGAAAGAGCCTGCTGCTTTGCCTCATTACGAAAAAGTGTATCGGCGAATGGCCTCTGTTGAGCCCCCGTCCATGACTTGGCGAGCAAGATTTTTTTTACCCTACGGTCGAGTTCTGCTCCATTGAGCTCTCCCATGCGAATCAACTCTTCGAGTGCCAGCTTGGTCTCCTCAAGCTGGTTCAGTCCTACCAGGAATTGCTCAGCTCCTTGTCGGTGTAGTTGGCGTACCGATACCGAGAGGTCTCTGCTGTCAGAAGGAACTTGGGCTTGAACTAGTCCCGAGAAGGATAGCTTGTTAACCCTCAGCGCACTTACGGGTGGGGGAAAGCCTTTGCGGCTAGCTTGAGGTTGGGCTCCCAGTACCCAGCCAGGAAAGCCCTGTCCAATAAGGTTGCGATAAGGTGCAAGTTGTTGGTTTTGTCGGCTGCTATCTTGGTATATTTGGACAAAGGGAAATACGGGATATAGGCAGGTGAGGATTCCCTGCCCAGCCAGGGCCTGATTGATTTGACTTAGGCGCTGGATGTGTTCTTCTACCCCTTCACTCATAAACCCTTCTGCTAGGGAGGGAAGGTAGAGAACTTGGATTCCCAGTTCTCGACTTTGGCTCGCCAAGTCAGAGGCCAATGCCTGAGCATACTTTTCCTCCCTAAACTGCCCCAATGCCATTCCAGTTGGTATCCGCAGCAAGTCTTGACTTAGTTTTCCTGGCAGGTGACCAATCATCAGGGGCCAAGGACTCGCTGCTTGAGCCTGGTTCACAGTTTGTATGACTTGCTGTCGACTGAGGTCTCCCAGGGCCAACTGTCCTGGCAGCAGAGGGAGCTTTTTAAAGTCACCTTTGACGATATCGACATCAGTAGAATCTACCCTAAGGGTCAATAGTTGCCCAATTTTGTCCAATTGACTCATCTGGGCCAAGGTGCTTTCAGCCCAAGCCGGGTCCGCAGCAAGAAATGCAATCGGCCGCTTGCCTACCTTTTTCTCTCGTGGAGGAACTGTAGTCAAGATCAAGGCGGTGACAGCAGCCACAATAAGGCCTATCTCCAGCAACCGGCGAGGAATTCGCATCAGGCTTGAAAGGTTTTAATAGGTAGAATGCTCAAATATGTGTTTCGGAAAGCTTCGGACTGCCCGATATGGTAAAAATACGAATTTGAGGGGTAAGAGGTTAAACCAAAATCGCTTTCTCTGACATGATTTGTCAGGGTCAAAAAAATGATAAATGATGGGAAATGCATGAGCCTTAGACCTGCATGTGTGAGGAAATTAAGGAGATTAAATCGTTGTTTCTCTATATCTTTAGATTCATTGAACTTATATGGTCATGTCAACGGCACAGAAAATAAGTTTTGACTCCCAATCTGACCCCTTCTTTCAGCTACTCAAAAAGAGGGTGAGAGAGCACTTTGAGGCACGCGAGCAATCTCCCTTTGCTACGCCCTACTTCTACCTCAAGGGTTTACTGCTTTTGGGGGCCTATTTATGTTGCTATTGGACGATTATTCAAAGTCAGGGGAATGCGGCGTGGTTGCTATTGGGCTATCTGGGAATGGGGGCTCTGGCAATTTTACTAGGACTCAACTTAGCGCATGATGCCGCCCATGGCGCTATTTCTCGTCGAGCCTGGGTTAATCGACTCTTCTTACACGCTTTTGATCTGTTGGGAGCAAATTCTTACATGTGGCGCAATCGGCATGTATTTGCCCATCATCCATATCCCAATGTGATTCATCAAGACTCAGATATTCAGCAAGTACCTTTTGTGCGGAT
>CAZFPQ010000012.1:18978-24089 GCA_964521065.1 uncultured Bacteroidia bacterium | reverse complement strand
ATCCCAATGTGATTCATCAAGACTCAGATATTCAGCAAGTACCTTTTGTGCGGATCTTTCCTGACGACTTGTTGCGCAAGGTTCATCGTTTCCAGCATCTATACATGCCTCTGTTATACTTCTTCTACACCCTTCACTGGACGCTTAGAAGAGATTTTGTGGATTTCATGGCCCAGGGGATAGGGGCCTATCGCCCCAAAGATTCACATGGGGTAGAGTGGGCCAAGCTGATTGGCTTTAAAACGTTTTATCTAGGCTACGTGCTGGGACTTCCCATTTGGTTGATGCCTGAACAATGGGGGTGGATTTTGCTAGGTTACCTACTTATGAACTTTTCCGGTAGTGCTGTGGTTGCGATCGCTTTGATTTCTACCCATGTGGGCGAACACTCCGTTTTTCCCACTCCTGATGAAGAGGGAAATTTTCAGCACAGCTGGGCCGAGCATCAGGTCCTAACTGCCTCGGACTTTTGTACCCAAAATCCCCTGGTAAACTTTCTCTTTGGCGGCTTTAACCACCATGTGATTCATCACCTATTTCCCCGCATCTCTCACGTTCACTATCCCCAGCTTACTCCTATTTTGGTGAAAACGGTTGAGGAATGTGGCCTCAGCTATCATTGTGAACCCAGTCTTCGCCAAACGATGCTGTCCCATTGGAACTTGCTGGTCGCTAGGGGAGCTTTGGCTTGGGAGAATGTTGACTTTTAGGAAAACTTTGACATGTTGTGAGGCGAGATGTAGAAATGACAACCTCAGCGGAATCCTATACTCCTCCTTCACTAGTTAACTCGTTAACTTTCTTAACTTCTTAACTTCTTAACTTTTCCACCCTCCTACTTCTCTTCTCCTTGCAGAATCTTCTCGTAATCCTTCGGCTGATTCAGGATCTCAATTGCTGCGGCTACCTCAGGATCCTCTGTAATCATGCCTTTGATGGCGCCTGCCTCATAGTAATAGCGAGTTAAGATTTCTTCCTTGATGAGGCGGCTGATGGGAGCTCGGTATTTGCTCAGATCATCCTCTTTCTGCTGGGCCAGTTCCTTTTCTAGGGCCAGCAATTCTTCATTTAATAATTCCGCATAAGCTTCTTCCTCAACCGTTTCCTTCAAAGCCTCCAGTTCCTTATCAGCTGGGGTTTGGTAAGAAAACTCCGCTGTCTGAGTGAATTTTATAAAATCCTGGTAACTGGCTTCATCCAATTCAAACTCCTCAGGTGAGGAAATTTCTGGATGTTCAGCTACATATTGAGTAACGTAATTGAAGATGAGGCCTTGATTTTGCAGGGCCCGCGCAACCAATGGAAGCGCTGCTTTTTCTACCTCTATATCAGGGCCAATTCCTCCCCCATCACGCACCACTCTGCCTGCTTGGGTCTGAAAACTGCTACGTAAGCTATCGGGAATACGGCTGACGCTGCCATCTTCGTTGCGCTCGGCGTAGTTGATGGCTTGGATGCAGCGACCGCTAGGGGTATAATATTTGGCGGTGGTAACTTTTAGCTGGGTACGGTAGGCTAGGGGGCGAATGTTTTGTACCAGCCCCTTTCCAAAGCTGCGCTGGCCTATGATCACGCCCCGATCCAGGTCTTGTATGGCTCCCGCCACAATCTCAGAAGCAGAGGCGCTGCCACGGTTCACCAAGACAGCCAAGTGAACCTTGGGAGCAATGGGGGGGCGCTGGGCATAATAACTTTGCTTGGATCCTTGAATCCGGCCCCGGGTCTCTACGATCAGTTCGCGCTGCTCTAGAAAAACGTTGGCAATTCGAATGGACTCATCTAGCCTTCCTCCAGGATTGTTGCGCAGGTCTAAAATCAGGCCTTTCAGTTGTGGGTTTTCCTTTTGGAAGCGAGAAACGGCTTCCTGTACTTCTTTGCCTGCATCCTGAGTGAATCCCGAGAGAGCAATGTAGCCGATGCCATCTTCTACCCAGCCTGTGTAGGAGACATTGTCCACCACAATGCGATCCCGTCGGATAGAGAGAGTCAAAGGTGAATCAATGCCAGGTCGCTTGATTTTCATGC
The DNA here is from genome assembly GCA_964521065.1 of uncultured Bacteroidia bacterium. Taxonomy (GTDB): domain Bacteria; phylum Bacteroidota; class Bacteroidia; order J057; family J057; genus CAYVAP01. Next base: position 22,064 of record CAZFPQ010000012.1, on the reverse strand, counting down.
TGATGGTGGTGCCTCGGCTACCGCGTAACAGGTTTCGCACATCCAACACCGCCATGGTATTGCCGTCTACCGCCTGCCCATTTACCTCGACGATTTGGTCCCCTGCTTTCAGTCCCGCCTGATCAGCGGGGGTGTCGGCGTATGGCTCTAGGATCACAATTTTGTTTTGCCTCTTGCCTACCAAAGCCCCTATGCCTCCGTATTGCCCCGTGCTCATGAAACGAAAATCTTCTAGGTCCTCTTCACCGATGAAATTGGTATAGGGGTCCAAAGAAGAAAGCATGGCATCAATGCCCGTGCGCATCAATTTGCTCGGATCTGTGTCGTCTACATACAGGGTATTGACTTCCCGGTAGAGATGGCCAAAAATGTCTAGGTTTTTAGATATCTCCAGATAGTCATCATTTACTTCAGAAATGAAGCCCACAGAGAGACTTAGAACAGCGACCCCGAGCCAGGTGAGCACACGGTTTCTTTTCATAGGATTAGGGAAAAATTACGTTGGATGCTAGGTGGATATGCTTCCATGATTACGCAAGAAAAATGCCGAAAAACGAAAGCGGACCCATCCAAGTCCAACAGATCAAGAGTGAAAATAAGCATAATCTTCGGATCTATTGGTCTGGGGAACGATGGTTCGACGTAAGATCGGGCAGACTATGCAAGCTTCACCGATGTATTCCACATATCCACATGGGTAGGTGTGGATAAGAAAAAGGATTGGTGGAAAGCCTTTGCCTACTTGCTTTTACCTTTGTCTTTACGCTTGGGTTGCCTTATCTCCTGCCTAACCCAAACAACCTCTTTTTCGGGAATATCAATTCGATCCATGTCCACCTGGGTCGGCCGTTATCCCTATGTTTTAACCAGTCAACAAATCGTCCCCGATCATGCTAAATGCCTCCTTCAAAGTAGATCCTCGCTTGGCTTCCCTTCTGGGGGAGAATTACCGCTCTACCGAGTTGGCCATCAAAGAATTGATCGATAACGCCTTCGACGCCGACGCTGAGCGCGTAGAAGTAAGCCTGCCGACTCCCCTTTCTCAAGAGCCCATCGTGATCCGCGACAATGGTACGGGCATGACCGAAGCCGAAGTGCGGCACGAATACCTCAACATCGCCAGCAGCCGGGTCTCACGTAAGGGTGAGCGCACCCGTTTGCGAAATCGCTTGGTGAAGGGGCGTAAGGGCATCGGGAAATTCGCTGGATTAATGGTCGCTTCGGTGATGGAAATCCGCACCTACGTGCGTGGGACCGAGACCTATTTGCGCATTTTGCGCGATGAACTGGTCAAGGCCAAGCAGGACCTGGAGCTGGTACAGCTCCCCATCGAAACCCGCGAATGTGACCCCGAGCTACACGGGACAGAAATCGTGCTCAGCGGCATCAACCAGAGCTTTGCCTTTCCCAGCGCGGATCGCCTGCGACGCTTGTTGGTGATTGAATATGGCCGCTCGGCGGAGTTTCAGATTTTCGTGGATGGAGAAATGGTAGACATCGAGGACATCCCCGGGGACAACTTCGAACATGCAATTTCTTTAAATGGAGGGGAGCAAGCCCAGATCCGCTACACCATCGCTGAATCTCGCTCTGCCCTCAAGGAGTCGGGCATCGTCTTTCGGGTAGGAGGAAAAGTCGTGGGGTCTCCCCAATACTTTGGTTTAGATGAAGAAGAAACCCTGCCCATCAAACTGCTGAAGCGGGTCTACGGCGAAGTCCAGGCCGATTGCCTGGAACAGGACGTGACCGCCGACTGGGGTTCCATCATCGACAACAGCCTGGCCCTGCGGGAAATCCTCGATCAGGTGCGCCCCTTGCTGGAAACCAGCATCGGAGAAGTCTATGAACGCGAACTAGATGCTTCCCGTACCCGCCTGAAGCGCCGCATCAACGGATCTCTGGAGCGCCTGCCGATTTTCCGCCGCCAGCAGGCCCAGCGCATGCTTGACAAGGTAATCCGCAAATTCTATGGCGAGAGCGAAACCCGCCTTTGCTTGACCCCATGAGGACATTCTCGTGTCCGTGGTAGCTCTTCTCTTGGAGTCATTTGACCAGGGCGATTACTGGACCCTCAAGGATTCCCTCTCCGCCGCAGCCACCGCCCACAATGGCCACCTAGACGTGGTCACCGATGCCTTTGCCGAATTTGGGATGGTGGACCTGGCCCTGATGGCCCAGCAAACCAGCCACCGGGCCAAGGTCTTGCAGGACCTTGAAAACCTGATTTTCAACCCTGAGACCTCGCTCGATCAGATCCACAAAGCCCTGGCGGGCAACCTCTGGGTGCTGGGCAGCAACTATTCCATGATCACCACCAATCAGGGCTTGCACGACGTGGTGCAGCTCTACGTCGGCCACAAATTCACCAATGGCCACGCCAAGCACGCCCCTACCTTGCTCCTGCTCCAAGACTTTAGCAAGGGCATGATCCTGCTGGACCTCAAGGCCCCCGACCACCCCATCGACCTGATGGACCGTCGCTTAGCCTTGGAATACCAAGCCGACCTCAAGAGCTACCTGCCCGGCCGCGACCTAGACGTCATCGTCCTGGGCGGTGCCCTCAGCCCCGGTCTAGCCGAGCAGCGCCGCGACGCCAGCATCCACTACCGCTCTTATCAGGGCTTGATCAGCGACGCTAGGGTGCAACTGAATTGGTTGCTGGGGGAGTTGCAGAAGCAATAAGACTGCTTGGCGTTCGGAGACGCCAAGCAACCTGAAAAAATGTTCTTTGTTCGGCGCGGGTTTCCCAACCCCGCCGAATCTGTTTTTACTCTTCTCCGAACGGGCGCATCACCCAACCCGGCAGCGGTTCCTAATCGGTAACAAGCCTCACTCCGCGTAAAACTCTTCCTCCTCCGCCATCAGCCGCTCCCACCGAGCCGCATCCTCATCATCGAGGATGGCGCTGTACATGCGCAGCAGGCGCTGCTCCTCCTCGGTGAAGTCGTGCTGGGCCCCGCGAAAGTCCCAGCCCTGAACTTGAAGACCGAAGACATTTGATAGGTTGCGCGAGTAGTCCCCAGAATCAACTTCCCATTCCTTGATCGACCCATCGGAAGATCCCGAAATGATGCGCTTGCCGTCGG
>CAZFPQ010000012.1:0-18878 GCA_964521065.1 uncultured Bacteroidia bacterium | reverse complement strand
AGATCCCGAAATGATGCGCTTGCCGTCGGCTCGGTATGCGACCGAATTAATAGCGCGTGAATGTCCCTCGAAGGTTCTGAGACATTGTCCGGTGTTGGGGTCCCATTCCTTGATCTCGTCAGATCCCGAAATGATGCGCTTGCCGTCGGCTCGGTATGCCACGCAGTTCACTCCCCCAGAGTGTCCTTGAGGAAAAACAAACTGCGCTTGGAGATGGGTATGGCTTAGCATGGGATGTAAGTTGTAAAAGGAATGAGCCCGATGGCATGATTGACTGAGGGGGGTGATGAAGGTGATGCTTTAGGGGATAAACCCTCTGCGCCGATAGATGCGCCGGCTCAAGCTCACGGCGTAGAGGTCCAGTCCCTGGAGATCTAAGCCCGTCCATTCTCCCCGCGTTTCGTGGATCATTTCCAGTAGGTTGAACACAGCCAGACCGCGCGCCTCCTCTCCTTGCTTCCCCCGGCAGCAATCCAGGGCCTGGGTTAATAGGTTGTCTTGCTGATGGGCAATGGACCAGCGCTGGTTCACCAGTCGGGCGGCGTTGTGGACTTCTCCTTCCATCTCGGCCAGCAACCGACGCAGGTAGAGGCTCAGGGCCCGGGGCTTGAGTACCTGGGGAACCTGAGCTTGGGCCACATCCACTGCGATCTGATGGCGCAGATGCAGGGCGGCAAAAAAGTCTCGGAAGTTTTGATGCAGAAACGCTAAGCCTGCGCCCTCCGGCTGCAGCATGCGCAGGCTACCCAGTAGGTCGTCGAGGTGCTTGCTTGCTTCTGCTTTGGCCAGTGGGCCTTCTAGGTCATCCAGTTGTTCCCAGCGGGTACCACAGAGGGGAAAGTGGGTTCCGTAGTCTTCCCAGTCCTCGGCCTGGGCTTCTCCGTAGGCTTGGATGATGGCCTTGAGCTCTTTTTTCTTCAAGGTGTAGGCCTCACGGCGTTCCATTTCGTAGCCGATCCAGGGCAGCAGGTGGCGCAGCAGCCAGCGCAGCTCGGCTTGGCGAGGTGGGTCATTGGGGGTTTCGACGGTGAGCTTGGCTACTTGGGCTTCGAGGAAGTTCCAGAGCAGCTCACCCATGGAGGCTACTTTGGTTTTGAAGGCAAAGCGGGAGTCGGCTTGGTAGCGGGTGACCCAACCCGCGGTGGCACCGTAGAGGGTGAGCAGCATGGGGTTGCCCAGCAGTTCTGCAAAACCTTCATCCTCGGGTACAGCCAGGCCTTGAGCCGCTAGGTAGGCATTTCGCTGGCTGGGACTCAGCGCTTGCAAGGCCAGCTCGTGGAAGCCTTGGGCCCAGCTGAGGTTGACTTCATAGCGGGAAGTGAGCACGAATTGTAGGCCCTGGCCTGTACGCCGCCACTGGTCTAGTTCGCGCAGCAGGCCGGTGCTTTCGGCGCTCACTTCATTGAATCCGTCTAGCAAGATCAAGGCTTTGGGCTGGGCATGGGGCCAAGGTGCTTCCAGCCAGGCTTGTAGCTGGGTCAGCTGGGCAGGACTTGGGTGACTCTGCCCCAGATACTGCTTGGCTAGGTATCTGATCAGAAACTCTTGGCTGCCATCGGGGGCTTGGTTGTATTCATTCAGGGCGATGAAGCAAGGAATAGGGCCCGCCGTGAGGTAGGCTTCCCACAGCCGAAGCATGGACACCGTCTTGCCCAGACCTCCCTCCCCCAAAATCAGGCAATGAGGGAGTTGCTCGGCCCAGAGCCGCTCGATGGTTTCGCGGCGACCGAGTTGCTGCCCCTGATAAGTAAAAGCCGTATCGGGCAGCTTGGCTCGGGGGCGTTCGTGGTCAACGCTGGTGAGCAGCAACTCTTCGAAGTTCTGCACGTGCAGGCGGCGGCCAGGGGCCGTTTCGCGGGCAAAGTAATCCTGTGAGCCTTGGCGCAGGGCCTCGGCCAGGAAATCTTCCTCGGTGAACTTCCAGTTGAGCAAGGCATCGTCCTGGCAGTAGAGGCCCCAGGGGAATTCATCTTCGGCCTCGTTTCCTTCCCAAATTAGGTCGCGGTAAACCCTAGGCTGGGCTTGCCCCCCTTCCAACTCGATGCGCGCCTGTTGGAAGGCCTGCTCCAAGGGCAAGCCGGCCAGTAAGCTTTGGTAAAAGATCTCGGCAAATTGACGGGCGGTTTGGTCACCGATCCGCTGAGAAGTCGCGATCACGGCGGGAATTCCCCTTTTCCATAACTCGCTTACCTGATCTCGCGTGGCGCAGGCGTTGAGGAAAACCAGCTTGAGGTGTTTTGGGGCTTCCAAAGCCAGTAGCTGGGCGAGGTTTTGACTGGCTAAGGAGACGTTATGCCCCAGGCTTGCTTCCAGGCTTAACTGGGTACCATTGGCGTGTCCTCCGTAATGGAAGATGCTTAGCCGATTTTGGGCTTGATTGAGTCCCGCCATGAGCTGACTAGGTGCCGAACCGTAGTCTAGGGCCTCTAGCTGGGCTTGGCCTCGAAACAAATCCAGCAAGCTTCGCCTTTCCGCTTCCAGCTCAAAGAGGATGCGGTTAGGCTGGCTGCGGTCATTGGCAAAAGTGAGAAAAACCAGAGGCTTAGGAAAATCGGGCATTCGCAGGGGCTGTCTGCCCTCAATCTAGCAAAGTCAGCCCAAAGTTGAAAGGTGTCAGAGTGCTGGACCATTGATGACCTTAAGGAAGCTATTCCTGTCATGGATTTGCAATTCATGATAGGAATAAGAAGGCCCCTCGCTTTCCCTCCCCTTTTTGTTTCACACCAATTTGAAAATCCCCCCCTGGCTGGTATTTTTACCCCGACACGATTAATTCAGAACACCACATTTTATTTTCCGCACATGAAACTTCATGAATATCAAGCCAAAGGGTTGATCAAGAGCTATGGGGTACCCATCCAAGAGGGCATCATGGCCGCCAGTGTAGAAGAGGCAGTCGCTGCTGCTGAAAAGCTCTACGAAGATGGCCCTGACGGTAAGTTTTTCGTTGTTAAAGCTCAAATCCACGCTGGAGGCCGGGGCAAAGGCACCGTGACCGAAACGGGCTCTAAAGGGGTAGTTGTAGTCAAGGGCGTAGAGGGAGTGAAGGAAGCTGCGGAGAAAATTTTGGGAGGTACCTTGGTAACCATCCAAAATGAAGCTACCGGTGGCCAGAAAGTAAACAAAATCCTCATTGCCCAGGACATGTATTATCCTGGTGACAGCGAGCGCGAAGAGCTCTACTTTTCCATTACTTTGGATCGCGAAACCAGCCGTGACGTGATCATCGCTTCCAGCGAAGGTGGGGTAAACATCGAAGAGGTGGCCGAAGAGTCACCAGAAAAGATCGTTCGCGAGTGGATCGATCCCGTAACCGGGATGACGGGTTTCCAGGCGCGCAAAATTGCTTTTGGCATGGGCTTGAGCGGACAAGCTTTCAAGAGCGCCGTGAAGTTCATCATGAACCTCTACAAAGCTTACCAGGGCCTAGACGCGGAGTTGATCGAAATCAACCCCATGTTCAAAACTGCCGATGACAAGATCGTTGCGGTAGACTGTAAAATGGCCATCGATGGCAATGCCCTGTACCGACATAAGGACATGGCCGAAATGCGCGATACTGCGGAGGAGGATCCCCTCGAAGTAGAGGCGAGCAAGTCTCACCTCAACTACGTCAAGCTTGACGGCAACGTAGGCTGTATGGTAAACGGTGCTGGACTGGCCATGGCGACCATGGACATGATCAAGCTTTCTGGAGGCGACCCTGCCAACTTCCTGGACGTAGGAGGTGGCGCTTCTGCTGAGACCGTTGAACAAGGTTTCCGCATCATCCTCAAGGACCCCAAAGTGGAAGCCATTTTGGTGAACATCTTTGGCGGCATCGTGCGCTGTGACCGCGTCGCTAACGGGGTCGTGGAGGCCTACAAAAACATTGGCGACATCCCTGTACCCATCATCGTACGCCTTCAAGGCACCAACGCCGAGTTGGGGGCTAAGATCATTGATGAGTCTGGCTTGAAGGTCACTTCCGCCATCACTTTGGCTGATGCGGCTGGTCGCGTAAAAGAAGCGCTGGCTTAAGTAAGGCTTTGCTTAAAGATAATTGACCATTTGAATCCTGTTGTGGATTCAAGTGGTCAATTTTTATGTAGAGGGAGTTAGTTTGCCACCTAACGAACGTTTGTTGTGATTTCCGTTTTTCTTTAACTTGCTAAGACATTATCCACCACAGAAACATACTCCGTGAAATATACCGCCGCTTTTGCCCCCGACGACCTGACTTTCAACCGCAACGAAGACCACAACCGAGAATTGCTTCGCAAACTCGATGGCAAACTGAAAGCCGTCTATCAAGGGGGGGGAGAGAAATCCTTAGCCAAGCATCGGAAAAAAGGCAAACTGCCTGCAAGGGAGCGCATCGCCCTTTTGTTGGACGACAAATCTGATTTCCTGGAGGTCGGGGCCCTCGCGGCAGATGGCATGTACGAGGAGTACGGGGGAGCTCCCTCTGCAGGGGTGGTAAGCGGCATTGGCCGGGTGGCAGGACGCTTGTGCATGATCGTAGCCAACGATGCCACAGTCAAAGCCGGGGCCTGGTTTCCCATGACCGGGAAAAAGAACCTCCGGGCCCAAGAAATAGCCATGGAGAATCATCTTCCCACCATCTATCTGGTGGACAGTGCGGGTGTTTTCCTGCCCATGCAGGATGAAATTTTTCCCGACAAAGAGCACTTTGGGCGGATTTTTCGCAACAATGCGATCATGTCCAGTCGGGGCATTCCTCAGATCGCGGCCATCATGGGGCCTTGCGTAGCGGGAGGGGCCTACTTGCCCATCATGAGCGACGAGGCTTTGATCGTCGATGGAACGGGTTCGGTGTTTCTAGCGGGACCTTATTTGGTCAAATCGGCCATCGGCGAGGACGCCGATCAAGAGGAATTGGGCGGAGGCCAGATGCACGCCAGTATTTCTGGAGTTACCGATTACCTCATGCCAGATGATGCCACTTGCCTGGCCACGGTGCGTGATTTGATTGGGAAGCTGGGGGACAAAGGCAAAGCTGGCTTTGACCGAACAGCGGCCAAATCGCCCGCCAAGAACCCCAAGGAAATCATGGGCATCTTGCCCAGTGACCGAGCTAAGCCCTATGACATGCGCGAGATCCTCCAGCGTCTGGTGGATCGGGATTCCATGCAGGAATACAAAGCCCAATATGGCCAAAGCATCCTGACCTGTTATGCCCGGGTCGATGGCTGGTCGGTAGGCATTGTGGCCAATCAGCGCATGGTACAAAAATCTGCCAAAGGGGAAATGCAGTTTGGCGGCGTGATTTACTCTGACAGCGCCGACAAAGCAGCCCGCTTTATCATGAACTGCAACCAAAAGCGTATTCCGCTGGTGTTTTTGCAGGATGTGACCGGTTTCATGGTCGGGACTCGCTCTGAGCAAGGCGGCATCATCAAGGACGGCGCCAAGATGGTGAATGCAGTGGCAAACTCTACGGTTCCCAAGTTTACCTTCGTATTAGGCAACAGCTATGGGGCTGGAAACTACGCCATGTGTGGCAAAGCCTATGACCCACGCTTAATTTACGCCTGGCCTTCGGCCCAGATCGCAGTCATGGGAGGCGCGCAGGCGGCCAAGACCTTGTTACAAATCCAGGTAGCGGCACTCAAAAAGCAGGGAAAAGAGATTGATCCGGATACGGAAAAGGAGCTATTGCAAACCATCACTGATCGCTATACCCGACAGACTTCACCCTATTATGCGGCGGCTCGCCTGTGGGTCGATGGCATCATTGATCCCTTAGATACCCGTAGCATCATTTCCCGTGGCATAGAGGCCGCCAATGGCAATCCTGAGGTCCAACCATTTAACCCAGGGGTGATTCAGGTGTGATGACAAATGGTTCTTTACCAGGTGTGGTGTTGCGTGATCACTTTTTTAGGTTCGCGCTTGGCGTTTTAAAAATCGTTCTTTTCCAGTTGGAATGTCGCCTGCGGCGGGCCCTACTTTTTGAGCGCAAAAAGTAGGCAAAAACGCTCTGCATTCCAGGCCTGCGCACCAGGCCGCCCCAGTCCACCGAATGCAGTCCAACGCCGCCTCAAACTGGCTTTAATGGGCTTTAGCCTAAGCTCTCGTTAGACCCCGCCCCGGATTCGTGGCCTCCTCAGACGCCGAGCAAGGGAAGTCATGAAATCAGAGGGATTCCATTTTTCTATTTGCTCCCCCTAAAAAACAGGCAAAAAACTGTGCATTTTCAATTATCCACCTTTTGTAGGCTTTGGATCACCGATAAAGCCTCCTCAATGTGTTTGCTTATCTGGAATTGTGAAGAAAAGTGATGGGCAATTCTTCCATCCGGATCAATTACAAAGGTCTCCCTGCCCGGAATCAGGCCCATTAATCCTCCATTTACTCCATAAGCCTTGGTCACTTTTGAGCCTGGATCGGCGAGCAATTGAAAGGGGAGCTTTCTGCCGTGGGCGAATTTGGCGTGGGTCTCTACAGAATCTCGGCTGATGCCAATCACTTCTGCCCCTGCCGCTACAAAATCTTCATATTGGTCCCGAAAACCACAAGCTTCTGCGGTACAGCCAGGCGTGTCATCCGCCGGATAGAAATATACCACCAAAGGGCTTCCGTGGTATTGATCAAGAGAAATAGACTCATCATTTTGATTCTGTAGGGTAAAAGCTGGGGCTACATCCCCTACCTTCAATCTGGCCATAAGCAATATTTTTGTTTAATCCTTCGTAGGAAAAGGAACCTATTGTTGGCTAACTTGTCTTTTGCTAAATCTGAACCTTAACCCAACCAAAGATGAATCATCAACCCAAATTGTTGGCGATTGTTGTCGCCATTTTTGCCTTAACTATTTTTACGGGACTGCAGGCCCAGAGCAACTGTCAGCCAGATACCAACCTGGATTCACTGGGGGTATTTCCTTCCATTCCTCCCACCGCGACGGTAGGTGAGCCTTATACCACCGTTTTGAATGCTGCCATACCCAAAGAATTGACTGTTCCATTTGGGCAAGGCACGATCACCCTGGATATTTGTACCGCGCAAATTGTGGGAGCAGACACCAGTTTGGTCAACAGCGACACCAGTCTTACCGATTTGGGCCTAACCTACGATTGTAATGTGCCCGACTGCTTGATCACCATTGACCATAGTGAAGCAGACTCCTTTGCCTTTGCTTGTATCGAAGTGACGGGAACTCCTACGGCTCCTTTTGATAGCATCGATGTGTTGTTTGAGGTCGGCTTGGGTAATTACAATGCTGGAACGAACACATGTATCACCAACCTGTCTCTGGATACAAGTTTGGTCGTCCAACTGGCGGCATCTACGACTAGCAACCTGCTTAGAGAGTCGGTGGGTATAGAACTCACATCCTATTTTCAGCCTACTCAAGAAGAACTGGTGGTGAAGTTAGAGGGAGAAGGCTTAGGCGTTTACCAGCTAGAGGTAGTCGATATTCGCGGGATAGTGGTGGCCGGAAGCTCAGGCGAAGCGAGAGGAACTTTTTCAGAAGAACGCTTTTCCACCGAAAACTGGGCCAATGGTTTATACTTTATTCGACTGAAAGATGAGCGCGGAACAGAATGGAGTAAGAAGACCTTGCTACGTAGATAAGCCTTGCCCAAAAACCTGCTTGTCAGAACCCAAAAATTCAGTGTTTGGGCTCGAAATACCAAAGCCTAAACAGGCTCTAAGTAACATGTAGAAAAAAGTAGAACACAAATTCTGCTGTAATCAAGCTATATCCGAATCCGCTCTGTGAATAACAGAGTGGATTTTTTTGATCGAAAAGTGACACTTTTGGCGACTTGCTCAATCCATGTTCCCTGCATAATGGGAGATTTGAGCCATCATTTTGCCAAAGGATTTTGGTTGACTGAGCCAGTAATTTATGCTCATCCCCTTATCCAAAGCTCTTAAACTCTCAATGTCTCCTCAAAATGAACATCAGTTTTATAGGACTCGGAATCATGGGCCAGCGCATGGCCCTCAACCTATTGAAACAAGGTCACGAACTGAGCGTATTCAATCGCTCTCTCACTGCCACCGAGGAACTGGTCAAGCAAGGTGCTAAGACGGCCCCAGCCTTATCGGAGGTGGTTCAAGGTGCGGATGTCGTGATTTCCATGCTGTCAACGCCAGAAGTGGTGGATGAGGTAATGCGGAAGCAAGCTTTGCCCCATTTGAAAAAAGGAGCACTTTGGGTGGATTGTTCTACCGTTAATCCTTCCTTTTCCCGTGATTCAGCTACGCTTGCGCAAGGGCTTGGCCTAAGGTTTATGGATGCACCGGTGGCTGGCACCAAGCCTCATGCGGAGCAAGCTCAGCTCACTTTTTTCGTAGGGGGTGAAGGAGCGGACCTGGAAGAAGTACGGCCTCTATTGGATAGCATGGGGCAAAAAACCCTTCATATGGGGGCTGTGGGACAGGGGGCTGCGTTTAAGATGTTGGTCAATAGCCTGCTGGCTCAGTCTATGTTGGTCTTTAGCGAGACCTTGCAATTAGGTGAGCGGATGGGATTAGACAAGGATTTTCTACTCAATACACTACCCAACCTAGTCGTATCTGCCCCCTTTACCAAAGCAAAAGCAGAGATGATACGATCAGGGGATTACGAGGTGCAGTTTCCTTTGGAATGGATGCATAAAGACCTACACCTCGCTACCATTTGTGCCTATGAGGAAGGACTTCCTTTGCCTATGGCTGCTTTGGCCAAGGAATTATTTGCCCAAGCCAAAGAGAAAGGGCTAGGGCGGAAAGACTTCGCGGCGATCTATGAATCCATCGGCAATTGATCACTTTTGCCAGATTAAGCATCAAGGATAGGGATTGCGATGCTTAAAACTTGCTAATTCCTACCGAAAACTAAATCAACCCGGCCATTCTCCAACCAAGTCAGAAGCAGAGAAGTTATCCGAAAAAGGACTTAGTCAACCGCTGGGTTCTTCTCTACTTTAACCATTACTTCCATGCGTGTATTTTTTCTGCTTCTATTCGCATTTAGCTTCACTTTGAATTATGCCCAGGGGCTCAAACTCTATGGCTTACGTAATTCTAATCAGCAAAATCCCCAGCAGGGTGACTTTGAATTTGTCCAAGTTGATCCTTTTACCGCAGTAGGGACTTCCCTTTTCACCATTACCAATTCATTCGCTGTGGGTGCAGGTGCTTCTACCTATGATCATGATGGGCGCCGCTACATCTTTTGGGGACGTAACGACAACGGGCAAGATTTTTACTATCAAGCCATGGTAGACAGCAGTGACTGGTCCCAGGCCCCGATAGCCGGTTCCCCTCCTATTGCCTTACAATATGATTTGCAAAGCCAGCAAACCTACGGATTGGCTTTTGATCAAGGAAAGGTGTATTTGGTAAAGCTGGATTTGGCTGGAGGCAATGCCTACGACAGCCTTTCTATTGCTGGATTGTCTTCCGTCGCCTTATTCAGTGATGGCTATAACTCTAATCATCATCGCTATTTCTTTGTGGGCTATGATCAATCTAATCAAAAGAGACTCTATTATCTCAATTCCCAGAATGGACAGATCATAACTCAGCCTACGCTGGCGACCGATGAATACTTTCGCGCCTTGCAATTTGACCATACCAGCAATCAGCTCATTGGATTACTGGCCAAGCGCAATTCAAACTTTCCTCCAGATCCCATTACCAGTGTGGACTATACAGAAACCTTCTTGGTCTCAGTCGATACCTTAACTGGGCAATCAACCTTACTGGATTCTGTTCCGATCTTGGCGGGGTATCAAACTGGGATTGCTGGCGGTTCCATCGATTTTGATCAGCTATCACGTACCATGGTCATGGTAGCTCGAGAGGACACCGGGAACTTTCGTCTATTTTTGATTGATGTGGCCAATGCCCAAGTAATTTCTGATGTTACCTTTCCAGAGATTGTATATGAATTGGCCGTAGATAACCAGGTTTTTGCCCGTCGAGCCTATACTGGGCAGACTACCCAGGTTGAAGCTAAGCCCGAGGCCAGACTCAAGCTTTCTCCGAATCCTGCTAGCAGTGAATTGAAAATTGAGTTTCCTACAAGCTTTCAAGGGGGGCAGCTAAGGCTATTAAATTCAATGGGCCAGCACATCTTGCTTCAAAAGATAGGGGTTAATCAAGGATTTTCTGAACTGCAAGTATCACACCTTCCAGCCGGGACCTACCACTGCGTGGTTTGGAATAAGCAGGGAGATAGTTGGAGCGAAACCTTTGTGAAGCAGTAAGCAGGTAGACAGAAGAAGGCGGGGTAGGGCCTAGGCAGCTATGCTTATAAGAATGAATAATTGCCATGACATAGCCCGTAACCCGCTTACCGTTTTCCTTATGTCCACTCGATTAGGATGGGTCCAGCATCATGCCGAGGCTGATTTTCAAGCTGATGCCTTCTTGGAATGGATAAGAAAATGTAGAAGATCTGTTCTGGATATCCTGTCCGCTTTCGCCTACGGCTAAGGTAGTGTGTCGATTTGAGCGAAAGGAGACGATGTCTATGGGCAATTCCAAAGCGAAATAAAATCTGTCTGAAAAATCATGTAAAAGGCCGGGCGCCAAGCGTGCTCGGCCTTCAAATTGTTGAATACGTTCTGAAGGTGCCGTACTGGGAGCTTGAGCATTGCGTCGCTGACGCTGATAAGCCAATTCTACCCCCGACCCCAGGTAAAAACTGGTGATGAATCCTTGATATAAAACGAGGTTATACTGGTAGGAACTGATCAAGGTCATTCCCCAGCCCAAACTCTGACCCCATGGTCGACCGTGGTAGAACGAAGGTGCTTTCAGCTCCCATTGATGATAATCGCTGCCACTGCCCCAAAGAATGGCGATCGACGGGTTCACCAGTTGATTTACGCCTACAGCAGAAGGAGCTAAGCTGTCCTTGGATAAAAATGGGTGTCGATACTGGATCGAGCCCTGCAGGCGGGTTGGATTGATCTGAGCAGATACCCCCACCGTCATCAAGCAGAAAAGTGAGATCAGATAGAGTTTGGCTTTCATAGGAATAGAGCTAGGATAAAAGTGGAAACCCATCGAAATAATTGATGGGTGATTTTGTGGAATATGTGAAGTGGGGAGATCTATCATTATGTTACGACGACTTGTAGAATCGGTTGTTAACCCAATGTGACATAATCCCAAACCACCTGAGTTCATGAAATACCTTTGTTATCTACTAGCCTGTTGCTTGTTGTTGGGGGGGAGTATCCCTGAGTCTATACACATCGCAGGAGAGGTTCGCTCTGATAAGGGAATTCCCTTAGACTTTGCCTTGGTAGAAGTGGAACACCTCGATATCAGTACCCGCACCGACACACGGGGAAGGTTTGAGTTGGCAGTGCCAGAGGATAAAGTTCGCTTGATCATCACCAAGGGAGGCCACTTTTCGGACACAGTGGAGGTTTCCTGCGATACGGTATTGAGCGTTACGTTACAGCAAAAACCGGGGGAAATGGAAGAGGTCTTGATCGTAGGGTATCCCAGTGAAAAGAAAACTGAGGTAACCGGGGCCGTATCAAGCATAGCTATTCGTTCAGAACCCAAAATGGCCATGATGGAGCCCGCCATGAGTATAGAGACGGATGCTTTTAGGGGAGAGGTATCGATGGATTATGAAACGGAGGCGGGACCTGGTAAGGGGAGGGACCTTCCCAATGCAGGACAACTTACCGCGGGAGAGATTCATGATTTTAGCAAATGGACCCTGTGGGAGGACCTTACTGATGGGGAGCTGAAGGCCCACCAGAAAACTTGGCAGCTGTTCCCTGAGCAACGGTTTGCTTTACAGATCATTGACCAACAGTCTCAGCCAGTAGTAGATCATTCGGTAAGCTTATGGCATCGAGGTAAAGGAAAGGTCTGGGAGACGAAAACGGATAATACCGGAAAAGCAGAGCTTTGGGCTGGGATGTTTGATGGAAAAGAAATAACCCACCTGACTTTAAAGGTTCATGCGGAAGGACAGGTGATCGCGGAAATGCCTGGGCTGCCCTTTTTTGAAGATATCAATACCTTACAAGTGGATCTGCCCTGCGAGCAGCCTCAAGTGGTAGATATCGCCTTTGTCGTAGATGCCACTGGATCTATGGCAGATGAGATCTCCTATTTACAAGCCGAACTCATGGATGTCATCCAACGGATTGAAGACAGTTTGCCTGGACATCCATTGCGATTAGGCTCGGTTTTTTATCGCGACCAAGCTGACGAGTATCTCTACCGCTACCAATCACTGACGGAGGACTGGGAAACCACCAAGTCTTTTATCCAAGCCCAGCAGGCCAGTGGAGGGGGAGACTTCCCTGAGGCTGCGGATATAGCCCTAGAGGTTGCGATGGACAGTTTAGACTGGTCTGAGCAAGCCGCTGGGCGATTGTTGTTTCTATTGCTAGATGCTCCTCCTCATGGTGATAAATCTAATTTAGTCAGAGTCAGGCGTCTAATTGAAAAAGCCGCCCAAAAAGGGATTCGGATTATCCCTTTATCTGGGAGTGGAATTGATAAGTCAACTGAGTACTTGATGCGTAGCTTAGCTTTGGCCACCAACGGGACCTACACCTTTTTGACCAACCACAGTGGAATAGGCGGAGATCACATTGAGCCAAGCACGGATAGCTACGAGGTAGAATTGGCCAATGATTTAATTACCCGCCTAGTGGTGCAGTTTGGAAAGATAAAGCCTTGTGGAGAAAATACCTTTACAGCCTTAGATCCCGACACGGTTTGGGTTCCCAGTCCTCCAATGGATACAGATAGCTCCCTGGCCGTATCAGAGGACTCAGTCTTAACTAGTCAACCGCTACCTGCTTGGCGCTTTTTCCCAAATCCTACAGAAGGATGGGTACAAGTGAGTTGTGAGGAGCCTGTTTTAGAGGCCTATGTAATCGACTTAAGCGGGAAAATACTTCGGAGAAAAGTGTTTGACGCTGAGCAGCAATTTGGGCTGGACTTGAGTCCGTTTCCGGTAGGTATCTATCAACTGAGGCTCAAGCTTGCAGATGATCGCTGGCTCACCGACAAAGTTATCCGGCGTTAGCTTACTGGTTCTTATGTGCCTTGACTAGCCGTTGTTTTTCTTCAGAAAGCTTCGAGTCTAGACCTACGGGATAACTTGCCGCACCAATGAGTCTTCGATATCGCTCAGGCAATATCTCCAACTGGCTAATCGCACGAGCCCTGCTTTCTTCTAAACTGGGCAGGTTGTAAAGACGCCGACCGCGGTGGAAAATTTTCTCCAGGAGAGGGACCTTTTCCGCTCCTTCTATTGATACGGAGGCACCATAAAAACTGCTGATCTTAGCGTCTTTGCTGCCCCAGGGCTCGTGTAAGATCAGGTCGCCAATCATTTCTCCCTCTTTCACAAAGCGGAAAACCTGTTGGATACCTGGATTGCTGATTTTGATCGCGTCATTGGAAAGCTTGATCTTGTATTCCCATTCGCCCTTTTCACTTTGTAAGGCAGCCAGTTTATAGACCCCACCTAAAGCGGGCTGATCAAAGGCCGTGGCAAGCTTCGTCCCTACCCCCCACACATTGATGCGGGCTCCGGAGGCTTTGAGCCGATGGATGGTATGCTCATCTAGGTCGTTGCTCGCTACGATGGTCGCCTCTGGGAACCCTGCTGCATCAAGGAGACGACGAGCCTCAATGCTTAGGTCGCGCAGATTACCGGAGTCTAATCGAATCCCTGCCATCTCATGACCTTTAGTACGAAGTTGCTGACCCGTAGTAATGGC
Source organism: uncultured Bacteroidia bacterium (assembly GCA_964521065.1). Classification (GTDB taxonomy): domain Bacteria; phylum Bacteroidota; class Bacteroidia; order J057; family J057; genus CAYVAP01. The sequence continues at coordinate 5,166 of CAZFPQ010000012.1, read as the reverse complement.
CTTTTTTACTCCCTCAATAGTATCATAGGTGTCCACCAAGAAGACACAATTGTTAGGCATGGCCTTGGCATATGCCTCAAATGCTTCCTCTTCATCTGGAAAACTCATGACCCAAGAGTGTGCATGGGTGCCCTTGACAGGAATGCCAAATCGCTGTCCAGCTAGTACATTGGAGGTAGCGTGGCATCCTCCAAGGTAGGCAGCTCGGCTAGCGGTAAGTCCTCCATTTACTCCTTGGGCTCGCCTCAACCCAAATTCAAGTACGGTATCGCCTTGGGCTGCTTGACAAACTCGTGAAGCCTTGGTTGCGATGAGGGTAGGGAAATTGACCAGCGTCAAAAGTGGCGTTTCCAGGAGTTGAGCCTGGATCAATGGTGCTTTGATACGTAGGAGTGGCTCATGAGGAAAGACCAAGGTCCCTTCTGGGGCGGCTAGAAGTTCCCCGGTGAAGCGCAGCTGTTGTAGGTAGCGCAAAAAGCCGCTCTCAAACAGAGGTTGGCCATCATTCCCTTTGAGTGTATGTAGATAGGCGATGTCTTCTACGCCAAAAGAAAAGTTCTCTAAGTAGGAGATGACTTCCGACAATCCGGCGGCCAGGGCATAACCTCCTTCAAAGGGATTACTTCGGAAGTACAAATGAAAGACAGACTCCCGCTCATGCTGCTGGTTTTTCCAGTATGCATAAGCCATGGTTATCTGGTAAAGGTCAGTAAGTAGGGGGGAACGTTCAGGTGCGGGGTTCATGGGTAATGTTAAGAGAAAGTAATTTAGTGTATTTTTTACACTAAATAAGAACATTTTTCATTCATTGGGAAATTGGGTTTATTTTTCTGCTTCCTCCATCAATTTTTCATGAACTGCTCAAATCGCTGCATTTGCTCGCCCAGCACGTAATCCACCGGTCTTGCTAAGCTGGCTAAGCCACTTGGCGCATAGCCTCCTACTCGGTATACCAGGCGAACTTTCGTACCTGTTTCGATGGGTTCAAAGCTGATGCTCATGCTGCCCTGAACAGCCATCATTTGCAAAGGTCCTAAGCCTCCTCGTAGGACGATCAAGCTCCCCGGTTGTAGATTGACTAGGTCCATGTGCCGAACTAGGTTTCCTTCCCCCCAAGATTCGCAGAGACAACCCTTATCCTCTAGATTAAAATACATATTTTCCGCATTTGCGGAAAAACTATGTGAGCCATTCCACCACTTTGCTAGGTCTTCTACAAAAGCTCGAAAAGCCTCGCTAGGCTCATTTTCCAATTCCATTTCGTGCATGATGGTAAACCCATGAAAACTGCTGTCTACTATAGAGGCAGGAAGCATGTGAATTTGAAAGGTGGCTAGGATCATAAGGTAGATTCGGTACATGGGTCTAAGGTGTAAGTGAGTTAGCTTTCTGATGGAACCTGATATCTTAAAAGTAAAACCCCTGACCCAGAGAGGCCAGAGGTTTTCATATGATTACAATTGCGCGACACAAACTGTCGCAGGAGATTAGTTGCTTAGCTCACCTAGCTTTTTACCATACTCCACCATTTCATCGTCATAGCCCAGGTTCCCAGTGATAGAAACCAGCTGGCTAAGCCACTCACGCTCATCTGGCTGAAGCTCATGGAGCTTTTTCATGAATGGATAGGCTTTTTCTAGCAGAGCCAGGATCTTTTTATCGTATTCTTCGACTTTTTTCTCATCTGTAATATCAGACTTTTCAGCACTAAGAGATGCTGCCTGATTGATGAAGAAGGCACCGAGGCCGTAGTTGGCCTGCAAGTTTTCAGGATCTTGGTCGTAGGCATCTTGATAGAGCTCTTGCGCCCTATCTACTTCGCCGTTGCGCTCTAAAAGTCCCGCGTAGGCCATTTTGATAGGTAGATCCTTGGGATCATCAGCAATGGCTGCTTCAAACTTTCCTTTGGCCTTTTCAAGCAAGGCAGGATTGTTTTGATAAATGTTCAGCTCCATGCGCTTGATGTCCTTGTCCTGAGGGGCGATCTTCAAGCCACGCTCGATGGCTTCGATGGCTTTCTCATCTTGATCTTGCCAATCGTAAAGCAAAGCCAACTGTTGGATGGTGTAAGAAAACTGACCAGAATCTTGAGAGAATTCTTGGCCACCGCGTAGAACGGCCATGGCTTCTTCATCATCTCCTCCGTAGTACTTGTCTTCGAAGATTTTTAGGGCTGCTTCCAAGGCAACTACAGAGTTGGCGGTGTCTTGCTTTGCCCCTTCATAATCCCCAGCCTTGGTTTTTTGCTCGGCTAGCAGCAGGTAGTTAGATCCGAGCATGCGTTGGTTCAAGAAGAAGCCAGGCTTGGTCTTGTCTGCAGAAGTGAAAAATTTAGCAGAGGCTTCGTATTCCCCATCGTTGAAGGTGGTAATACCCTGAGAGTAAAGAGAATACCAAATGCGCTCTTGCAAATTGTCGAGCAGGGCATTGTTAGAAATTACTTTGCTATTTGGGTGATCCATAGCCATGCGGTAATAATCAGCCATCTTGCTATAGGGATCATCCAATTGGGAGTTGTCGATGGTGGTATCTTCTAAGACAGTTAGGTATGACTTTGCTAGAAAGTAGTATCCTTTGGCGAGATGCTTCGCTTTACCACCTTCAAAATTAGACTTGTCAGCAATACCGGCTTCAATCTTAGAGATCGCTTCGAGAGGGTCGCCATTGTCGAGGGCCAAAATGCCGGAGGTGACCTTAGATTTTTGAGCTTGAAGGGCGAGACTAAGCAGCACCCATACAAAAGCTAGACTTATGATTCGTTTCATAATTTAATGTGAGTGAATTAGGGGTAGTCAGGTTCAAAATTTAACAAACGAAAAAACAAAGGAGTATCATCTTCACTCTTGGTTTTCTGGACTGCTATCTTCGGACGTACCCTCTTCGCTTGGGTCATCATCTTCCTCATTCTTCTCTACTACCTTAGCGACTGAGGCAATTTGGTCTCCGTCTCGAAGGCGAATCAGCATGACTCCAGTTGTGTTTCGACCTAGGGTGTTGATTTCCTGAATGGCAATCCTTACGATGTTGCCTTTCCGGGTGATGATCATCACGTCCTCTTCTTCACTGCCTTCGACCATTTTGATGGCGATAACCCCGCCGGTTTTGTCCGAAACATTCATGGTCTTCACCCCCTTACCGCCGCGGTTGGTAAGCCGGTACTCCGTCAAGGCTGTTTGCTTGCCAAAACCATTTTCTGATACCACCAATACATGGTGTTCATCATTGGCAAGGACAATCATCCCAACGGCTTCATCTCCCTCTCCGCTGAGGTTGATGCCGCGAACTCCGGTCGCCGTACGGCCCATTTCCCGAACGGTAGTTTCCTCAAACCGGACTGCATAGCCTTTGCGGCTGGCGATGACGATTTGGCTGTCTCCATCCGTGAGCTTAGCTTCCAAGAGTTCATCCCCTTCATTGATGTTAATGGCAATAATGCCATTGGCTCTAGGACGGCTATAGGCTGCCAATGAGGTTTTTTTGACCAGTCCTCTTCTGGTGGCCATGATGATGTAATGGCTATTGATGAAGTCCTTGTCTTCTAGACTTTCAACGGTAAGGTAGGCCATTACTCGATCTTCCCGATCAATTTGGATCAGGTTTTGGATAGCTCGGCCCTTATGGGTGCGATCTCCCTCGGGTATTTCGTAAGCCCTGAGCCAATAGCATTTACCTTGCTCCGTAAAGAAGAGCATGTAATTATGGGTCCGGGCAGAAAAAATATGCTCAACAAAGTCATTGTCTTTGCGACCTGCTCCACGAAATCCTTTTCCTCCTCGCCCCTGAGCCTGGTATTCAGTAGCCAAGGTACGCTTGATATATCCTTGGTTAGAAATGGTAATGACTACATCCTCATTGGCGATTAGGTCTTCGATGCGGATTTCACCTTCTGCAAAGGTGATGTCGGTACGGCGCTCGTCTCCATAGCGACCCTTGACATCTTCGAGTTCCTCTTTGATGATGCCCATCCGCAGGCCTTCATCGGCCAAGACCGACTCGTAGTATTCGATTTTTTCCCGAATCTCTCGGTATTGCTGTTGCAGCTTTTCTCGCTCTAGTCCAGTCAAGCGCTGTAGGCGCATGTCCAAAATGGCTTTGGCCTGAATTTCTGAAAGCTCAAAGCGCTCCATCAGCCCTGACCTGGCGATGTCCGCCGTCTGCGAAGCTCTGATCAAAGCGATGACCTCATCAAGGTGATCCAGGGCGATAAGTAAGCCTTCTAGGATATGGGCACGCTTGCGGGCTTCCTCCAGTTCATATTCCGTCCGACGGGTGACCACCTCATGGCGGTGGTCCACAAAGTGGCGAATCATGGCTTTGAGCCCCAGGGTCTGGGGGCGACCTTTGACCAGCGCAACATTGTTGATGCTAAAGCTGGTCTGCAAGGCAGTCATCTGATAAAGATGATTCAGCACCACCTTGGCGTTGGCGTCACGCTTGACATCCACCACAATGCGAATCCGCTCTTTGCGGTCTGATTCATCGTTGACCTCAGCAATGCCTTCCAATTTCTTGTCATTGACCAGTTGGGCAATGCGGGCGATGGTATTGGCTTTATTGACCTGGTAGGGAATTTCAGAGATGATGATCTTCTCTCGATCTCCTTTTGCCTCTACAATTTCTGCTTTAGCTCGAATCACGACCCGACCTCGCCCATTTTCATAGGCGTCTCTAATGCCCTCCACACCGTAAATGATCCCTCCGGTAGGAAAGTCAGGACCTTTTACGTATTGCATCAGCTCTTCTAGCTCGATCTCGCGATTATCAATGTAGGCAATGGTGGCCTCTACTACCTCTGTAAGGTTATGAGGAGGCATATTGGTGGCCATTCCTACGGCGATCCCACTCGCACCATTGATGAGGAGATTGGGAGCCTTGGCTGGAAGTACCGTAGGCTCTGAAAGCGAATCATCGAAGTTGGGACGAAAGTCCACCGTATTTTTCTCCAGATCTTCCAGCAGCTCTTCTGAAAGACGCTTGAGTCGGGCCTCGGTATAACGCATCGCTGCGGGGTTATCCCCGTCGATGGAACCAAAGTTCCCTTGAGGGTCTACCAAGGGATAACGCAGGGACCAATCCTGGGCCATACGCACCATGGTGTCGTATACCGCAGTATCCCCATGAGGGTGGTACTTACCTAATACATCACCCACTGTTCTTGCGGACTTT
>CAZFPQ010000011.1:0-51235 GCA_964521065.1 uncultured Bacteroidia bacterium | reverse complement strand
ACCCACTTGTCATAATCCTCACCCATCAGTCGGTCAAATCGAATGATTAGGAAGGTAATTGCCAGCAGGGTAAGCATCCCTGCGAATCCGGTAGTGCTGCCAATTAGTGGATGCACGTCGTAGGTGAAAAAGAAGCTAAGTGGAGCGAGATTCCCCATTACTCCTAGGAAGGTAGCCGAAGCATAGATGCTGCGTGAGCGGATGGTTAACCACGCAGCTGGGAAGGAAACGGCGATGGAAAAACCAAAGACTGCAAGGATGGCAAACATCCAATCAACGTTGACCAAAGCCTGTGGCTGGCTGAAGAAAATAAGGGGTAACTGCCAAAGCCCATAGATGCCTCCGATGACCAAGTTGCTGCCCAGAAAACCGAGGCTTCGGGTTTCAGCCAACAAGAACCCGCGGAAACCAACTTCTTGCCCGCTTAGGTAAATCAGGCTAAAGGTGGCCCCGCCAATCAATCCCACTAAAATCAAGAGAACCAATAGGTTCAACATGTCTGGCGGAATCATGGGGGCAATCCAAGAAAACCCAAACCAGGAACTAGCATAGGGCATCAACCACTCGCTTTGACCATCCAGGCTAAGTATGACTTCTCCAAACCCTGGAACTTGTAAGCCATTTCCCAAAAGAAAAATGGTGCCTAAGGTACCCAAAACCACCAGTATGGGACCAAAAACAGACAGCGCAATCCAGCGTAGGCTGTAGCGTTTTCGGTTCCAGCCATATTTGGCCATGCTCTCTTGGTAGATCAACTTTTGAACAACCAAAACCGCAAAAGCAGGCCCCCAACTGTACATCACCAACTTGGCCAATGGCAAGAGTAGGTTTTCATCGCTGAGGAAAAGATCTGGCAGGAAATAACCAAGGGCACTGAGACCAAAGCTCAACACCAGATAGAGCGCAATCTTGCGGTAATTTAGATTAGAAGTCATGGGCAACGTACTTGGATACTCAATATAACGAATAAAGTAGGGATCAGGGTTCGAGTTTGGACATTCTGTAAGTAATTCGTGAGATTTCAATTGAGAAAAAGCTGCTGATTCATCTCATCCTACGTCCTGCTTATGCCTAGCCCACACTTTTTGCACCATGCCTTTCCACCTGAGAATTTCAAGCCAGAAGAATTGCAAAAGATTATGGAGGCTTTTGAGCAGGTGAGCTATCAAAAGCATGATTTTCTACAGCGAGCGGGTCAAATAGCGGGGCATTACTTCTTTATTGAGTCTGGCTACGCCAGGGCATACGTGATCGATCCTTCTGGTCAAGAAATAAGTACCAATTTTTTTACCCAAGGAGATATCTTGATCGATTGGCAATCATTTATGCTGAGACAGCCCGGGCAGGAACAGATACAAGCCCTGACGGATTTAGTCACGTGGCGCATTGATTTTATCCGTTTCAATCAGCTTTTCCACCAGATCCAACCCTTTCGCGAAGGGGGGCGCAGTCGATTTGCTAACTCCTATTTTGCTTTAAAACGGCACCAACTCAGCCTGATTACTGAGTCTGCCAAAGATCGATACCTAGGTCTGATAGAAGAAAAGCCCGGGCTTTTGCAGCAAGTCCCACTCAAATATATTGCCTCCTACTTGGGAATTACCGACACTTCCCTAAGTAGACTCCGTAAAGAGATCAGTCAAGATTGATCCCGCTTATCTATTTCCTGCCATATGACAGGAAATTAGTGCGTAGCAAGCCTCAACTTATCGCTGCAAAAGGATGTGCCACGCAGCCTTACTTTGTCATCTAGTGCCAATGGGCTGAGTGGTCACTAGCTGTACTTCCACCCATAATCCAATCCGCACATGCTTGCCTTTGGTTTTATCTTGATCACGGCTCTGAGTATTTGGCTTTTTTACCAGGCTCTGGGCCGCTCTAGTCGATTTCTTCTCACCGCTTTGATTTGGTCCCTCTGCTTAAGCTTCCTAGCCATACAGGGATTTTTTTTAGAAACAGATACCATCCCTCCCCGCATCATGCTAGCCGTTTTACCCACCTTGGCCTACGTGATGTATACGCTGGTCAAGCATGATTTAGCCAAGATCAACCCCCTCTATCTACTGGGTATTCATAGCATTCGAATCCCCGTGGAATTGACGCTGTATGGCTTGTTTTTAGCTAGTCTCATCCCTGAGATCATGACCTTTTCTGGCTGGAACCTCGATATTCTGGTAGGAATCTCTGCGGTCCTGATCTTGGTCTATCAATGGCGCACAGGAAAACACCTTAGTCGAAACGTGCTAATTGTATGGAATGTGCTGGGCTTGGGCTTCTTGTTGACCATTGTGGGCATTGCCATCCTTTCTGCTCCTCTGCCTTTTCAGCAACTGGCTTTTGAACAGCCCAACGTGGCCGTCCTGCGCTTTCCCTACGTCCTCCTGCCTGGGGTAGTGGTACCACTGGTTTTGCTTTCCCATTTGTTGTCACTCAAGTATGTGCTTCGGTTACGAGGAAAAAGCTCAGATGTCATGCAAGGGGAAGTCTCTGCCCATTGAGACGAAGGCCTCCGTAGAGGTACATGTCCGCATCTTTTGTATGAAGAGAAAGGCTAAATGCTTTCCTGATAAGATTGCAATGCTCCCCCCTCTTTGAGAAATTGAAACTTTCTAGGAGGATCCTTCTGCTTATGACACCCGTTGCCGTTTTCTATGTTCTACTTATCCTGGCTTTAGCGACTGTCTGGGTATGGATTATGTTCCCTACCCAATGGCCGGGCCTATATCGAAGGAGTCGTTTTTCATTGATCATCGGTACCCTGGTGCTTATGTTATTGCTGTCTCCTCTGCTGTCATTACTGGTGACCGGGGCGATATTTTGGCGGGGCTATCAGCTTGATTTATGGACCTTCGGCCAGGCATGGCGTCGCGAGGATGTGCAGGTCCTTTTCTTGTTCTTTTGGCTGGGTTCCAATCTTGCTTATTTTCATTTTCAGATGCGCCTAGGGCGAAAAAAAGCGCGGCGACACTTCTCCGAAGGGAATTTAGAGCTACAAGAGGCAATCAGAAAGCAAGGCGTTCCAGCCGAACTAATGGGCTGGGTGGGCCTAATTTTTTGGATCAGTCTTTTTTCCATGGGAGGGCATCTTACCCAAGCGATACAGGCACTTTTTCGGCAGGTGTAGACTCGTGCTTCAGATTCTTTGTTTGTCTTGAATACAGGACTACCTCTTGTTTCACCATTGGTTGATTTTTCCTGCTTCCTCAATCAATACTCTCCTCACCTTCTCCCTCAATCACCCCATCCACGATGTGACAGGTGCGGTCGGCCTTGGCCGCTAGGGCGAGGTTGTGGGTAGCGATGAGAAAGGCAACGCCAGTATCCTGGGCCAGTTCGAAGATTACCTGATACAGCTCTTCGCTGTTGCGGGTATCCAAATTTCCGGTCGGCTCATCGGCCAAGATTAGTTTGGGCTGGTTGATGAGGGCCCTGGCCATGGAGACCCGTTGCTGTTCACCGCCAGAGAGCTGGGTAGGTTTATGATCTAGTCGATGGTCCAATCCTAGCCGGGTAAGCAGGCCTACTGCTCGCTCTTCGGTTTCTTCTCGATCTCGCCCTGCGATCCAGCTGGGGATACACACATTTTCTAAGGCGGTGAATTCTGGTAGCAAATGGTGAAATTGAAAAACAAAGCCCAAGGATTCATTGCGGAACTGTGCTTGTTGCTTTTCACTCATAGAGGTGACGTTGCGTCCGCCAAAGTAGATATCTCCACTGTCACTGTGATCCAAGGTGCCAAGCACCTGTAGCAGGGTGCTTTTTCCTGCCCCTGAGGTGCCGACCAAGGCCACGACTTCGCTTTGGTACAAGGTGATGCTGACTCCTTTGAGGACCTCCAGTTGCCCGTAAGACTTGCGTACGTCGCGGGCTTTGAGCATGACATTTTGCATAAACTTAGGGGGCTAAGAAGTCAAATTAGGAGTTGCCTTGGAAAGGGTTTTGATGATCTACTTGACTGCTATCGGCTACCCGAATGGCTATGACCTCTGCTTGCGCAGTTTTGACTTCTGCTGCCCAGACTTCACAATCCATCACGACTTTTCGACCCTTGATTTGGGTAACTTTGCTCCGTAATTCTACCTCCTGGTCATTGGGGGTGGGCTTGAGGTAGCGCACATTCAGGGTGCCTGTAGCATAGCGATAGGCCGGTTGGCTATCCAATCCACGGCCCTCCATCTGATAAGCAGCTGCCATGGCTGTACACATGCAATGGCAATCAATCAAGGTGGCTAGGATACCCCCATTCAAGATGTTGGGCCAGCCTTGGTACTTTTCTTCTGAGCTCCAACGGCATATAGAGACATCCCCTTCCCACCGACTTTTGATGCGTAAGCCCTCTGGATGCCGGCTGCCACAGCCAAAGCAAATGTTGTCGGACATATGGTCCTGAAAATAGGATTGATCCATAGCGTGGCGAATATACACAATTATTCAGCGAAAGATGGCTATATTTAAGCCTCTAAACCTGTGATGTAGCTATGATTTCTCCCGTTGCATGGTTGTGGGTCTTTCTCCTCATGAGTCCCAATGAACCCTCGGATCAATGGTCTCGTCAAGATGTAAATAAGGTGGTTGCGGCGGCCCAATCCTTCATCGGTACCCCTTACTATTGGGGAGGAAACAATGAAGATGGACTGGACTGTTCAGGCTTGATGGTGCTTTGTTTCCGAGCTGCCAACATCGAACTTCCCCGTCATTCTGGCGATCAAGCTCAACGAGGTTTCCCGATTGGAAGGCAAGAAATTCAGCGAGGTGACCTAGTATTTTTTGAGAAAAAAGGAAAAGTTGGCCACGTGGGCTTAGTCATGCACACCGAAGGCCGAGAAGTTTGGTTTATCCATAGCTCCTCCTCACAAGGTGTGATCGTATCCCGCCTAAGTGAACCCTATTGGAAGAAGCGTTACCACAGTACCCGCCGCATGTGGGGAACTCCTCGTACGGCTCCTGAGCAACCCCTTACGAGGGGTCCTGTTGCCTATCGGCCCATTCCTAATTCTAGCAAATTATTGGCCGGACCTCCTCTGCCAGAGCTAGATACTCCGCCTGGTTTTGAGGCTTCTCTCCGAAAACTCAGCTCTGAAGAGGTCACGCAAATGAGTGAAAAAGACCGCATCAAAACCCAAGCTTTTATCCTTGCCCACCATGGCTGGCAGTTTGAACAAGCTGAAATTAGGGCCTATTTCGAAGGCATGCCTTGGTATCAGGCCTTGCCCCAGATCACCGATCCTGAGACCATCTTGGATCGGCTTAGCCCCGTAGAGAAGTATAATATCCGTCTGTTGAATCGTTAATAGTTGCGACGCTATATTAACCATTCCTTTTTCATTTCCTTTTCTCTTCTGTTCGAAACGCTTACTCGCTCGCTCACACGCAACATATAGCCCTGCCCCGGGTCTTTCCTGATGAGCCTTTACGGCATCTTTTTACTTCTAACCTAAACCTATCCACCAACACACGAAGTTTATGAAGCGTACTTACTTGCTTTGGGCCTCAGCCCTTTGGCTGATCCTTGGCTCATTGAACCAATCTCTTTGGGCCCAGTGTACTCCCGATCCCAATGCCACCGGCCTGGTTTCTCCTGACACCCTGCCCACCGCTTGTCCCAATCAATTTTACGATGTCACCTTGACCCTGAACGTGCCTACCGATACCACCGTAGGAGCATTTACGGCGAATATCGACTCCGTGGTGCTTACTGCGGTACTCGGCTTACCCAATGGACTGTCTACCTCATGTAGCCCCGCTAGCTGTAGTTTTCCCGGTGGTAGCCAAGGTTGTGTGCGGGTATTTGGTACTCCCACCGACACCGGAGAGTTCAGCATCGATATCGTAGCTACTGTATTCTTCAAGCTTTTCGGAGCGCCTCAAAGCTTGAGCGACACCTTGCCTACTGATCAGACCTTGATCGTTGGTTTGACCGCCGATGCCGCCAGTACGGATGCCACCTGTAATGGCAGCGATGGTACGGCAACCGTGGTCATGACCAGTGGCAATGGGCCTTACAACTTTGCTTGGAACGACAGCCAAAATCAAACTGACTCCGTTGCCACTGGACTTACTGCTGGACTCTACATGGTTCAGGTCACAGATGCCACTGGCTGCGTAGGAACCTTTGAGGTTAACGTCAACAACGACGGAGGAGCCGTCATTGACTCTGCGGCCTCTACCATTGGATGGCTAGGCTGTCACGACGAAAACGGAGGCTTCATCCAGGCCTTAGTAGTAGGCGGTCAAGCTCCCTATACCTATAGCTGGGATAATGGAGAGGATACGGTGGCGATTGATGGTTTAGCCGAAGGTACTTACAGCCTTACCGTGACAGATGACCTTGGTTGCACCACCATCCAGGACTTTGAAGTTGAAGCTCCTAATCCGGTGGTTGTTTCCACAACAGTGGTAGACAGCGTCGATTGCTTTGGCGGTTCTGACGGATCTGCTTCTGCCCTGGCCGTCGGTGGTCAAGGAGACTTCTTGTATAGCTGGGATACCGACCCTGTAACCAATGCCGCAGGCATTAGCAACCAATCGGCGGGGACTTATACACTTACGGTAGAAGATGAGTTAGGCTGTATCCGCACACTCGAAGTGGATATTTTTGAGCCCGACACCTTAGAAATTGCTTTTGACATCACCAAAGAGACCACTACTGGTGCCCTGGATGGGGGAGCGAGTACCACCATCACTGGGGGGACAGGACCTTTTACCTACAGTTGGAGCTCAGGGAGTGACAGCTCCGCGCTAGCTGGAGTCAGTGAGGGAACCTACACCCTGACGGTCACCGATGCCAATGGTTGTGTAACGATAGATAGTGTCCTGATTGGCAACATCGCTTCTATTGAAAACCTAGCCGGAATCCAAAACTATCAATTGTATCCCAACCCTGCTGCCCAGGAGCTAAACCTCCAGCTCACTTTGAATCAAGTTCAGCCCTTGGCCCTGAAGTTGTATGATTTACAAGGACGTCTGATGCAAACTGAGACTTGGTCGCCAGCTCAGAGCTTAAAAGCTGAATTGGATCTGACGGGACTAGCCCCTGGCTTGTATGTGCTTAGCCTACAAGTGGGAGATTATAACGTAGTTAGAAGATTTGTGAAAGAGTAGGTCACAGACCTCACTTATATCAAAAGCCCAGTTCTCCGAGAGCTGGGCTTTTTTATAGATGCTGGTACGCAAGGCTTCGAGACAAAATCGGGTCATCATTTAAGCAGGTGGACAGAAGAAAAACGGTAATCGGGGTAAGGAGCTAGGGGGTACGTAGTTTTTTACCTAAAAAGCCATAGCCCATAGCCCATAGCCCATACTGCCATACCTCGATTTCTTTCGTCCAAGTAATTAACTTCCTCAATCGCTTTGCTCTTTTTATTCTCTCACATAAACTCTCCTAACTCGAGGACTGATTCGGACTAAGATTTCATAAGGAATAGTGTTCGCCGAAAGCGCTAAGTCTCCCACTGATAGATGTTTATCTTCCTGTGATCCAATCAACACCACCTCTTGGCCAGGAGCGACTTCGGGGATACCGGTTACATCCAGCATCATCATATCCATGCAAATTCGGCCTACGGTAGGCGCCCATTTCCCTTGGACCAAAAATGATTGCTTTCCTAAGCCCAATGAGCGAGGAATTCCGTCCGCATATCCGATGGGAACAATGGCAACTTTGCTTTCCCGGTTGACTTGTTGAGCTCGCCCATAGCCGATGCTGTCTCCAGCGGGGTGGGCATGAATCTGGGTGATGCTGCTGTGTAGGCTGCCTATTTCGGCCAATTCGGAAGATGCCTGATCAGGTCTAGGGTCGATTCCATATAATCCGATACCCATGCGGACCATGTCAAAATGGTACTCGGGGAAGCGGAGGAGTCCAGCGGTGTTGAGTAAATGGCGAAATGCCACCAAGCCCAATTCCGATTGTAGCCGAAGGAACATGGCTTGAAAGCGCTGTGCTTGCTGGTGAGAATAGAGGTCCTGGCTGGGATCATCAGATGCTGACAAATGAGACATTACTGAAGTGACCTCCAGGTCGGGATGGACACCTAATATGTCTATCAAGTTAGGGAGATCCTTTTCTACAAATCCCAATCTTCCCATGCCCGTTTCTAGCTTGAGGTGAATGCGATACTGGGGTAAGCCACTTAATCGAGCAGCTTGGAGGTAGCGTTTGAGGAAAGGAAAATTACTCACCTCTGGCTCTAAGTTGAATTGTAGCAAGGCTTCCACGCTAGAGAGATCAGGGTTCATGACCATGATAGGCAGTTGAATGCCTGCTTGGCGTAGTTCGATGCCTTCTGAGGCATAGGCGACGGCAAGATAGTGGGCCCCATCGCGTTCCAACTGTTGGGCTATTTCCCAGGTGCCTGCTCCATAGGAGGCGGCTTTGACCATGCACATGGTTTTTACCGACTCAGACAAGTGGGACTTAAGCCAGCGAAAGTTTTGACTGAGTCGATTGAGGTCAATCTGGAAATAGGTGGCATTTAGCTTTCTTTGAAGCAAAGGAATTACGCGCTCTAGCTCAAAATCCCGGGCTCCCTTAAGCAAAACAGTGCTGTCCAAAAAATCCTCATAGCTGAATTGAGCGAGCAACTGCTCGGTGTTTAGATAGGAGTTGCCCAGAGCTAATTGGCCAAAAACGGGGCCTACTGTCCACACCTGATCTGCTATTTGGGTGGCTTCTTCAAAGATGTTTTGCTGGGCCGAGACTTGTTGTTCACCCAAGTGAGGGATGTCGCTGAGGATGATGTTCTTTTTGGGGTGTATGTGGACTTGTGCCAATTGTTGGAGAGCCATCCTGACAGAATCTAGGTCCGAATTATAGCTGTCATTGATGATGGTCACATCGGGATTGTCCGTAATCATTTCCATGCGCATGGCCACAGCCTGCAACATCGACAAGCGAGGGGCTAGCTTGCCTAGGTTAGGCTCAAACTGCAAGGCCGTTAGCAGGGCTAAGGTGGCGTTTTCCAATGCGGCTCTTCCTTTGATATGGAAATCTGCCTGGACGCTAGGCCCACCGGCATAGCTTAGGGCCAGTGCCCAGCCTTTTTCGGTGGCTTGGGTAGAAGTTATGGCTAGTTTCGTTTGACTAGTAGATTTTTCCCCAACCAGGGCAAGGTGACGAAAGCGGGCCTGGAGCTGCGCTTTGACCCAGGCTTGTTGGCTGCCCGCCAAGACCAAGTTGCTGCCTTGAAAGAGCAAGGTCTTCTCTGCAAACTTTTGCTCTTCACTTGCAAAGCCTTCCGCATGTGCGGCTCCAAGATGGGTAAAGACGCCTACTTCGGGCTGAATCAAATGGGCCAAAGTTTCCATTTCGCCCGGCTTGGAAATGCCTGCTTCAATGAGGGCAAGTTCTGCATGGGGATGCATTTGCAGCAAGGAGATGGGTACTCCGAGCTGGCTATTGAAGCTCATCGGACTTTTAACCAATTGGAAAAAAGGCTCTAGCAAGGTCGCCACCCATTCTTTGATGGTGGTTTTGCCATTGGAACCAGTAATGCCAATTACGGGATAGGAAAATCGCTGACGATGATGCTTGGCCCACAGTTGTAAAACCTCCAAGGGATCGGCACATAAAGCAAAGTTTAGGTCTTTGCGCTGTGGGGGGCGGGCCAGCAAAAAATTGCGTACTCCTTTTTGATAAGCATCTTCTATGAAGTCATGGCCGTCTCGATTGGACGTTTTTAAAGCTATAAAGACCGTTTGACGGCCATGACTGATTTGGCGACTGTCATAAGCCAAGTAGCGCAAAGGCTCAGGGTGGAGTTGCCCCTGAAATAAATCTAGGGCTAAACCGACTTGGGCAATTTCCGCTAAGGTATAGGGTAGGCCGAGCATCATGAAGTATTCCTTTTGAGAGAACTTCAATTTCGATAGCCATACCTAAAAAGAAAAGAGACTTCTGTTATGCGTCGTCGATTGACTATTCTATGATGACCCTTTGGTAGACCTCTCCTTGGCCAGGAACCTTCCAATGTAGGCCGTATACCCCCCAAGGAAATTGACCTACGTCTATGCTGGTTTCTTCTCCCATGCCCAAAGGAACCTGATGGATCAGTCTTCCTTTGGAGTCTAACATGCTCAACCAACCTTCCTGCTCGTCCAAGCCCCCTGTCTTGATGTTGAGAAAATCATGAGTAGGGTTGGGATAAATGTTAAGCTCAAGGGTTGAGGCTCTCTCACCCACTTTTACAGAGGTGAGCTTGCTGTAAGACCATAGCCCGTCTGTCCCTTGTATCCTGAGTCGATAGGCATAGGTGAGCCCTTCTCTCACGTTCTGATCTAAGTAAGAGTTTTGAGTCAAGGGGAGCGATGCCAGCATTTGCCATTCATCTAGTTCCTTGCGCCGCTCTATTTGTCCTTGTTGGACCGATTCCATCCAAGGCCAAGACAGCTCGACTCCTTCCGCCACCAAGCTTGCGTCAAGATTTAGGTTTTCCTGATTCAACACTATTCCTAAGTCGATGCCACCTAGCCAGGGGGCGTCATCAGCACCGTTGGCCTTGGTGGTTTGATAAGTAGCTCCGGCAATGGGCATCCCGGCACTATGGGTGGTAATTCCGACCAACATTTGCTGGTCGAGCAAGCGCATGCTGGAAGGCGAGCGCGGATAGTCATTGAAGGCACCACCGTAGAGATTAGACTGTACAGGCAGTGAAGTTTGGGTATTGAATACAGTCAAGTAAGCGTCTAATCCTCCCGCTAAGGTGGCGGAACCGCTCGTTACGGGAAAGTTGCTGGACTTGGTGGCGCCCAATAAGGCTATTTGATCATTGTCAAGTGGGAGCAAAGCCTTACAATATTCGTTGTGACTGCCTCCTAGGTAGGTGCCATAAATAAGGTGGTGAGACGCCGTATCAAAACGAAGCAGGAACAGGTCTCCTAGTCCCAAGTTGGGATGGCTGCCGTCCATGTATGCTCCTATCGTGGTAGGTAAATCGGTCGAAAAGGTCATTCCGCCGATCAAAAGATCTCCATTTTGAGTAAGGGCTAAGGCTTGGGCTTCATCTACATCTGCACCGCCTAGATAAGACCCATAGAGTAAGCTATCTCCAGCAGCACTCAAACGGGCGACATATGCATCTTGAGGGGTGTAGCCTGAAACTACGCTTAGGCTATCCTGATAGGCATGGCTAGACAAGGGAAGATTGCCAGAATTAGTAGTTCCTACTAGCCAGACGCTCCCATCAGATTGCAAAGCCAATGCATTGGCCAACTCATAGCCACTGCCACCAAAAAAGGTGCTATATCGGACACTGTCTCCCTGAGGACTCATATGGGTAATAAATACGTCGCCTGCTCCTGCGTAAGAACTTTGAACAGCGCTTGCTGTAGCTGGGAAGTCAGTAGAAAGGGTGAAACCGGTCAGGTAGAGACTTCCATCCGAGCCTCGTTTCATGTCATAAATATAATCCCGCTCGCTACCGCCAAGGTAGCTGCCAAAGAGAAGTGAATCTCCATCTTCATTCAAGCCAAACACAAAACCATCAATGCCCCCTCCAGGAGCCGCCATCTGGTAACCAGTCTTGACCGGTAGGTCAGAGGAGCGGGTAAAGCCCGCCAGGAAGGTTTGACCCGACTCATCCACCTCTAAACCATAGGCCATCTCCCATGAACTGCCTCCGATGAAGGTAGAATAGATGAGCCCGGTGCCGCCTGGATTCATTTTCGTGACGAAAATATCCATGCTACCTCCATGCGTAGCTTGATATACTCCTGGGGTGATGGGAAAAGTGGCAGACTGACTGTAACCAGTGGCATATACCGCTCCACTGCTGTCGCTGGCGATGGAAATGACGTAATCGTCAGAGGCAGAACCGTGCAAAAAAGTCCCCCAAGTCAAAGTCAATGGGTCGATGATCAGGGGAGTACCTGATTGTACCGAGCCAAGAACCTCAAAACCATAAGTCACAGAGTCAATCAGGCGATAAGTGGTGGAGACTGGCACCTCTCTGCCCTCCAGTTTTTGATAGGCATATGGGGCAGCTTCGGTTACTTCTCCCCATGCGGTATGAATGATGAGTTGACCCAAGGAGTCGATTGCGAGGCTGTCAATTCCCGATACATTCAACTGAATGTCGCTGGGATTGGCAGAAGATTCCAGAATGAAATCGTATTTTAGGTCGTCTTCACTTTGGCCATAATAGCGCATGCTGATTCCAGGATAGGCGTCTTGGTACCAAAGTTCCTCAAATCGTTGTACGGCGGTTGCCCTTATCCCTCCGCGGAGATAGTTTCTCAGTCCTGCCCGTGCCTCATATGACTTTAGCTCCATGGCGGTATCTGTGCCTAGCAAAGTGAGGTTCCAAACTAGGGCTTCCCACCAGCCGCTTTCAGGCTCTTGGTGTTGGCGATATTGGGGGAGCGGTTCTGAGGCAGTGCTATCTTCTACCTTTTTGATCAATGCAATCGAAAGTCCTTCGTCTAAAAAGCGTACTTGCTTGAGGTGTTGATCACATTGATAGCGAATATCGGTTTCGAATTGACCTAGGTTCTCCTCGAAAGAGGCCATGCCTGTGGCGCCATGTAGGTAGTCGGCATAAGGTGTAGATTGAGCGTGTAAGATGTCATGAGTGAAAAAAACGGTAATCAAGAGCGAGCTAAAGAAGGGAGAAATACGCATGATAATTTTTGGTATTTCAAAATTTTCAATACCAAAATTATCTTGAATTGCCTCATTATATTCTCGTGAACCGCCTCTGAGATAACACAGCCATGTAACGTTGCGTTTATCTCTTGTCAATGTTAGGTGAGGCGGCCCTTTAGTTGATTTTGGATAAATTGAGGCTCATTTGATCATTTATACCCCCCTATTCCCATATTTGGAGCGGTAAGAACTTTACTCACTAATAGATTAATTGCCATATTTGGTAATTTTTAATATCAAATTATTACGTAAATACAGATATAGCTCCTCTTCCTCACGTCAAATTCACCTTTAGATTGTCAAGTATTATGAAACCTGGTAGCGAGCCCGAAGTAGAAATAGAGCTTACTAGAGATGGATCGGCCACCCTATACACGGCTAGATTTGATCAGCATTACCACTCTATCCACGGGGCTATTCAGGAATCTCGACATGTTTTTATTGAGGCTGGACTAAACAGCATGAATAGACCCGTAGAAGGGCTGCGGATCTTAGAAATGGGTTTAGGTACTGGACTGAATGTACTGTTGACTTCTTTGATGGATACAGCACATCCAATTGAATACCATGCCTTAGAGGCCTATCCTTTAACAGAAGGGCAGTGGTCTTCTCTGAATTACCATGATCAGTTGGATCAAGTTGAGGCAGCTTTTCAGCTTCAAGCCATCCATCAAGGCCCCTGGGAGAGAGTCTATGAAATAAGGCCAGGCTTTTCTTTGTGTAAATTTGCTCAGCGATTAGAGGACTTTGTACCTAAGGCTCGCTATCACTTGGTCTATTGGGATGCCTTTGCGCCGGAGGCACAACCAGAACTGTGGACTGAAGCGGTATGGGAGCGAGTCTTTTCATGGATGGAGCCAGGTGGGGTTTGGGTCAGCTATTGTGCCAAAGGAGTCGTACGTAGAGGGCTTCAGTCGGCAGGCTTTATGGTCGAGCGTCTTCCTGGCCCTCCGGGGAAAAGAGAAATGTTACGCGCTCGAAAACCCCTTACTTCAAGTTAAGAACTCAACTCCAGACCCATCAGAGTCCAGGTGCGGTTTGATATCGGTTCATCCATTGGCGCTAAGAGACTGTTTGGATGTTGAGTTTACGGCCTAAACTGGTCTTGCCACGGGTACTTGGGATTAAGGACCCCAAGTAGGAGTCTGAATGCGTCGATTTTTCTCGAAATAGCTCGCTATTCCTCCCAAAATCTGCTTGTCAGGACCAAAAAACCCTGCGTTTGGGCTCGAAACACCAAAACCCAAACAGCCTCTAAGATTTTTCTCAGGATAGAATTTATTTAACTTTGAGTCATGGGTAATTACATCGTTTCTGCTCGTAAGTACCGTCCGGGTACCTTTGCTTCTGTAGTAGGGCAGACGCACGTCACCAATACACTCAAAGGAGCCATCCTATTGGACCAGTTGGCTCATGCATTTTTATTTTCTGGTCCTAGAGGGGTGGGGAAAACCACTTGCGCCCGCATATTGGCCAAAGCCATCAACTGCGAGAATCTGCAGCCAGATGGTGAACCCTGCAATGCTTGTGATTCATGCCGGTCGTATAACTTGGGCAAAAGCATCAACATCCATGAATTAGATGCCGCCTCTAACAACAGTGTAGACGACATCAGGAATCTGATTGAACAGACCCGATACGTTCCTCCTGGGGGCAAGCGCAGTGTATACATCATCGATGAGGTTCACATGCTTTCCCAGGCAGCCTTCAATGCCTTTCTTAAAACCCTAGAGGAACCACCAGACCACGTACTTTTTATTCTCGCAACTACTGAGAAGCATAAAATTCTGCCAACCATCCTCTCTCGCTGCCAAAAGTTTGACTTTCGTCGCATCCGAGTGGATGACATTGCCGAGCATCTCAAGTACATTACCCAAGAAGAAGATATAGAGGCAGAGTATGCCGCCCTGCAGCAAATTGCTTTGAAGGCAGATGGGGCCTTACGCGATGCACTCAGCCTGTTTGATCAATTGATCAGCTATTCTGGCGGGAAGCTTACCTTTGAAAAGGTTCTAGAAAATCTCAACATTCTAGACTACGAGTATTATTTCCGGGCGGTAAATCTGATGCAAGAGCAAAATCATCCTGCTCTGCTTCTGTTACTAGATGAGATAGTCGCTAAAGGTTTCGAAGCCAAGGACGTATTAGTCGGACTGACGGAGCATTTTCGAAACCTTTTGGTCTGTCAAGATCCCAGCACGATTCAGTTGCTGGAGACTTCAGAAAACGTCAAAGCGAATTATCAAGCTCAGAGCAGCACGGCAGATCCCAGTTTTTTACTCAATGCTTTCAACTTGTGTAGTGAAGCTGAACAACGCATCAAACAAGCTAGCAACCCAAGGTTGGTAGTAGAGCTTTCATTGATCAAGTTAGCCCATCTTAGCCAAGCCATTCAAGTTGCTCGCCTGGGTGGTGGGGAAGCGGTTGCCGTGGCCCCTGTCAGCAATGGACAGGCGGAAAAAAAAAAGCCTTAGCCCCAAAAACACAATCTCCCCAGCCTGAGCCCCCAAAAGCTAAACCAGAGCCATCCCCTTCTTTTCAACAAACGGAAGCTCCCCAAGCAGATTTACCCGTCGCCCAAACCTCTGCTCCCAGCAGCTCTACTCCTTCCAATCCGACTCGTAGAAAACGGCGTAATCGCGAAGGAGGATTAAAATTGGGGGATAACCTCCAGTCCATGCACAATGTCTTGGAGGCCAAAAAGGCAGAACTAAAAGAAAAAAATGGGCAAGACGAGACCCGGGTATACGAAGTCAACCCTGCCATTCATATTGAGCAAGAGAAATTCCAGGCTAACTTAATGGAGTTTGCGAAAAGACTGGAAGCGGAGAATAAAATGAACCTCGCTTCAATTCTCAAGGACGGTCGCACGACCCTACACCACAATCGCTGGACTTTTGCCCTGCAAGATGATCTCCACAAAAACATGATTGAGCGGGAGGACAGTTTGGTTCCCTTTATGCGAGAGGCCTTACATACGCCTGAATTGTTTGTGGAATTTGTGGTGGAAGTAGACCCTGAAAAAGCCAAAAAAGAGCTCCCTTACACTGACGATGCGAAGCTAAAAGAGATGGGGAAAATCAATCCTAATCTAGAAGATCTTCAAAAAATATTCAAAACAAGAATAATATATTGATCTAATTTTTTTTGATGAAATAACTTTTAATTATTGTTTTTTCGGATAAAAAGTGCTTTTTTTGATTCGCTCGGGAAAAGTCAATTTGGCCAATAAATCGACCCTTTTCTCTGCGTGATTTTTAGGGAGGATATGATTCAATTGAGTCAAACATTGTGCCCAGAATAAAAATTATGGGCTGCAAACAATGGCAAAAGGAAATTTTGACCAAAAAAAAGAATGCCTCCCCCGAATTTATTCCAGAAAGGTGTATATTACTCATCTAAGCTAATTCAACCCTTTATTAATTGCCCTAGACTATGCATGAAAACCAGACCTCCAATGTAGATCGTCTGGAAAGGCTAGAACAAAGCCTCTTTCAGTTATCTGATGTTATTCAACGGCATCAGGAGATCGTACAGCGACGGTTTAAGGTTTCCGCGGTAGAAATTGATATCCTCAAGCTGCTAGAAGCGGACGGGGATAAAAAGATGAAAGACATAGGTGAGCGCGTGCAAGTCAAGCTCAGTAACCTGACCAACATTGTGGACCGGCTTGAAGGACAAAAGCTGGTAAAACGGGTCAATTCCAAAACTGATCGACGTTCCATCTTTGTACACATCACTACCAAGGGAAAGAAGCTCCTCAGTGACTATGCGGAGTTTTTGCGTGAACTCTCTACCCGCATGCGCGAAGCGATGGCGGAGGAGCAGTTTGGGATCCTGGTCGATGGCTTGGAAAAGATTTCTAAGGTTAACCTACCCGGTTAATCCCTTTTCCTGATTCGATCCATTCCCCCTTTTGTAAGGATTTTGGCGCGGCTAGGTTAGTCGCGCCTTTCTTTTTGGGGAGTTATGAAGCGAGAGGAGGGAGGTAGGACAAAAGCTGATGGTGGCAGTGATTGATTCAGCGATGGATATTATGTGGAGATTGAGGAGAATGTAAAAGCAGCCCGCGATTTCAGGGACATTAACAATCGTGTGCTCAGGTCTTGTCTATCCCACTTAAATAAACCTATTCGTGTACGGTTATCACATTCTGGTTGATCTCGATAACATTACTCCCTGATTCAAAGAGGTTTTTTATTGTTGGGAAGTTGACTTCAAAGAGCTTCACCAACTCATGGTTTATCATGTTGCCCGTAGTTACCATCAACAATCTGGCGGGAGAATTGTGGATTATTCGCTACTCATAGAAATCTCTGGCCTTTGAAATAATGACTCTACTCTCCTTATCAGCAATTCTAATGATTTCAAGGTCTGTACTTGCATTTCCTTTTTCTAAATCCGACGTATGAATGGCATCCTCCCCATTGTTAAGTAACCAATGCTTCAGCCGCTTTGGAAAATGGGCATCAACGAGGTATTTCATCAAGCAGCTTTAACCTCATGGATACTCTTGACAGACATCATTTTCAAGGCAAATAGTAAACATGCCTGAATATCCTCCTTCTCTAAGTCTGGATAGTCCTCTAGTAACTCTTCCGTAGACATACCCGCCCCTAATAAATCTAATATCATTTGGACTGGGTAGCGCAAGCCTCCGATACTAGGCTTTCCAAATAGGATTTGGGGATCTATGGTAATTCTATTCAGGAAGTTGTTTTTCATAGGAATACATATGTATCGACCCCTATAATCTACGCAAATTAGCTTAACAGTTTGGGCGGACCCGCAAATTATCATCATAGTTATGCAAATGCATTTGCGACCCTACCCGTTTCCTCCCTCAATCATCACTCCCGAAAATAGTGGTTGTAGTCCTTCAAGATTGTTTCTAAAAACGGTCGCGGAGCCATATCCGATTCAATGCCTGTAACTTCTTTGACCTTTTGGGTCAAGCGGATCAGCAAGTCCGGGTTCTTGGACTTGATTCCTGCATCCAAGACCTCCTTGAGGATGGATACGTCTCGATCACTCAAGGAGGTGATCTCTGGAAATTGTAGTTGGTAGTCTTCTTCAGTCAGGGTATAAATGGTGTCCATAAAGGTAGTGACGAGTTTGAGTTTGATCACCGTGGTGCCTGCGGCTAAATCCCCAAGACGCTGCCCTCTGCGGTTGATTCCCATGGCAATCAAGCCAACCAAACCCGGAAGAAGCACTCCCATCGATAACCACACATCTACTAGGCGGAGAATCCATCTGATCAGGTATTGGGACAATGTAGGAGCTACCCCATCCAAACGGATGGTACGCAGACGCATCACCCACTTACCGAGCGTACGCCCATCAAAAACCCATTCCGAAATCACCGAATAAAAGTTCACGGGCAATAGCAGCACGATCCACACCACGCTGATTTCTCCCTGAAACAGCTCTTCCCCTCTAATCTGGTCATATTCCATCAGCAGATAAGCCCAGCCAAAACTGTAGCCTAACACCACCAAAACGTCGATCAAGCCCGCCACCAATCTGTCCCCAATGCCAGCAATGGGGTATTCCAGTTCAATATTTTGAGTGGTCGGTATATTGATGGTATTCATCCCAGGATTTAGTTTCTTTGTTGCTATGCGAGAACCTGCCTTCTTACGCCAAAATAAAGATAAATGGCTGGAATATGAGCGAATGCTATCTCGGCAAGGAAAATCCACCCTGGATCCAGATCGCATTGCGGAACTTTACATTCAATTGACTGATGACCTGGCCTATGCAAGGACCTTCTATCCCCGCAGCCAGGTAGTTCGCTACTTGAATGGACTGGCTGCTCGCACCCACTTAGCGATCTACAAAAACAAAAAGCAACGTAGCCGTCGTCTTTTGGCTTTCTGGCAATATGAGCTGCCTTTGATTACCTACCGGAATCATCGCTACCTGCTTTATTCTTTCCTGATTTTTACCTTTTTCTTCATTCTTGGGGTGGTGACCACTCTTCAGAACCAAGAGTTTGTGCGGATGGTGCTGGGAGATGGATACGTCAACCTCACTATTCAGAACATTGAGCGGGGAGATCCCATGGGGATTTATAAGGATGAAGCGCCTTTGCCAATGTTCATCCGGATTGCCTACAACAACATCCAGGTGGCTTTTAGGGCTTTTGTATTCGGTATCTTTTTATCGGCAGGTACGATCTGGATCTTGTTTCGCAATGGCATCATGGTGGGGGCTTTTTTGACTTTGTTCCAGATTCATCATCGCCTCGCTGAAGCCCTGCCGGTGGTGTACATACACGGCACCTTGGAACTCTCAGCCATTGTGATTGCTGGTAGTGCGGGCTTGATGCTGGGGCATAGCATGCTTTTTCCAGGGACCCTCCCGCGAATGACTTCCATTACACGAGCCACCAAGGATGGCATCAAGGTGATGGTAGGACTGATTCCTGTTTTCATTGCGGCCGCATTTCTGGAAGGGTTTGTAACCCGTCTTACCGAGTGGCCCTTATGGGCCAAACTCATCATTATTTTGGTGTCCTTGGGGTATATCCTTTGGTACTACGTAGCTTATCCCATCTTGCTGCACCGCCGTTTAGTCAATCAAAGTGAGGAAGAAGTACTGGCCCTGGTTCAAGGGCGTGATACCCGTCACTTTATCAGTCAGCATAGTCTATGAGGATTTCTGCCTTGGTCATGTGTTTCCTTTTGCTTGCTTACTCTCCGGTAAGCGTCTGGGCACAGGGTGCATTAGATGAAGAGATTTTGGAGAAACATGCCGAGGATTCTGATTTTCAATATGGACCCGAGCCCATAGAGAAGGGGCAGGATTTTTCTGAAAGCCGCAATAGGACTTCTTCAATGTGGCGCTATATATTTTACGCAGCCTTAGCCCTTGGCTTAGGAGGCTTGATTTACCTGCTCCTTCGTCGGACCCTGATTTCACGTGGGACTTCCCTCGCCCGTGAGGAACTTCCTCTGCTGGAACAGTCAGATGACCTTCATCGTCAAGATTTTGGGAACTTGCGGAAAAAGGCTGAAGAGAGGCAGGATTGGCGTCTGGCACTAAGGCTTCACTACCTACACGTGTTGCAAGCCTTGAGTATAAAAGAGTTTATTCAATGGCAGTCTTACAAAACAGATCGAGAATACCTGCTTGAAATCAAGAATCAGAGCTGGAAAACAGCATTTGCGGAACTGATTCGCTACTATCAATATGCTTGGTATGGAGAACGCACCCCTCCGAGAGAGGAGTACGAGCGTCAGGCCCAGCTATTTGACCAATTTAGGCAACGAATAGGCTAGCCAAATACCTATTCCAAGGCATCTAGGATAGCCTGGAGGCGTTCTGCTCGAACGGGTTGTTTATTTTGCCGGTATCCATTGGCTAATGCCTTGGTCCACTCGATGATGATTTCCAGGTTGTTGGTAGGTTTAATGTAATCATCGATGTTTCCTTGAAGGTTCATCTCTTCTACAAAGCGAAGCAAATCTTTCCGCATAAAGAAAGCTCCCTTATTGGGTACATCAACGAAAAACTCATTGTTGTTGTCCTGGTACATCAAGACAAAATAGCCAGGTATGGCCATGCCACGAATCGCAAGGCCCAACTCTTCGCAAAGGATTAAGTACAAGATTCCCAATGAAATGGGACTGCCTTTTTTGGTGTCGAGGAGGGTATTGAGGAAGAAATTTTTGGGTTCGAAAAGGCTGCGCCGATTCAATTTGAATCGCTCACGGACGAATAGCATCCGATTGATGACCAGCAGTTTTTCGGGCAAATTCATGCCACTTCGAAATTCTAGCCAGATGCGGTTGACCAAGCGATTGATCTCATTTTTGTAGGTGATGTAATCCAATTCTGGAAATTGGAAGCGACTAACCAAGAACCAGCCCCGTAACAAGGAGCCTCCCCCCATGCTCTTCCAATCTTCCAGCCCTTCTAAGGTCACCGAGGTCTGTATGGTATCGATGATGTCTTCAATTCTTCCTTGAACCAACTCATCAGTTTGCTTCTCCCAAGCGGCTTCAAGCTGGGGGATGGCATCACTTCCCAAAGAGATGAGGGTACTCATCACGTGAGACTCCACCGTAGGATCGGTGTCATCCAATAAGCTGATCAAGGCACTAAACTCACTTGGATCCATATCCCTTTTAACTGAAAAACATAGATGGGGTTTCGATTTATGGACCAATGAGCAAGGCCCACGTCACTTTTTGACCCTTAACTTGAGGTAGACGGGAAAATGATCACTGAATCCGTAGGGTTTAAACTCGCCTCGGTGGATGGCTCTGGAGGGCCCCCGCCCTTTGAAGCGCATGAAATTAGGGTGGTGAATGGTGGCTGAACCGGGCTGGTAAGCCAAAGCCGCCTCTTGGGTAAGAAGCTCTCCATTGAGGATAATCTGGTCGAAGAGGTTGTACTTCCCCCGGTAGGTGAGCGAGCCTTCTCGCTCGGGATCATGTAGAGGCGCCATGGGGTTGTATAAACCTGGCTGCTGAGCGTACTGGCCATTGTAAGATATTGCTCCAAGAACTTTTCGAATACTGGGGTCCAAAGGATCGTCATTGAAGTCACCCATCAGGCAAATGGCCGCACTTGGGTCTCGACTTTGTAGATCTTCCACAATGTCTCTGGCTGCTTGGGCAGCTTTCAGCCTACGTGGTTCGGTCTTTTCCTGCCCTCCTCCTCGGGAGGGCCAGTGATTGACCAAAATGAATAGCTTTTGCTGATTGACCTTGCCCTCTACTAGGAGTATGCTACGCCCCCGGTAGCCGTCACCATAATCTACTTCAAATGTTTGGTGGGCTTGGTACTGGAAGGACCCAGGATCATAGATCAAGGCTACGTCGATGCCACGATGGTCTGATGACTCTTCATGTACAATGCGATAAGGGCGCTGAGATAATCCTGGTTCATCGATCAAATCTGCGATGACACAGGCATTTTCTACTTCCGCTATGCCTAAGATATCTAAGCCTGATTCATCCATACTGGAGATGGCCCGGGCCAAATTGTCGATTTTTATTTTGTAATTCCCTTCTTCCCAGCCAATCTTTTCTTCTACCAATACCCAATCATCCCCGGTATTAAAGGGGTCATTTAGGGTGTCAAAGAGATTTTCTAGGTTGTAGAAACCTAAGCTCAATTCTGTGCCTGAGCTAAGGTTTAGGGCTGGGCCTGGCTGAGCCATGGCATCGCTGGGGCACCAGCCTCCTCCTTGATCGGAAACCAATCCTTCACATGCGGTTAAACCAACTAAAACCAGGATCGTAAGCAGCAGTCTCATAACTTGAATGATTAAAGCGGGGTTAAAAATAAGCTTTACTTTTGCCTCATGAAACTAATGGTGGTACATAGCTTGGCGGTACATGGCACGGCGAGCCTCAAGGCTTTCCTTTCCATTTTGGGAACCCACGTATTGCCGGTTCCCAGCTTGTACCTGACCGGGCTCACCAATTTGCCTCAAATCCTTAAGGTTGAAACCCATTTTGCGTCAATGTTGAAGGGCAGTTTGGAGCTGGCCCGCATGCGTGGGCAAAGGGTAATGCTCTACGTAGGCTATTTGGGCAGTGCAGCCCAAGCAGATGTCATTTTGACTCAGCTGGATGATTATCAAGACGTACTTGCCGGACTCATTGTAGACCCCGTCTCTGGAGACCATGGGCGTACTTATGTACCCAAGGCTGTGCTTGACGCTTGGCCTAAGTTGCTAATCAAAGCCCAATGGGCTTTTCCCAATTTTACCGAGTTGACCCTATTGGGAGGCCTAGACCGCGATTTTTCTGCCTACTCTTATGAGGATCACCTCAGGGCTTTTTCGCAAAAATATCCCCAACTTCAATTCATCGCCACCAGTCTTCCACTTGAGCAGAACCTGGGACTGTCTCTGCACCATGCGGGAGAAAATATATTTTATGAGCATCCTCGGCTAAGACAGAATTTTGGAGGAAGTGGTGATATATTTGCGGCCTATTTTCTTAAATATCATCTCTATGAAGGATGGACTGCCTCCCATGCCATGCACCAAGCTGCTACACGCACCGTAGACATCATTGAGCAAGCCATAGCCATGGACAGTCCAGATTTGTTATTGATTTAAAGGTGGCCAGTAAACATAGATCGCCCAAAAGCGGGTGCAATGAACGAGGAGAACCCAGCTGTGATTCCCCCCTTTTTTATGCTCCCCCATCTCTTAACTTGATATCCCCCGATTTCGAACATGAAGCTATATCAGTTTTTTGGTTTAGAAATAGATTTGATTCCCGATTACGAATTGCTTGGCGCCATTGAGGTTTCTACTCAACTGCCCATTCCCGAGGAGCAATCCATATTCTCGGTCAAGTCTCCAGCGACCTGGCTCAGGGCTGGACAAGGGGTTCGTCAGGCTTTCCGCGATGAACTGCCCTACCGCATGACTGAATTTGAGTCCGCCTTTTTCCTGCACGTAGTCCAAGAAAATGCAGAGGGGTTTAGTGATTTGTTGGTGGAAGGGGACCAAAGTGAAGAGCTGGAGGATTTTTGGTATGGCACCTGGATACAACGCCTTTGGCAGCATTTGGGGGTGGAGCCGGGACTCAGTGATTTTCGAGGGCTAAAGGGAGAAGATCCATTTGGTTTCGTATACCTGAGTTACGACAAGCTGCTGGAGCTGGATCTACCAGACTGGGAGCGGTGGCTAGAGGAATGGCAGGCAGAACAACCCGATTTGCCTGAGTGGCCAGCTCGCTGGTTGGCGGAGCTCATTGAGAACTTGGAAGAAGCTCAGTTGGCTGCGGCCGAACAACCTGGGACTCCCTCCTTGTTTATTTACCCCATCATTTTCCCCGAATTAACCTATGAAGTGGAGGAAGATGAAGAACCTCAACCTACGGTCCGCCGCGCATTACAATGGCTAGAACAGGTAGAAAATGGACAAGAAGCCACCACTAAGCTTGATCCTTTTTTGCAGTATCAACTGCTGCGCTATCTAGAGCTAAAGCTGCAGAGGCTGCAACAAGGAATTACAACTTTGAACAAAGAGGAATTGGAAAGTTTGCACCAAGCAGATCCACGTAGCCAGACCTTTGCGGAATCCCATGCCTTGCCAGATTTTCTGGGAGAACCGAAGGAGATGATTTTGGCGCTTTGGGAGCTATTTCAGCGGGGGAATTAGAAAGAAAGTGAAGGAAGTTAAAAAGTTAAGAAAGTGAAAGCACGCTGCCTTAACTTCTTTAACTCTTAACTCTTAACTCTTCCATTAATTCTTCTCAAGACGTCCTGCCCTGATCTAGGCAGTCAATCATGATTTTGAGGAAAACGATGACGATGCCTCGGTTTGAAGGCCTCAGTACTTCGGATTCTTCTTCCATCACGCTTTCTAGCACAAAACTGAGGATTGCTGGTTGAGCATAGTCCTTTAACATGGACTGGGCCTTTTGAAGAAATTCGGCTTCGGTATCCCCAGAGAGGGACTCGATCAAGCGCATATTTTCTTGCTCCAATCGATCTAGGTCAGATTCCGAAACTTGGCTAAGTGGCTGTTCCCCTCGAGAGAGCATTTGCCAGACGGCTAGCCCCAGGTAAAGGAGCAATTCTTGTTCATCTTCGTTTAGGTCCCCTTCCCCCATAGTTACCAGATAGGCAAACAAAAAAGGCTGTTCCTCCGCGATTCGATCGATTAATGCTTCGATGGCGGATTCATCCTCTAAGCTTTCGAGCCATACCTGGGTTTGAGCTACTTGTTCTGCCGAGATTGCCTGCATAAATTTTTTAGTCAAGATAGGACAAATGTAAGATGCCTTGAGACATGGAGAGGGAGGAAGATTGAAAACTGACTTTTCCCACTTTTGGATCTCGGGATACGCACTAGGATTGCCTAGCGCAGCACGGATAAGCTGACCCGATTTACAACTGCGGTATCTCCTTCTTCGTCTAAAACAAAAGCGGTGATCCTTGCTTCTCCAGTCAAGGTGTCGGGATTGATGATAGAAACTGTACCTGTTTCGGAGTCAACCACGAAAGAATTTGGAAGTTCCAAGTTGAGCCCTTCTTCCCCCTGGAATTGTGCTTGAAAAAGTACCTCTGTTCCATCGGAAACGGTGCCTCTCTGCCGGCCCAGCTCTAGGCTCAGGGTGACACCAGATGTTGCCTGTACTTCAGCCTCGCTCAGGGCCAGTTCTAATCTTTCTGGATAGGCTCTAGCAAATCGGATGATCTCCTCATCTTTAAAAGTATAGTTTTCGTTTGCTTCTGTGCCGCTTACGGAAGCGCCAATCCGTACCCGGGGGCTTACCTGGGTACCGGCCACGAGAATGGCTTCGGCTTCCCGTCCCGAAGCCCGGCGAGTAAAGCTGCTTTGAGGTCCAGTACTTGTTTCGAAACTACCCGCATTGGCACTAAAGGTAACGTCGAGATTCGGATCTGCTCCGGGGCCTAAGATCGAAGTCAGGACCACCAGGGATTCACCATCGGCAAGAATGACACTATCTGCTGCTGCAAGGTCGATGATGTCCTCAGTTATGAGACCTGCTTGGGGATCTTCTAACTGGCAGGCAGATAACAGGAGGAGCGCCAGGCAAGGAAACAGATGGCTAGGCTTCATGTCGTTTGGGGGTCAGTGGGTGTGTCGGTAGAGGAAGTGGGGGCTTCAGGAGAAATGGTTTCTTCAGGATCTGCCTCGGCTACGGCAGGAGGTAAGTCATCGACAGGCCGCTCAGGTGGACTGGCCGCTAGGTCATCAGCTGCCGCTATCAGACTGCTAAGAGTTAGGTCACCCATGTCTCTTGAAGCTGCTCTACTCTTAAATGTCACGGGCAACTGCATGATAGGTGGGGATTGCTCACCTGCCGAATTTTTGGCTTTGGCGTCGAATCGAATCAAGATGTCTTGGTCGCTGGGATCGCTGCAAACCAGGGTAAAAGGGAAATCAATCATCAAATTTCCACTGGCGCTGCGGCTGTCGAAATCGATGGAAATCTCCGAGGAAATCTGGTTGTTGTTCACATCCTTAAAGCTTACCTCATTGGCGATGCAGGACAAAAATATCTTGCCTTTACCTTCAGCCCTAGGAGTGAGGATGAGTTCCACAGAAGTCGGGGTATCATTGAAGACCGTCATCCCGTCTGGATTGGCAAAAGCTATCTGGGGCTTGGGGGTAATATTTAAATTGAATGGCATAACGGGGTTATTGAGGGGGGTTACTGATTGCTACTGCGGTAAAAGGTTGGTGCCTGTTAGCAAGTTTTTGACGCCATTAAATGCATTTGCATCCAAGCTGATACCAATAAACGGAGCGGTCCTTACCCGACTCAGGCTGTTAAGCGGACTCAAGGATTCTTCAGAAAATAACACCATTCCGGCATCCAGACTCAAGGCTCTATTAAGGTCGAAGCTTAGGCCCACTATTGGCTGAACTCCGATGACATTGCCAAACGTAGCTCCCCGATAATTGAGCCTCCCCGTGGCTCTGGCACCTACTAGCAGAGAAAATCGGTCCCGAATAAGGGGGTAGGGATCCTGAATAAATAAGGCTTTGTCCACCTTGGAAAAGTAAAACTTGGCTCCCAAGTAGGTAATCAAGTTAAGTTCCATTTGGGCAAAAGGATCTGCCGAATCAAACGCCGTAGGATCTGGAGGATTCAAGAAGACCAGACTTGCCCCGTAGGCTGTACCAATGTTGATGGCATTGTACCCCGTGGAAGAAAATGAGTTTTGCCCCTCTTCTATCGTGAAGGATTGCCTTCGGCCCGAACCGTCTGGGTCTGATTCACCTTGACCTTCCTGGCCAGAAAAGGGGGTCTGAATAAGCTCTGCTGAGTTGGCTCGAACAAAGCCTTCCGCAATCAATTGATCTAGTCCTCCATTGCCAATTCGCTCATTGCGAATCTGAATCTGATCTACCAGTACATCACGTTGGCGACTTAAGTCTCGGATAGGCTCATAATAATTGATGTTCAAAGCCAACAAGACGTTTTGCTGCAAAGGACTTAAAAGCCGCTGTCCATCTGAACTTTCGGCAAATCGAAGCAGGTTCGGAAAAGGGTTGGGTTTCAAGATTCCATCGCGGGCAAATGCTTCTAAGGCGAGGACATCACTCAGCCGGTAAGGAACGGCTAGGGTATCAGTGAGGAGAATGTTTCGCAGCAGGAAGATCAGGTCGTTGAAGGTGTCCCGGCGGGCAAAATCCTTTACTTCTGCTTGTTGTGCATTCAGCTTGTTATTGGCGTCGAGTAGGATTTGTTCCTGTTGGATGAGCTTGCCTAGCTCAAGCTGTAAGTTGATCGGTAATTCTCCTTGAGTCGGAATGCTTAGCCGTCGCTCCGATTGATCAAAAGTCAATTGGTCATTGCCACTAGGCTGAAGATAGCCGAACTTGGTTTCCTTGGCATAGGCTTTTACTGCATCATTCAGGGCTTGTTCTACGTCTTCGACCCTCACGGAAGCATTTCCTTCTTCGTAAATGCTGAGCTTGACAGATTCGACTAGTTGGCGGGTAGTTTGATCATCTACTGTATATCGCTGATAAAAATTCAAGACGATACGGTAATACGTATTGATTTTCAGTGGCCTCCCTACGTAAAGTTCAAAGTTTAGGCTGGGGTTGTTTTGATCAGGTTGCCACCAATATCCACTGTGATAGATCCGTTCAGAGAAGCTGATGGTGATGCTGTCTGGTTTGAAGAAAACCCGACGTTGCTGTCGGATTCGATTCTCCCGATTTTTTTCCTCGTAGATCAGCATCTCCACGACGTTAGCTGCCTGGGTAGTGCCGGGTTGTTGGGTTTTGCCCACCAGTAGAAATGCTCGACCATACGGCAATTGCCCGAGGACCTTGCCGTTGCGGTAAAGATACCGTTTAAGTCCGGCGGTGTCGACCTGGGCGGAGGCCAAGGTCGGGACCAGCATCATGGCTGTAAGCAACCATGACCAAATATTCGAAGACGATAGGGGCATGTTGTATTCATCAGGGGTGGGGCCCTAAAGTTTAGGGTATGATATCGTGACTTTGGGGGCGTCCTTGGCTTGGGCTACGCCAAAAACTTTCTTAATCACTTCTTCACCCAGTCCTACGACATTGGGATTTTTAGGACTAAGGGGTGCAATGACCGTCAGGGGTAGGTATTGACGCCCATCTACCGCATACGGCAACTTCAAAAGCACTTTCTCGCCTACCGGCACGGTCTTGTGATAGGCATAATAGATCGTAGAAGGGTTTTTGGCCTTTACGGGCTGAATACCACCCGTTTCCTCGATCATGGTATATATCTCTCCCGTCTCGATGTCGGTAATTTCCCTGATGACGGTTCCCGGATTGTTGCCATTGTTTCCCTCTTGATTTCGAGGGTCTCCGTTAGGGACACCTGAGCCACCGTTAGAGCCAGGAAACTCTTCTTCTGCTACGGGAAACCTTTCTGATATAAACACTTCCCCTTCGCTGACGTAATCGCCATTTTGAATCCTTTGGACGAGCTCACGGACAACATCCCTGAGGGGAGAGCCCATAAATTGATCGGTGCGACCTATGCTTTGTAGGGCAATGACTTTTTCAGAGGGGTCATCAATGAGCATGGCACGCCGCATTTTTCCCGCTATCTGAATGTCTAGGGCATCAACACTAAGACGGTCATAGCCTTCTACCCAGCCAAACTTTCGCTTTTTTTCACCCGTTAGGTAGATCCAATTGTCTTGCCAATCACTCAGGATCAGCAGTTCTCCGGGCCCGAATCGTAGGCCCGTACCAGTAGAATAGGTATTAGGCTTGTCAAAGATGGGGACTTCTTGTAGGATCACCACCACCCCGCCATTGCGCACCAAAAAGCGATCATCTACCCAGCCTCGGTTGCCGTCGGCAGTCTCTACAAAGATGTAGTTGCTGCGATCGACTTTCACGAAAGCCTCTTGGCCGAGGTGTTTCAGTTCCTCGGTGTACAGGATGGGGGTAATGACATTGCTTTGG
This sequence comes from uncultured Bacteroidia bacterium, assembly GCA_964521065.1. Lineage (GTDB taxonomy): Bacteria > Bacteroidota > Bacteroidia > J057 > J057 > CAYVAP01. Next base: position 22,676 of record CAZFPQ010000011.1, on the reverse strand, counting down.
GCTCCAGGATCAGAGAACAAGGGAACCTGGTCGAAAGCAGAGACTGAGAATTTTCCTACGTCTTGCGGAGTGTCCTCGTAATAGACCTGGGCAAAAACGAAAGGCTTAGCAATTATTGTTAGCAGCAAGGAGCTAAAAATGACTCGCAGCACAGACATGGTGTTCTAGATTTAAAGACTGGGGTGCTCATATCGCAACCGCACTGTGCGGATAATGCTTGCCCCTACAGGCAAAATCCTGAATATGATTCAATTAACCAACAAAAATAGCAAAAAAAATGCGCCAGGCCTTACGTGAAAGTGCCTGGCGCAAAAAATTAGCAAGGACGGATTAAATACCCTTTGCTTATTCCGACTTGGTAAATTTCTCTACCAAAATCCCTTCGGGTCCCTGGATCTGCAAGAAGTAGATGCCAGGACTTAGCCGACCTAAGTCAAGCTGATCTTGGCCTCCTTGGAGCTCCTGTTGCTGTACTACGCGACCGGCTAGGTCGGTGAGCTGGGCAGGATAGCTTTCTCCTTCTTTACCAAAAACGACATTGAGCTGGGCTTTGGCTGGGTTAGGGAAGACTTCCATGGTGAACTCTTTTTCTAATCCATAGGTAGGAGTCACAGCGTTGGCGTCATAGAGCGTGAGGGTGCCACTACCGCATGAGCCTTCATAGATCTTGATGTTGCGAAAATAGCTGTTGCTGGTTCCACCGTTGTCGTCGTCGCAGACAAAGAACAAGCGGTTGAAGCTTCCCGTGTAAAACTGACCTACTGGGATGGTGTAAGGTACCCAACTGTCATTGCTTGGATAGTTGTCGTAATTGGTGATTCCCCAATTTTGGGTGCCGTGTAGCTTAAAGGTACGGTTAGAGCTGATGTTGGCGTCCGTATCAAATCCGATTCCGTGTATCTCTCCCTGAGCTGTAGAACCAAAGTCAAATTCGATCACCGTATTGGCCGTAACGGTATAGCTATAGGCGATGGATTTCCAAGCATTGTTTTGCAGAATTACTCCCTCACCTCCGTTCCAAAGGGAAGAGGTTCCGGCATCTTGGCCATTGCCATAGGCGGAGATGGTGTAACTGCTAAAGTCTATGGTAGGGCAGGTCCCGCCGCCACCGCTACTACCTCCATCGGTGATGCTTAACCCATCAATACAGAGGTCTCCCTGCCAGCTGTTGCCTGAAGTTCCCACGAAACGCAGGCGGGTTTCTGCCTCTCCAGCGTAAGCGCCAAGGTCTACGCTGGCGCTTTGCCAACTACTTCCTTGGCTACCAGATAGACTCCATTCTGTCGTCCAGCTGCTGCCATCAGTACTCACTTGTAGACTTAAGTTGCCTACGGCATTGCCCAGCATGTGGTAACTGAAGTCAAAGGTCGGAGTACTCAAGCCACTGAAATCGAAACAAGGGGATTCCAAACGAGCGACTTTAGAAGGATAATTTGGTGAGGAGGTTTCTACGTACATGTAGAAAGTTCCATCATCAGCCGAACCAGGCCCCGTACCACTGGAAGGGGTGCTGCCACTTTGGCGGGTCCAGTCTAGGTCATCGCCGCTGGCCTGACTCCAGCCAGTGCCGCTCTCAAAGCTTTCGTTATAAGGGAAACTGCTCACGGTGCTGGTACAAGTGGGGTTTCCACCTCCTCCGCTGCTGCCACCTGCGGCTTGCACCGCCGCAAAAGCATCTACTGCTCCCCAGCCGTAAGAGTTGTCTCGGCCGGCGGCACCAAAATCTTTGGCGGTGCTGTACAAGATGTTTTCGACTTCATCTCCTGTAAGGTCTGGATCAACGGAAAGAACCAGTGCTGCTACCCCGGCTACCACGGGGCAAGCGGCAGAGGTACCCCCAAAGCTGCTGGTGTAATTGGTGCTAGAATAGCCTGAACTACCCATACGGTCAATGGTACGCACCCCGGCTCCCGTTAGGAAACCATTGTTGATGTCATTGGAAGGAGCAGATATGTCCAAGGTTGGACCAGCGTTAGAGTATGATGATTTGATGCCGTCATTGCCAAAAGCACCTACTCCTATTACACTAGGTAAATCTGCGGGGTAGCTTACACAGGAGAAATAATCATTGCCTGAAGCGAAGGCGATTACACAGCCCTTGCCATTACGACCATTAGCTGCTGCGTCGTTGATGGCACTGGTAAGGTTGCTGAGGTTATAGGTACAAGATCCAAAACCCCAGGAGTTAGACATGACGTCCGCACCAGAGTCCTTGGCCCAAGTAATGGCATTGGCTAACATCTGAGAAGTTTCGCCTCCTACAAAGATGTTGACCGTGATGAGGTCGACGTTAGGAGCCACCCCTTGTACCCCAATACCGTTGTGACGAGCGGCAATGATACCCGCGCAAGCTTGACCATGGGCGCCGCTAGAGATAGGTGTTCCATTGCCATTGTTACGTGGGGAGTATCCGGCTGAAGGGGTACTGAGGTCTTCGTGGGCTTCTACCCCGTCGTCGATGACTGCTACGGTGATAGATGAGCTTCCTAAGGTGATGCCCCAAGCCTCTAAGGCGTTACAGTCCGCATCTACCGTGCCAGGGAAGCCATCTAGGGTCTGACCTGTATTGTGCATCTGAAATTGCTGACCAAAAAGTGGGTCATTAAAATGGGTCTTTTTGGCATAAAAATCTGGATGGGCAAATTTTACCATCCCAGATTCTTTGATGGCGTTGGCCAGAGGGAGTACCTGTTCTACCTCATCCACATCCAATATGATGGTCTCGAAGTCGGTCCTCAAATACTTGGCCCCATATTGACTCATCAATGGAGATAGATCGCTTAAGTCATGTCCAGTTTTGAACTGCAGAACCAGTTCGTGGGTCAGCCAGACGTTGAACCCATCATCTAAGGCGAAGCCATAGCTGATGCTTCTGACATCATCTGGATTGAGCCCTAGCGCCCTGATCAAGTTGCCTGGAGTTTCTGAGCGGGTATTGTTGAACTCCAATACCATTCGCTCAGTCAATTCATGGGTCTCCATCTCTGAGATTCCCGAGCTAGCCGACAGGCTTCGGCTGACATTGGGGCTCAATTTCCCCTCTTTCATTTGGACAATCGCCGTGCTGGGATCTTGGGTCAAGCTGATGGTTTGTCCACCAGACCAATAGTAACTCGCAGTTTGGGCATGCGTCACCCCAGTAGCAATTATCATCATGATAACTGCTACCCCTAAGTAAATAGATCTCATGTAGCTTTAAGCTTTAGCGTTAGTTGTTGGACTAAGTACAAAAAGAACGTGTGGTGGTCAGGCACTCAGCTAAAGGTGGGGAGGGAGATAGGGGCTGAGAAAAGCCTGAATCGCGCCAATAATCAAATGTGCTAATAGTATCCCGGGATGATGACTATTTGGTTAACACAAATCCCAATATAGGGAAAAAATATTTGGAAACAAGAGTTATTCGACTAATAGGAATATAGGGTTTTGTGTAGGTTTTTGCCACAAAAGATCAACAAGAGAAATGTACTCAATCTATGATTCGGCCGAAGAAATAAATCCTTGACCCGCGGCGTTATGTAGTTGTGTTTTTCAGACAATTATGGACTAAATCTTACAGCCTAGTCCCTGAGAAATAATGACTTAGCGTCTTCCCAGACCGGGCAGTATATCCTTATTACTGCTTAGCGGCCACTGTCAGATCCCCATGACTTGGCCGCTTTTTGCATGGATTCGAGCATTTTGATTGTCCAAACTATTCCGTTCGCCAATCAATTTCGGTCCATTCATCTGTTCAATGATCCGGTCAAACATGGATTTATTCCGGTTAAGACAGGGCCATGTCTTTTTTCTTCGTGGCGCGTCTAATTTAGGGTCAACAAACACCAAGACCCATACCCATTCATTCCAAACCCATGAAGAAGACCGTATTTTTCGTTTCCTTACTGCTCATTTTTATTCCCTTTCTTAGTGCAAAAACTTACCTAACCTCAGGCCACGGAGAGGGACTCTGGTCTGACCCTGCTAGTTGGATGATTGCTGGCCAAGAAACTGCACCAGACAGTGCCCCAAGCGAAGACGATGATATTGTGATTCGTCATTTTCTCTCCCATGTGATCGATCATACCTACGTACACCGGGGAGGCCTGACCATAGAAGAGAATGGAATCCTGGAAATCATTGCAACCAATGACCTGAAGCAGGCCTTTCGTTTTGCTGGACCACGCTTTCATATTAAGGGAACCCTCATCGTAGGTGGGCATCTAAGCCATGACCAAGGGGAAATGATTTTTGCTCCAGAAGCTTGGGTCATGATTGGAGGAAACCTCGACCTACAATCGCCTCAAGGGACTTTAAATCAAATAAGCAGCTGTGGAGGCCTAGAGATTAGCGGTAATCTTCAAGTTAACGTTGAAACCACCTTTGCTTCTGGACAAGGAAAGTGGCTGGTCTTAGGCGAGCTACAACCGTATCGGGGACAAAGGGAATTGATCACCCAAAATCCCTTAAGTGTACTAGCTGGAATTTTTTCAGAGGGGAGCTCCATCCATGAGAGCATCGAAGCCTGCCAGGAAGACTTAGTTACCCTTTCCGGAGTCCAAGGTGAAGAAGGAATCGTATGGTGGGGAAAGTTTCAGGCTGAGCGCGAAGCTGAGAAGGTAAATTTGACTTGGGAAGCCGAAGGAAGCTTTGGTGAATTATTCGCTGTAGAACGTTCTATCGATGGCTTGGCTTTTGAAAAAATCTCAGAACTGTCTTTTGAATCTCCTGCTACTGGATCCACCACTTATGCCTTTACAGATTCGAGTCGTCCTGCTTTAGGAACCGTTTTCTACCGGGTGAGGTTTGCGGATGTATCGGGACGCGAATCTTTATCTCAAACCCGGAAGTTAGCAGTAGAGGAAGAAGCTCCGCTGGTACGTGCCTTTCCCAATCCTTTCTCTCAAGGCCCCTTGACCCTATTGATGGAAGGTCTGAATGCAGAGCAGCCTGTGGTTGTGTTTGTCTACAACCTAGCCGGGGTTGAAGTCGCGAAGTTTGCTACTTACCCCAATTTACCCAATGGACTTGTAATTGAGGAGCTTCCCACCCTGAGCCAAGGCTTCTACAGCGTGAAGGTCGAGCAGGGTACCCTACGGAGTAGTACCCGTTTGATCATTCAGTAACAGGAATTCCTTTATAGACTCTAAGAAGATGGAGAATGGAGCAAGTGTGGTTTTACCCCTGTTGCTCAGTAGGTTTGCCCCACCATTGCAACAGACCCCAACAAGCACCAATTCCGAGTAAAAAGCCTAACCAGCTCGGTAAACCAAACCCAGTAGGCAAGGTGCCTAGCAGCAGAGCTACTCCACCTACGGTCAAGGCATATGACAACTGAGTCCGTACGTGATCTATATGATTAGTTGAAGTGGCCAAAGAGCTCAAGATGGTGGTGTCTGATATAGGAGAGCAATGATCGCCCAAGACCGCTCCTCCCAGCACACAGGCTACGGCGTTGGCCATGATGGCCAGACTTTCTGCTTCGATCAGTCCGTTTTCCATTCCTACGGCCCAGGCTAAAGGAATCACAATGGGATAAAGTATAGCCATGGTTCCCCAAGAAGAACCAGTGGAAAAGGCAATAACCCCTGCCAATAAAAAGGTGATGGTTGGGATCATGCCCGGAGCAAGGGCTCCACTGAGTAACTCAGTCAAAAAGTCTGCCGTGTGCATGTCATCGGTTACACCTTGTAGAGCCCAGGCCAAGGTCAAGATCACCAAGGCGCCAAACATGGCTTTGAATCCACTGGTCATGACTTCGATGGCTTCAGTTAATCCCAAGCGGCCTTTACCTAGGCTGAGGAAGATGGCTACTATCACCGCCGTGAGGCTAGCCCAAAGCAAGGCGGCGTAGCTATCGGCATTACCGATAATGGTAGACATTTTTTTGACTCCACCTAGCTCTGGATTATTCCAAACTGAGGCATCCCACCCTGTGTAAAGCAGGCCAATTAGGACGCCTAAGACCAGTGTCAAGACGGGTACGACGGCCCGGAAAGCCTGTACTTTCACTCCCTCTTTAGGTTGAAAGTGCTTCAATTCTTCAGCTTCACCTTGGCTAGATTGAGTATTGACTACCTCACCTGTATTTCTTGCCCGCCGCTCAGCCTTTAGCATGGGCCCAAAATCTCTTTGTCGCCAGATCATCAGTACAATGAAGATCAGCGTCAAAATGGGATAGAAGGCATAGCTCAGGGAGCTCAAGAAGATGCTATATGGGCTCATGTCGGCAGGAAAACCCGCCAAGCCATCAATTCCATCGGCAATGTAGCCTAGCTCCGCCCCAATCCAGGTGGTGATAAAGGCCAGGGCAGATACGGGCGCGGCGGTTGAATCGACGATGTAACTGAGCTTTTCTCTCGAAATTTTCAGTCGATCGGTAATGGGCCGCATGGTATTACCTACCACCAAGGAGTTGGCATAATCATCGAAGAAGATCACCAAGCCCAATAGCCAAGTCGCAAACTGACCCGAACGAGGAGTTTGGGCCAGTTTAGCAATGCGGTCCACAATGCCCTGCATGCCCCCATTTCTAGAAATAAGCGAGACCATGCCACCTATTAGGAGAGAAAAGAGAATGATGGATACATGACTGCTGTCGGTCACGGCTTCTAGGATGTAATGATCAAGCGTAGTAAGTAACCCTGAGAAAATTCCGGCCAGAGAAGCCTGATCATAGCAGGCCAGGATGGCCGCCCCGAAAAATACCCCAATAAACAGGGAGACGATTACCTCCTTGAGCAACAAGGCTAGCACAATGGCGATCAAAGGCGGCAACACGGATAGCCATAATGGAAACTCAGTCACCGTCAAGGGAATCTCTCGACTTTGCCCAGCGGCTTCTAGCTTAACAGACTTTTGACCTTCACGTAAAGGCAAGGAAAACTCCATTTCTTTGGGACCCCAGGTATAAGCCTGTCCATCCAGGGTGAAATCCACTGAAGATACCCAGTCTTCAGGAGCGGTGAGCTTGATTTTTACTTCATCTCCGGTACGAAGGGTTCCATTCAAGACTTCCACTCCCCATTGACCTAGCTCCAGGGGCAGAGGACTGAGCTCCTGTCCCAGGCTGTCTTGGGCGTAGAGGTGAGCAGGATTGTGCACGAAGAAAAGCCCCAAAAGGACCATCCAGAAACAGCGTAGGGAAGTAGGCATGTGGTGGCTTGATTTTACTTGAAAGGTAGAAAAAATCTGGGATTCTGGAAGAATAGCCTGGCTGCCTAAGTCCCAGGGATCAGTCAATCTGCTGGTTTACCAGTATACTTTGTCTCACTCGCCCGTGGATTTGAATACATGGACGGAAGAAAGAAGGGGACGGGGTAAAGGAAAGGGGATATGACTTTATGAACATTCATAGCGATGCTCCAGCCTTCCCCGAAGAGACTCTGCTGGCTGCTTAACTGGCGACACTCATTGCCTTGGGCGAAATGAGGTAGGCCGTCCCAACCAGTAGCAAGAGAGAGGCAAAAGCCAGTCCGATGCCTAGTTCTTCCGCCAGAAACCCAATCACCACAGGGCCAGCTAAAAAGCCTAAGTATCCCATGGAAGCTACTGAGGCGATGCCCATGGAGGGACTGAGGCCTGGAACTTGGCCAGATCGGCTAAATAAAACAGGAACCACACAAGAAAGGCCTAATCCCATGCAGCCAAATCCCAATAAGACAGAAGGCACCCAGGGAATTAGCACCAAGGCAATGCCTGCTACACCCAATGCGGTCCCTACCCGGATGACCCTAAGACCTCCCCAACGACTGGCTAGGGTATCGCCATAGAATCGTCCTAAAGTCATGAAAAAGGCAAAACTGGCGTAGCCCATGCCAACTACATATGGGCTGGCGTGAACCACCTCAGCCAGGTAGATTCCACTCCAATCGGCAGCAGCTCCCTCTGCGATCATCACACATACGCCGATCAAAGCCAAGCCAACGACGGGGCGGCTAGGCATCACCAAGGCAGGGCCTCTTTTTCCTTCCAGTTTGATGGAACGCAGTTGAGGCCAAGCTTGTATGAGGATCCAAACTCCAATCAGACTTACCAACACTATCCAATGTAGCCAGGGGGAAATTTCAGCCCCCATTAGCAAGCTGGTGACAAAAGACCCGATTAAACCTCCCAAGCTCCATCCTCCATGGCAGGTAATCATGAAGCGTACTTGGTCGCGTCGTTCTAAAAGGGTGACTCCCGCGTTCATGGCTACATTCATGGTCGCGCCAGCAAAGCCCATGACTACCAGCGATAGGCAGAGCAGGGGGACCGTAGGGGCGATGACTGGTCCTATACAGGCTATGGCAGCAAGCCCCATGCTATAGATTGCCGTGCGGCCTTCGCCAAATAAACCGGTGATCCAGTTGGCAGAAAACATGGCACCTAGGCTTCCCATGGGGCCAAAAAATAAAACCATCCCTAGTTCAGCTTCCCCTAAATCTAGGCTTTGCTTGATGAGAGGAATGCGGATCAACCAGAACGTAAACAGCAAGCTGTTAATCATGAATAGAAGCAACAAGCTGCGGTACTGAGGGTGTCTGAGGACGAAAGTTAGATTTGACCACATAAGAGATTACGGTGTTATATGGTAGAGAGGGTTTGGGGGCAGGTGCAATTGGGGTATTGGCCTTCGGCAAAAATAAATCTTCAAACCGCTGAGGCTTTACTCTTTTCTTGTCCGGATGTTGCACAATATTGATTTTTTCTTTCAGGGTTTAGGTTTATTTTCTCTTATGTTAAGAGGTATTCCTCTTTTTCCATGATTATGAACAGGAAGCATGAGACCTATTTTTGAGCAAATCAGGCCTAACCCGGGAAGTTCCTTTTTTTTGAGGCGCTTTTTCTCGGATGAGCAGTGCATGTTTCCCTACTGGCATCTGCATCCAGAGTACGAAATCGTGTACATTACCCAGGGACAAGGACTATGTCACGTAGGCCAACACCAATCTCATTTTTCCCAAGGACTCTTGATCATGTTAGGCCCCAATCTGCCTCACGCTCCTTTTGGCCCTCACCTGGAGCCAGGAGCGGCATCTGTAGTAATCCAGTTCAAGGAAGATTTTTTAGGAGAGAATTGGCTTCACAAGCCGGAATGGCAGGGGCTCTACGCCATGATGCAGCGCAGTTCCCAAGGCATTTTATTTGGAACAGAGTTTTCCCAAAAAGTTGGACAGCAGATTTATGAACTAGAAGATTTGGCACCCCTTCCTCGCCTATTGGCTTTTTTGGATCTGCTTAGCCAATTAGCTGAATCAGAAGATTACCGGCTCCTTGAAGCGGGCCAGCCGGGGCTGCTCTTAAGTAGCAAAGACTACGACCGCATTCACCGGGTAATGAGCTACTTGCAGACCCATTATCAGGAGTCCATCAGTTTACAAACGGCTGCCGACTTGGTTCATCTCACGGTTCCCGCCTTTTGTCGTTTTTTCAAGCGCATCACCCAAAAAACCTTCACCAATTATCTACATGAGTATCGGATATACCATGCTTGCCAGATGCTGCAGGCTCAACAGCTTGCCGTGGGGGAGATCTCCTTTCAATTAGGCTATCAACAGACGGCCTATTTCAACCGGCAGTTTAAGCGCATCATGGGATGTACACCCACCGCTTATCAAAAGAGGTTCAGTCAGTGGATTCCAGTTTGAAGAAGGTTGAGATATCGAGAGTTTGGGATGAGGAGCGTATCTGCCTCATAGCTTAAAACTCCAATAAAACCCTCACCATTAACTCCTTAACTTTACTCACTCCTTAACTCCTTAACTCCTTCACACTCCCCCCTATTTGATCTTCGAAATGGACATGCCCGTGACCCTAGATGGGCCTTTGAACTGAGTGTGAGAAAGGGCAATGGCATCCAGAATCAAGGTTTGGACCTCTGGGCGCTGGTAATCTTGCTGCTGCTTAATGGGAAGGTGGCGAATGAGCTTTCCTGAACCTTGCAAAAGCTTGACGGGGTCGGGAAGCAAGGCGCCCTGGTTAAATCCCAAGTTCATATGCTTGCGATATATGGGCAAATGAACGAACCCATGGACCAATTTGTCTGATAGCGAAAAAACGGAAGTCAGGGCCTGGGTGTGATAAAAAATTTCATTGGCCTCGGGATACAGATCGAGGATAAATTCCCGTAAGCCTAGAAACAGTTCAGTGAGTTCGCTGGGCTTTTGTTCCAGCAAAGCGGCAAAATCTGCATGGAGGGGACGAGGCATAGGCCGATGGATTGGATGCTTTTAGTTAAATGTAAGGAACACGAAAAAAATAACATGTCTCATTTGCGTAGGAATTTTGTTCCAGATCAAGGAAGGAAAATCGACCTTAGCGAGTCGAAGATTCCGACCTGTCGGAGCTAAGGAGTAGTAAAAAGATAAGCTATAAGAAAGGATTATCTGGACTTTGGCCATTTAAAAATGGATGAAAACCTCTCTTGACGACTTGGAAAGACTTATTTTTAATTAATCAACTCCATAGGTTTAGGCGGAAATTGATTAATTCAAGGCTAGGGCTTGAGTGGCCTAAGGCGGCGTTGGACGGCATTCTGTGGACAGGAGCGGCTGAGTGGGCAGGCCGGGAATGCAGAAGTTTGTTTGAAAAAGTAAGGCCGGTTGAGTTTGCGAAATCCCGTTTGCGGGACAGGCCACACTGTAAATGGTTAAGATCAATATGTTGACCAAAGTCCAGCTAAGTTTGGACTCGTAACCAGGCTTTTAAAGCAATCCACTAGGGCAGCTTGCGCATGCGTCTCGGATTGAACCACAGCCAAAAACCACTTAAGGCCAAGAGAATCAGTCCTAGTCCTGACAAGGTGGAATAGCTCAATTTAAAGGTGTCTTTGCCTAAAACAATGTAGCGATCAAGGATGGAACCGTCATGGATCTGCTCAATCAGATCTGAATATCTCCGTCCCACTGAGAGGACTTCTCCCGTAAATAAATCTAGCTGTACTTCTTGATAGCCTTCTTCAAAACGGATCTTGACAATGCCTTTGGCAGGACGTACGTCCAAACGATCTATTTCAGCAGAAATGCCCAGAGAATCGCTCGCTAGGCGTTCGGCTTTTAGCAACACTTCGTCTAAGCTTTGCCACTCTTGAGGGGTAAAGGATTGCCCCTTTTGGGTAGGTGGCAGCAATTCTGCTTGCTTTTTCCAGCCAAGTAAAATGCCAGTGATGCCCATCAACAACATGAATAGCAGCAAGGGAATAGCTGTCCACTTGTGCAGTTTGCGGTAGAAGCGAGTCCTTCGGGCCAGTTGTTTCTTCTTACTCACAGGCATTTGGGCTGATTCAGGGGCAAATTAGGCTTATTTATTGACCGGCTAAGCTGTAATTTGCTCCTTGAAACAAAGCGAAGCAAGTTGCGTTCTTCGCAGGTAGAACTTTTATCGACCAAATGGCAGAAAATCAGACTCCCATTCTCATTGTGGGTACCGACCCCGAGGCGCGCATCGCGCTTGAGATCGCCGACCAACTGGATGTGCTCGTCTTTGGCTTCCTTACCGAAGATCCTGAAGAGGTCACACGAGAAATGAACGATATCCTGGTGGTGGCGGAGCTGGGTAAAAAAGACGCAGACACCCTGCTCAATGACGAAAACGTAAAGCTAGTAGTGGCAGCTACTCAGCCCAGTGACCGTCGTGACCTTGCTGAAGCCATAAAGGGTAGCAAGGCTGAAGTTATATCTTTAGCTCATCCTTCTGCACAGGTTTCTCAGCACGTGAAGGTTGAGAAAGGGAACCTAATTGGTGCTGGCAGCAGCATTGCTCCCAATGTAATCATTGGAGAATTCAGTTACATTGGAGCCCAAGTCAGCATTGACGTGGATGTGGAAATCGGCGAATACAGTACCATCAATGATGGAGTACGCATTGGTCGTGCTGCCTTCATCGATGAGGAAGTGTACATCGGGCACGGAGCCATTATTTTTCCTGGGGTAAAAATCGGGCATAAGGCCGTGGTAGCTGCAGGATCCGTGGTTTTACAAGATGTACCAGAAGAAGGATCCGTGTTTGGAAACCCCGCGAAACCCGTCTAAGCCAGGCATTGATTCGCACAACCTGAGAAATTGCTCCAATCATGTGGAAACAATCCTTGTGCAGCCGTTGCCAGCATTGCCGCGAAATTCGCAGCAAGCGCGGCAGCGTCTTTATGATGTGTGGACTGGCGAAATCAGATAAGCGCTTCAACAAGTATCCTCCCCAGCCGGTAGTTCGCTGTGTGGGGTTTGAGGCACCAGCGGAGGAGAAATAGGCTTACATCGGAGCGCTTTCTGAAAACGTAAGCACTTTCAGCTAGAGATTGAACCAACTCTCTCCTTTCCCTAATTACCGCCTGCGCCTCTTCTGTTGAGGCTTGATCCGGATGTGGTCGCTTTCCCGGCTTTGTTCCTGGCGACGCGGGCGTCGCTGATTGGATTCCCTCGGAGCCCTTGGGGCATTCTCATCCTTCATGGAAAAGCTGATTCGCCGTCTAGCCAGATCTACGCTGACCACTCGCACCTTGACGTGCTGTTGCAGCTTCACTACCTCAGTAGGATGCTTGATGAAGCGGTTGGCCATTTGTGACAAATGCACCAAGCCATCTTGATGGACTCCTACGTCCACAAAGGCTCCAAAATCGGTGATGTTGGTCACGATACCAGGCAAAACCATGCCTTCTCGCAAGTCTCCGATTTCGTTGATGCCTTCGGCGAACTGGAAAAGTTCAAACTGTTCGCGGGGGTCTCGACCGGGCTTGGCCAGCTCTGCCAAGATATCTTCCAAGGTAGGCAGCCCTACTTCTTCACTGACGTACTTTTTGAGCTGAATTTGCTTTCTAAGCGTAGCATCTTTCATCAGGTCGCCCACTTGTACACCCAAATCCTTGGCCATTTGTTCTACCAAGGCATAGCGCTCGGGGTGGACCGCACTGGCGTCCAGGGGATGCTTGGCGTCACGAATTCTAAGAAACCCCGCGGCTTGTTCAAAGGCCTTGGGCCCTAGGCGAGCGACTTTCAGCAACTCTTTGCGAGAAGCAAAAGGACCATTTTCATCCCGGTGCTTGACAATGTTTTCGGCCAAAGAGGGGCCTAAGCCCGAAACGTAAGCCAGCAACTGCTTGGATGCCGTGTTGACTTCGACCCCGACCTTGTTGACGCATGAAATCACCGTGTCGTCCAATGCTTTTTTGAGCATGCCTTGGTCCACGTCGTGCTGGTATTGACCTACTCCGATGGATTTGGGATCGATTTTTACCAGTTCTGCCAGAGGGTCCATCAGGCGGCGGCCAATGGAGACGGCTCCACGCACGGTCACGTCATGGTTGGGGAATTCTTGCCGAGCAACTTCGGAAGCTGAGTAAATGGAAGCCCCACTTTCATTGACCATGATGATGGAAATGTGCTTGGGTAAACCAGATTCTCGTAAAAATGCCTCGGTTTCCCGGCCCGCGGTGCCATTGCCTACGGCGATGACCTCGATGTCAAATTTGCCTACCAGTTCTTGCACCAACATGGTGGCTTGGGAAATACGGCGCTGAGGTGGGTGTGGGTATATAACAGAATCTTCTAAGAGGCGACCGTTTTTATCCAAGCAAACGACCTTGCAGCCCGTGCGAAATCCTGGGTCTACCGCCATTACGGCCCGCTCGCCCAAGGGGGCTGCCAGGAGCAACTGCCGTAGGTTTTCGGTGAATACGTTGATGGCTTCTAGGTCTGCTTTGTCTTTGGTCAGGACTCGGGTTTCTGTTTCCAAAGAAGGGGCCATGAGGCGTTTGTAGCTGTCTTCTACCGCTTCGCGCACCACTTCCCCGGCCTTGCTTTTGCTTTGCACAAATTGACGACTGAGTCGAAAAAGGGCTTCTTCATCATCGGGGCGCATGCTAAGGGAGATGACCATCTCTTTTTCCGCTCGGCGCATGGCCAGTAGGCGGTGAGAAGGTACCTTGTCCACTGCTTCGCTCCATTCAAAATAATCCTTGTACTTAGCTCCTTCCTCTTCTTTGCCTTTCATGACTTTGGCGACGACTACACCTTTGTTCAAGAACAAGTCTCGAACCCTTGAGCGAGCATCTTTGTCCTCATTGACCCACTCGGCGATGATGTCTCGCGCTCCGGCCAAGGCCTCCTCTACGTTGTGGACCTCTTTTTCTACATCTACAAAACCTGCCGCGGCCTGATCGGGGTCGGTAGACCCTTGCCCCTCAAAGATGCCTTTGGCCAACGGTTCCAGGCCTTTTTCACGGGCAATGGTGGCCCGGGTCCGGCGCTTAGGTTTGTAAGGCAGGTAAATGTCTTCGAGTTCGGTGAGGGAACTGGCCCCTATCACGGCAGCCTTGAGTTCATCGCTTAGCAGGTTTCGCTCTGCCAAAGACTTCAGAATCGCCTCACGTCGCTTATCTAAAGCCTCCAATTGCTCGGCCCGGTCGCGAATATTCTGTAGTTGAACCTCATCTAGGCTACCCGTTACTTCTTTGCGGTAGCGAGCCATGAAAGGAATGGTAGCTCCTTCATTTAGCATGGTCAGGGTGGCGGCGATCTGTCGTGGGGCTAGATGTAGCTCTTGGGCAATGGTGTCAACGTGGCTCATGGAATAGGTGAAGGAAGGGTTGAGTTGGTTAGAGTAGACCTGAAAATAAAAATCAGTTTGGTTCACAAAGGACCTTAGCCCTCAAATATAAGAATCCTAGTCTGGAAAAGGGGATGTTGAAGCTACTTTTGAGGTACACCTGAGTTAATGGGGACTCTGTAGGTTTTCCGGACGCTTTCTCTTCCAGCGCTTATGTGACCAAAGCCAGTAGGCGGGTTCTGCTCGAATATCTGCTTCTAGCATTCGGGTGTAGGTCTCGATGATTTCTCCTTCGGCCCATTCGCGTGGCTGGTCGGTGATGAGTTCGAATGAGGACTCGTAGTGCCCTCGCTTGACCTTATAGATCCTGCCCCAAAAGATGGGCCAGTCATGTTTTTTTGCGTAAACTTCGCTACCTCGCATTACTCCTGTATCCTGATGGAGGAAAGTGGTCCAATAGGCGCTCTCAACTTTGCGGGGAGACTGATCGGTGGCAAATAAGGTTGCGGTGGGAGGACCTTGATATTCGTTGAAGAAATCTTTCAATCCTTTAACCGAAACCATGATGATCCCAAACTTGCTGCGGGAGGCCTTGGCTTTTTTATCAAAAAATGGCTGCCTGAGGGGAGCATAAATCCCAATGCTCTGGTGGGCCATCTGGCGGTCGCTGGCCGTACCCGCCATTTCCCAGCTGTTGTAGTGGGATGAGGCGATTACCACGCTGCGTCCCTGGTCGAAGTAGGGTTGCAGAACCTCGGGGTTTCGAATTTGGGCGCGCTTGAGTAATTGCTTTTCGGAAATGGAAAAAGCTTTGATGGACTCGATAATCAGGTCACACAGGTGATGATAGAACTTTTGTTCTATGACCTGAATCTCTTTGAGAGACTTCTCTGGAAAAGAATTTGTAAGGTTGGTACGGACTACTTCTTTGCGATAACCTACCCCACGGTAGAGGATCAGAAACAAAAAATCTGATAACCCATACAGCAGGGGATAGGGAAGCCAAGATATGGGTTTTAATATAAGATAGTAGAGCAATGCCGCCATGTTTGCAACTTAGCATTTTACCCGTAAATTGATGACACCTCAAGGGACTCTGGCCACTAATTAACATCCAGGGTTCATGAAAATCAGGACCAGACTCAAACCACCCACTTAACCCAAGTTGATATGCACTTAGGAGCATTTTCTGTAAGCCTGAGCGTCAAAGACCTAAGCGTTTCACGCGATTTCTACCAAAAACTCGGTTTCGAGGTTTTTGCAGGTGATCTAGCCAAAAATTACCTGATGATGAAAAGCGGAGATACGGTGATTGGCCTCTTTCAAGGAATGTTTGAAGGCAACATTCTCACTTTCAACCCTGGCTGGGACCAAGCCGCGCAGCCCTTGGATTCTTTTGAGGATGTCAGGGCCATTCAGGGTAAGTTGAAAGAGCAAGGAATTGCTTTCGAGACTGAAGCAGACGAAAGCAGTTCTGGTCCAGGCCATGCGATCTTGGTTGATCCAGATGGGAATACCATTTTCTTAGATCAGCATGTTTGATCAGGCGATTATTCGCTCAATAAGCCCTCAATAAAATCTCCGTATTGCTCCACGAAGCGCTGATAGGGCGCTCCTGTACCTGGTCCGTAAAATCCTGTGTGGATTTTGCGGATTCTTCCTTTCTGATCAAGGTATATGGATGTCGGATATGACATGACCTTATTCAGCATAGGCAGGGCTTCGGATGCCCCCGCTTTGCTGTTGCTGGTGGAGGCCAACAAAACAGGATAGTGTACCCCTAAGTTTTGTTTCATTCGTTCGATAGAAGCCCAAGCCTTTGCTTCATCGCCTATTCGCTCGAAAGCTAGGCCCACGATTTCCAAGCCTTGCTTGTGGTATTGGTCATACCACTGGGCGAAAAGTCGGGTCTCATCCATACAGTTGGGACACCAGGAGCCCAAAATTTGCACAATCACGACTTTGCCTTGGAATCGCTGGTCAGACAAAGAAACCTGCTTGCCATCGGCATCAGGAAAGGAAAAATCTAGCGATTGATAGCCTTCTTTGAGGTAGGTGAGTGCATCGGGGTCTCGGAGGGTTACCTCCTCAGAAGGGATGGCCATGAAGGGCTCTTCCCAGTGAGATCCAGAATAGAAGGTCCCTTTTAAGGTGTCACCATGATGAGTTCCCACAAACAAGAAGGCATGTGATCCATCAAAGGCCGAAAGCTCAAATCCGTCTTTGGAGCGGTGCCCCTCTAGATAGCGGTAGTCGCCAGTTTCAGTGAGAATGGTACCCGTTAAGGCATCTTCAGCTTCCTTGAACATGCCTATGGCAGGATAGGCATCTGCGGTTCCTATGCTAAACCCCATGGCATACTTGGGCGCTAGGGGCATCCCTGGTTGTTCGGAGGAAGGGAAACGTTTCCCGTCTTGTTGAGGCTGTGCCACAAAATCAATGGCATAGTCAGGACCTCGACTCCGATCGTACCACTTTCCAACTAGATGACCTTGATCATCTATTTTGGCTCTGAACTCACTCTGAAAAACGGCCATCTGGATGAATATCGAGTCGCCCTCTTGTTGAAAGGAAGCTACCGATAGGCGCTCCTCGGCATTGTGTATGGACATGGAATAAGCCTCACCAACCTGACCAATTTCTGCAATAAAAGGTAATATGATGCCCTCTTGCAGGCTAAGCTCAAAACGCCAAAGCCCCGTGTCGATAGAGGGAACTTCGTTTGATGGATCCTGGGGTGCTCCACAGGCTACGGCGAAAGTGGTAAGTAAGCCAATGGTGAAATAAAATAAGCGCATAAAAAGTGTGATGATAATATGATGCCACCGGTAGGTCTAGGGCTTGTTCCATATCTGCCAATCTGCCTGGTACCTAACGGCGTTGCTTCGTGGTTTGGCTTTGATACCAAGCCTCGGTGAGGTCCAGGGCTAGTTCCGTAAGGGCCAAAAATTCTTCAGGAGGTCCCATGCTTTCTGAACCAAAATAAAAGGCATAGCCCTGCTCAAAGCCCTCTCCGCTCAAGGAAATGCTAAGCTCGGAAGACTCGCCCTTGGGTTCGGGTAAATGATACCTCCCAACGTGTTCGAGTTTGGCGTCGACTTGTTGGAAAGCAGCTAACCATTCTTCAAAAATAGGCTCTTCGGGTCTGCCCATGGCCATTTTGCCGCCTGGCTGTTCCCCATCGCCGATTCGGTTGACCATACCCCCTCGGGTCATGACCAGGTGGAGCAAGGCTTCTTCTGAAGCTAGAAGCTTGATTTCTATTTGTTGGATTTTTTCGAAGGTATCGCTATTGACCATAGAGATACAAAGAAACACAAATTAGGGCGAGTCCGGAAGATAGAAACCAAATGGCCAGAAAGTAAAAAAGGAAGCGAGGCTTTTCGTAGAGTAAAATCTTCTTTTGATACGGAGTGACGAGGGAGAATTTTCCTTTAATCAGGCTATTCAATCCCAAATAGAGTCCGCTGAGTCCCATCAGGATAATCCAGGCTAGAGTGAAGAAATCCATGGTCGTGAAGCTAGTTTGGTTGTTGAGGTTGAGTTATGGATTTGCTAAGAGGGGAAAGGTTTAATTGTGTTTTTTGCAAGAATACGAATGAAAACCTAGATTTTATGGGTCGGAATCCGTCAATCATTTCGTTTCAATATTAAATTTTTGTTATCCGATTGTGCTGACAGATTGATCCGACTCCCTCTTACCTGCTGAAACGGAACCATACTTTAGAGGTTTGTAAAGACTGTTTGGTCACTGTGGACAGTTTATTCCTCATGAAAATCAGATTAACTTGTTGACGAACAGGCTCTTGATTCTACATTTTCGCCTGGCAGATTTTGCCGATTTCTCTCGGTCGGGGGCTCCCCCCCATTTTAAGCAGCCATTTTCCCGGTTTAGGCAAAGCTGGTTTGGAGCCTCAAGGACATAATCTTAGGTTGTAGTTATGAAACGCTGGATATTTTTGCACGTGATTCTTCTTGGCCTAATTCCCTATACCTATGGGCAGGTATTTATCACCAGTCAGGGGCAGGTAGACTTTCGTTCTGATGCACCACTGGAACTGATTCAGGCCAGTAGCCAAGAGCTTCGGGGAGCGATTGATGCAAGCAAAAATTCTTTTGCTTTCACCATCCCCATGTCCAGTTTTCATGGATTCAATAGCCCCTTGCAAGAGGAGCATTTCTGCGAAAAATTCCTGGAGTGTCCTCGCTATCCTAAGGCCACCTTCTTGGGTAGAATATTGGAAGAGGTGGACTTCAATCAGCCAGGAACCTATGAAGTAAGGGCAAAAGGTAAACTCAGCATACATGGCGTTACAGAAGAGCGCATCATCCGCAGCAGCCTTACGGTCGCAGAAGATGGAGTATCTATCACCAGTGATTTCAGTGTGAGGCTAGCTGATCACGATGTCCGCATCCCCCAGGTGGTATACCAAAAGATTGCCGAAGACATTTCTGTTAAAGTTGCCTTAGACCTTAAACCTCAACAGCCTTGAAGTACTGGATTACTCATACCCTATTTTGGCTGCCTATATTTCTGATGGGGCAAACTCAGCTTTTTACCCGCTGGGAAGAATTGCCAGAACCTGGGGTAATTGTCTGTTTCTATGAAGATCAGGCTGGATTCATGTGGGTGGGCACGGAGGAAGGTGCGTATCGATACGATGGGAACCGTTGGCAGCTTTGGCGAAGGCGCGATTCGGGTCACCAGACAGTCAGAGTGATCCAACAAGATGCTCAAGGCCGACTGTGGTTTGGTTATCAAGATGGAGGTCTTCATTACCTTGATTCAGATCAGGGATTGCAAGCATTTGCGCCAGAGGAAGGCCTTTCCTCCAAACCGATTACCGGTATCGAATTTGACAGCCAAGGGCGCTTATGGTTTTCTACTTATGGAGAAGGTCTTTATTTCTGGGACCGGGAACGCCTATATAACCTGGGGGCAGACGATGGACTTCCCAGTGACGATGTATACTGTATCACCCGGGGGCCTGGGGGCGATATATGGGCAGGGAGCGATCGGGGACTTAGTCGCTGCTGGCTTGAGGGACGTGAGAAGCGCATCAAGTCTTGGTCGCAAAAAGATGGGCTCGTAGATGAGATCATTTATACCATGGCCTGGGGTGAGAAAGATCAGCTGTGGATCGGGACCTATGAAAGAGGCCTGGTCTCTTTTGATTTTGCCAGCCAGACCTTCTCTTCTTTACCTTCAAAAGCAAGCAGCGCCATCCTGTTTTGCAAGCCTTCTTGCCGGGGGGTTTGGTACATCACCGAGAGAGAGGGACTATGGCTGTGGGATGGAAGCCTTCATCAGCCCTATGTGCTGCAAAATGGCACTTCAGACGGTGCTTTGTGGTTGGATCAGAGTAATCACCTATGGTCTGGAAATCGGCAGGGAAAGATTGGCCTTAGTCCCATATTCATTGAAAGACATCCCAGCATTCAAAAAGAAGTATTGGCCTTAAGCGCGGGGCAGGATCAAGATTTTTGGGCCATTACGGAGGATAGTTTGTTTCAGCTTTCTTCCAAGCGCAAGATGCAGCAAGGCATCGCCTTGCCAGAGGGGCTCAAACCTGCAGCCCTAAGCTACTTGCAAGGATACATTTGGGTGGGGACTTTGGGGCAGGGATTGTGGCGCTACCAACCTCGCAGCCAATCTTGGCAAGATGTGACGCCTGGATTTGATGGGCCCTTTCCACCCGTACTCTCTTTGGCCGCAGAGGGAGACATGTTGTGGCTAGCTACCTTAGGAGGGGCTTATCGGTGCCAAGCCAGTACCCAAGACCTGCAGCATGCCGCGACCCGCCAAGCAGCGAGTTTAGGCATCAATTACATATATCAAATCGTCAAGGATAAAGCAGGACGACTTTGGCTGGCTACGGATGGGAGTGGAGTAGGGATTTGGGATGGAGAATTAGAGCTGTTATCAGGCCTAGAAGGGCAAACCATTTTGCACATGTTTTCCTATCCAAATGGAGACATGGGCATGATCAACGAGCAAGGTAAGTTGTACCGGCATCGAGATGACAAGGTGATCGAGGAAGATCAATCTCAGTTGGCCGGTTTAGAACTCAAGTCCGTGGTCGCTCTCAACGATAGCCTGCTTTGCTTAGCCCGAGACGATGCTTACTACTTTTGGAAAGCAGGATTTTCTTCTCCCTCGCCCATATTTACTGAACACGAACTTCCCCCCCCTGCCAGCAATGCCAACCTGACTCTACGTACTCCCAATGACCAGGTCTACCTCGGCAGTCAGGCCGGTTTGGTTCATTGGGTGGCCCCTTCTTGGCCGCAAGACTTGAGCCCAAAGCCTCGTCTGATCCAAGTTAGCCATAATTTTGTCCCGGTAGACTCCTCCTCCGAAGAACTGGGACAAGAGTATGACTATGAGCAAAAACATTGGAGCTTTGAATACGCCGGGTTGTGGTATCAAAGTCCCCAGAGCCTGACTTACCGCCATCGCCTGCTTGGGCTCGACGAATATTGGGAAGAGTCGCGGGACTTGCGGGCGGTATACGCCCAGTTGCAACCGGGTGATTATGAGTTTCAGTTTCAGGTTGCTTTGAGAGGAGATTTTTCTCGGGCTGAAACGGTGAGCTATTCATTTACTGTTTCTCCTCCCTTTTGGCAAAAGGCCTGGTTCATTATATGCATGGTCCTACTGGGGGCAGGCCTTTTGGGAACGATGCTTTATCTCAGGGAAAAAAGACTCCAGCAAAAACAGGAAGCAGCAAGAAAGCGGATGAAAAGTGAGTTGGATGTGCTGCGTAGTCAGATCAATCCCCATTTTTTGTTCAATAGCTTTACGACCTTGATTGGCTTCATTGAGGAGGACCCTCCTCGAGCCGTAAACTATACAGAGCGACTCTCAGATTTTTTTCGCAGCATTTTAGAACATCAGGGGCATGACCTGATTCCCCTCCGAGAAGAACTGTCCTTGTTGGAAAACTTTGTGGCTTTACAGAAAGAAAGGTTGGGGGATGGGTTTGAACTGATCAACGGAATTGATGCCGCTCAATTAGATTTATTGCTTCCTCCCATGAGTCTACAACTCTTGGTTGAAAACGCCATCAAACACAACCGTACTGAATCTCGAGCTCCCCTGAGAGTCCAACTTCTTTCGCAAGGAGAGCTAGATTTGATGATCCGGAACAACCTCCAAGCTCGTCACAATCCCCACCAATCGATGGGCATTGGGCTTAGCAATATTCGGAGTCGCTATGACTTGTTGGTGGGCAAAGATTTGCACATTCATCAAGACTCAGTGTACTTCGACGTTCATCTTCCCCTCATCCCTACCACCCATAACTTCCCTGCATGAAAGTTCTAATTATGGAAGACGAGGCGTTGGCCGCCCGTCGATTGGTGCGTCAGCTACAAGCCATACGTCCTGACTTTGAAGTGTTGGCCACTTTGCCTAGCGTGAGAGAAGGGCTAGAGTGGCTGCAAAGCAACCCGGCACCCGACCTCATGTTTTTCGACATCCATCTGGCTGATGGTTCCTCATTTGACATCTTGGAGCAGCATCCGGTGAGGATTCCCATCATCTTTACCACGGCCTATGATCAGTACGCCTTACAGGCTTTCAAGGCCTACAGCGTCGATTATTTACTCAAGCCGGTCAAGGATCAGGAGCTCGCCGCGGCGATAGAGAAGTGGGAAAGCTTTGGTCAAGCTGGAGAAGCCGAAGACGATTCAGCCCTGCCACCGATGGACCAACTCGGACGCATGATCCGCGGCGAGGAAACTCCTTACCAAAAGCGTTTTTTGGTGCGGCTACCCGAGCGCCTAAAGGCCATCGACATCAAAGAAGTAGCCTATTTCTACATTCAGCAGCGTATTACCTTGATGCGACTACACAACGGCTCTTCTTACCCGGCTGACTTTAACCTAGACCAGTTGGAAGAGAAACTTCATCCCAAGGAGTTCTTCAGAGCCAATCGCCAAGTCATCGTACGCTTTGAAGCCATCGCGCAAATGTATACCCATAGCAAAAGCCGACTCAAGCTAGAGCTCAAGCCGGCCTTGGATCAGGAAGTAGTGGTCCCCTCAGAGCGCTCTGCCGCGTTTAAACGCTGGCTTACGGGAAGTTAAAGAGCTTGGAAAGTTAAAGAGTTAAAGAGTTAAAGAGTGTGGGATGACATAGAGTTTTAAACATCGAGTGTCAAAAAGTTCTGTACAGT
>CAZFPQ010000010.1:0-51325 GCA_964521065.1 uncultured Bacteroidia bacterium | reverse complement strand
CTCTTGCTGGTCATCAGTCAAATCATTATCCAATACCAAATCTCTCTTCAGCAAAACAACGCATCTTTGATCAATGTCGCAGGAAAACAGCGTATGCTGAGTCAGCGACTTACCAAGTCCGTCTTGGCCTATGGAACGGTCACCACGAAAGAAGATAAAGCATTCTGGCATCAACAAAGCTATAGCAGCCTAGAAAGCCTGGAAAAGGGCCATTCACAGCTGCTATTCATCAGTTCGGAAAAGTATGCTGAATACCGCAGGATTCAATCTAAACTCTCTCAATTATCGCCTCTGGTGTATCAGTTGAGGCAAGACATAGAGCAAGCATTAAAATCTGAGAAGGCTACCCAGGTCACGGGATTGCTCGAAACCGAAGCACGGTTTTTGCCCCTCATGGATTCTCTAGTCAAAGAGTATGAACATGTCTCCTACGGAGAAATGCAGTGGCTACGTTGGCTTGAGGCGGTGATCTTTATCCTTGCCCTAGGATTGTTAATCCTTGAGGCACGCCTCATTTTCCGACCGATGATTAACAACCTCAACGCTTCTATTCTCTCTCGAGA
This sequence comes from uncultured Bacteroidia bacterium, assembly GCA_964521065.1. Lineage (GTDB taxonomy): Bacteria > Bacteroidota > Bacteroidia > J057 > J057 > CAYVAP01. The sequence goes on along the minus strand of CAZFPQ010000010.1, from coordinate 50,762 downwards.
TAAGGTCAATAAACAGCTCATGGACCAAAATGAGTCCCTCGAAGAGGCACGCTTAGCCGCAGAAGCAGCGGCTAGAGCAAAGTCAAATTTCTTGGCTAACATGAGTCATGAAATTCGCACCCCCATGAATGGCATTTTGGGCATGGCTGACCTCATGAAACATACAAAGCTGAACCTTGAGCAACAGGAGTTTTTAGACACCATTACCCAAAGTGCCGATAGCTTACTGGTGATCATCAATGACATTCTGGACTTATCCAAGATCGAGGCAGGTAAAATTGACCTGGAATCAGTTCCGTTTTCCTTACAAGAGGTCTGTGAGAGTAGTATGGCTCTTTTATCTGCCAGTGCTACCAAAAAGAAACTCGAGCTGGTGCTAGATTGGGACATGGACATTCCCCCACAAGCCATCGGGGATAGTCTGCGTATCAGACAGATTTTATTGAATTTATTGGGTAATGGAGTAAAGTTTACAGAAAAAGGACATGTCTGCCTACAGGCAAAACTTATCACCCATAGTGATTCCCATCAAGAAATTGAGCTACATATTATAGACACGGGAATTGGAATCTCGCATGCACAACAAGTCAAGCTATTTGAGCCTTTTACCCAAGCCGACAGTTCTACCACCCGCCAATATGGAGGTACCGGTTTAGGCCTTACGATTTCACACCAACTGGTAGAACTAATGGGAGGTCAGCTTGAGATCAGTAGCCAGCTTGGCAAGGGTTCTGACTTCTTTTTTACCCTTCGTTTGGAGAACAGCAAACATCCGGGCACCGAAGAAAGCGAACGCGAAGCTTTGAAAGGCCTAGAAGGAAAATACCTCTGGCTAGTGGATGACTACCCACTCAATCTTCGGGTACTCGAAAAATTATGTGCTATATGGGGAATCCGTTATATGTCATTCAATGATCCTACCAAAGCCTTAGAAATGGCTTTAACGGTAGCTAGACAAGCCATTCCTGAGCTTCCTGATGCAATTTTGCTAGACTACCAAATGCCAAACATGGATGGCGTAGCACTACGCAATGAGCTGCTTCAAATAAAGGTTTTTACTGAGATACCGAGTCTACTTATATCCTCATCGGCCCTTCAAGACGAAGAAGATCGTGGCCTATTTACAGCTTGCTTACAAAAACCTGCCCGCTCAAAAACCCTCGGTAAAGTCTTACTAGAAGCCTTAGTTGCTCCGGCCACATCGGCTGCGAACATAACCCATCTTCCTCAAACTATGCTTGAGGAAAACAAGAATCGGGAAATTTCCATCCTTCTAGCAGAGGATCATCCTGTCAACCGTAAATATATGCTCAAGCTGTTTGAGCGAATCGGCTATTCCATTGATGTCGCCAAGGATGGGCAACAGGCCTGGGAAATGGCAAAGATTAAACCTTATGACCTGATCTTCATGGATGTACAAATGCCAAAACTGAATGGATTGGAGGCAACCCGCCAAATTCTCAGCGGAGCTGAGGGCAACACCCAGACTCCCATCATCATTGCCCTAACTGCTAACGTAATGGAGTCTGATCGCAATAACTGTCTTGAAGCCGGTATGAGAGACTTCCTTACCAAACCCATTAAAATGAGTGAGGTAAAGACGGTATTGGAAAAATGGGTGCCAATCCTTCAAAGCTAGCAGGAAAGAGATGAGCTACGGCTACCAGTATGGAGTAAAAGGAGTTAACCATTCTTTGCCCTTGCTCTCCTAAGTTTATGAGACCCTCTTACCCACGTTTCTCTAGACTTTTGGCACTTTATTCTCTTGTCCTTGCTCTACCAACAGCTGATCAATAAACCGTGCACAAGCCTTTTCAGGCTGAGCCGTTTCCATGAAGGCTTGCCCCATCAAAAAGCCTTCGAATCCTGCTTGAGCGAGTTGAATGACTTGTCCGGGGGCACTTAGGCCACTTTCTGCCACCTTAACAAATTGTCCAGGGATTTGACTGGCCAGATCTAACGAGGTTTGGATATCCACGCTAAAATCCTTCAAGTTGCGGTTATTGACACCAACCAAATCTAAGTCGTCACACAAGCTACGAGACAACTCTTCGGCATCGTGGACTTCCATCAAAACTTCCAAGCCTAAGCTTTGGGCAAAAGCTGCCAAGCGCTGAATTTCATCCGGGGTGAGGCAAGCGGCAATTAACAGGACTGCATCGGCTCCAATAGATCGTGCTTCCACAATCTGGTACTCATCAATAGTAAAATCTTTACGCAGGATGGGACAGTAATTCATCCTGCGAGCTAGCGTCAGGTCTTCATTTTTACCACCAAAGAACTTCCCATCTGTCAAAATAGACAAAGCTGATGCTCCAGCCTGCATATAGCCAATGGATACCCGTTCTACAGATACGTGAGGGTTAATGGGGCCTTGTGAGGGTGACTGCCGCTTGATCTCAGCAATGATGCCAGGCAAATCTGGACGCTGTAAGTAAGCCTTAAGAGAAACGGTTGGCGTTTGAAAATAAGGAGATTGTTCCAGTAGCTTGACCGGATAAAGTTCCTTGCGTTGGGCGACCTCCTGACGTTTATGTTCTACGATGGCATCTAGGATAGTGGGCATGAGGATATGTTGAGGTAGTGGGATCGAGGATAAGTAGATTGAGTAAAGGATGTTCAAAGGAAAGGAGTAAGCCTTTGGAGATGCAAGATACTGTTTGTCTTGCCTCTCCCATCTCACTTCTTAGCTCCCGCTTGAAACCGATAAAAAGGCCTCAAAACTAGCTTTGGCTTGACCGCTGACTAGGCTTTCCTTGGCTGCTGCTACAGAATCAGCTAAGCTAAAATCTTCTCGATAGGTTTTGATGGCCATGGCGGCATTGGCCAACACCGCCGAGTTCTGTGCCGAGCTACCTCGGCCCTCTAATACATCGGTGAAAATATGAGCAGCGTCTTCTACGGTGTCTCCTCCGCGCAAGGCTTCTGCCTTGACAGATGTGAAACCTAGGTCCTCAGGGGTGACCACATGATCTCCAGCCTGATCTAAGTATTTGGCGGGGCCTGTAAGAGAGATCTCGTCATAGCCATCCAAGGAGTGGAGAATGGTGAAGCGCTTGCCAGTCTGCTGATAGAGATAGCCATATAAACGAGCTAACTCCAAAGAGAAAACCCCCACCAATTGCTTATTGGGGAAGGCCGGATTTACCATAGGGCCCAGCATATTGAAGAAAGTCTTTACTCCCAACTCCCGCCGAATGGGGCCTACGTTTTTCATTGCAGGGTGAAATAGCGGTGCGTGTAAAAAGCAGAGTCCGGATTGGTCCATCTGCCGGCGCAAGGTGTCATAGTCGTTGGTAAACTTAGCACCCAAGAATTCAATTACATTAGATGAACCTGATACGGAAGAGACACCATAGTTACCGTGCTTTACCACCTTTACCCCCGCACCTGCAGCTACAAAGCTCGCTAGGGTTGAGATGTTGAAGGTATCCTTCCCATCGCCTCCGGTACCGCAAAGGTCCATGGGGTCGTATTCGGTGAGGTCTATGGGAATACAAAGCTCTAACATTGCCTCACGAAAGCCAGAAAGCTCTTGCACGGTAATGCCACGCATGATAAAAACGGTGAGGAAAGCAGCGACTTGGGAAGAATTGTACACATCACCCTTAGCGATGTTAGTCAAGATTTCCCGGGCCTCAGCCTGGCTGAGGGTCTGATGATCAAACAGGTGGTTGAGAATGTCTTTCATGCCGTTGGAATGGGGGGCAGCTTTTTTTGCCTGTCCGTTGGGAGAAGTTTTGGGTTTGGCGGGATACTGAACGGGTAGTTCTAGCCAGTTTTTCAACATCTGTTTGCCATGATCGGTGATCACAGATTCAGGATGAAACTGTACCCCATAAACGTTGTATTCACGGTGCTTCATGGCCATGACTTCACCTTGGTCATCTATGGCCAACAACTCTAAATCTTGATTGAGACTAGCTGGCTTAACTGCCCAAGAGTGGTATCGACCAATTTGAAAGGCTTCGGGAATGCCATTGAAAAAGGGATCCTGGGTCTTGAGTACATTTACCTGGGTAGAAACTCCGTGGAGTACGACGGAGAGGTTGTACAACTGGGCACCAAAGGCTTCTGCAATGGCTTGGTGCCCCAGACAGACACCCAAAATATGCTTTTGGGAGGCATAGCGCTGCAGCAACTCAGGCATGATCCCCGCATCCTTAGGAACCCCTGGGCCAGGAGAAAGCAATATTTTATCGTAGGCGTCAACCTCTTCAATACCCAACGCATCATTGCGAACCACTTCCATTTGGTCTCCATAGCCCAGCTCTCGAATTAGATGGACCAAATTGTAAGTAAACGAATCGTAATTATCTAATACCAGTATTTTCATCTTCAAACCGCTTGTTGTCGCGTTAAAATAGGTTAGACTTGCACGTACTAGGTTATTTGCCCCGGCTTCTGGCAAGACCGACTTTGGAAGTAGCCTGTACTTGAGTGTTGGCTAAATCAACCGCCGTACGAAGTGCGGCCAGTTTGTTGTTAACCTCTTGCAGTTCCTTTTCGGGTTCGGATAAAGAAACCACCCCTGCACCAGCCTGATAGTAGAGCTGGTTGTTTTTGCTGAGAAAGGATCGAATCATGATGGCATGATTGAAACTCCCATCAAAGCCTAGGAAACCAATGGCTCCTCCGTAAAAACCTCGATTCTGGTTTTCATAGCGCTCGATCAACTGCATCGCCATGTGCTTAGGTGCTCCACTTAGGGTTCCAGCAGGAAAAGTGTCTCCGACCAATTGCATAGGGTTCCCTCCTTCTTTTACCTGAGCCACTACTTTGGAGACCAAATGGATTACGTGGCTATAATATTGGACCTCCTTGTAGGTCTCTACCTGTACATCATGACCATGGCGGCTCAGGTCATTGCGAGCTAAGTCTACCAACATCACATGTTCTGAGTTCTCTTTGGGGTCATTGGAGAGCTCTTTGGCCAGGAGAGAATCCTTTTCATCGTTACCTGTACGCCTAAAGGTTCCGGCAATGGGATGTATAGTGGCCTGGCCATCAGCTATGATCAATTGAGCTTCCGGTGAGGAGCCCATGAGTTTGAACCCCCCGAAGTCGCAGTAGAAAAGATAAGGAGAGGGGTTGACGGAGCGAAGGGCCCGGTACACATTGAATTCATCCCCAAAGAAACGCTGCCGAAACTGACGAGACAGGACGATTTGAAACACATCTCCCAATTGGCAATGTTCTTTGCCTTTCTCAATAATGGAAAGAAACTCTTCGTCTGTAAAATTTGTCTGTTCTTCCCCTACCGTAGAAAACTCATACCGCGGCAGAGCCTGATGGTTAATCAGCATTTCCAGCTGATCAAGGCGACTCTGCTGTTCCCCATATAAGTGCTCAAAGAGATATAATTCATTATGGAAGTGGTTGATTACCAACACATATCGGTAAGCAAAGTAGAGCAGATCAGGAATTTCTCGATCCGCATTCTTATAAGTATCAATATCTACTGTTTCGTAATGGCGGACCACATCATAGGATTGATACCCAAACAGTCCATTGGCAGAAAAGGGAAACTGGGTTTCCTCCTCAAGCTCAAATCGGGATATGAACTTAGATAGTAAGTCAGGCAGTGCCGTGGTGCCTTCAATGGGATATGTTTCGCGGGTACCATCTGGAAGTTGCAACTTGGCTTCTCCTTCTTTGGCTTCAAACCTAGCAATGGGGTCAAAACAGAGATATGAAAGTGGATTTTCATCCCCATGGTAATCCGAGCTTTCGAGCAACAAAGGATAGGCAAAATGATCCCTAAGTCTTAAATAAAGGCTCACTGGGGTAAATGTATCAGCCAGCAATTTCCGGTAATGGGTGCGAATGGCGTAAGTCTGCTCTTCCATCAGGTCTATTTTTCTCGGTGTTTGGTTCTAACTATCTCTAAACATCCCAAAAACAATTCGGGCCTATCGTGTCGTTTCGATAGGCCCGAGAATATATGTTCTACGTATCAATTGGCTACCTTCCACGACTGAAATCGAGTGAAGGCCACCACCAATTTTGGATTTGATACGTTGGGTTCATTTTTCTGATTTGAAAACAAATATAGGTTCCCGCATCATTTTTACAAGTGCCTTCGCAGATTTTTTTGAGGGATTTTCATTTATCCCAGGCCAATTTACTCGGCAGAAACCTTTTTAAGGACTATGTCTTCGTTGTGTTTGAGCACCACGTAATCAAAGAAAGACTTGATGCCCAGGTATTCACTAGGTAGGAAAACGGTCTGGTTTAAATAAATGGTACTCGAGACGTGGATGATGTCGTCAATATGCAGGACATTATAAATAAATGAACCGGCATTTCCAGGCAGCCTCACCCTTATGGGCTCAGGTAATTGCTCAATTTCGTAGCCCGGAGGAATGCGTAGTCCTAGGAGATGAGATTCTCTTAGGGGATAGTTCAAATCAATGGGAGTAGCCCGTTCTTCATCAGGAAAAGGGTTTTCTTCCATCATTTTGGTCATCATTGGCTTGACGAACATGAGCTCTCCTGCTTGCTGAACAAAGTCCTGGGTCTGTAGATCCAGCGAATAAATGACCGACTTCCCTTGATCTGCTTCTGGCTCTATTTGGAAGTCTCTGATTCGAGGGTCCCCCATTCCCGTAAGAAAGTTCTGCCGAAGGTAGCTTTCTTCCTCCCCTTTGTCTAGGTCCATAAGTCGCTTCCGCTCCAGTGCAGCGCTGAAGTTTCGATTGGTCGTACTGATGTCTCCCGTCAGCCAGCCCTCTTCATTGAGGGTAAAGCGGCTGTAAGTGAACCGAACAATTTGATTCCTCGAGGTAAGTCTCACCCAGCGAGCTTCTTCCTCCGCAATCCAGTAACCCATTTGGTTTAGGTCTTCTTTGGGCAAAACCCCCAAATCGTCCAGATCACTCAACGCATCTAAGAGTATCTCTTCAGCGCCGATCTTTAAGCCCACAATCAAGTGGTTGAACTGGGCCAAGTTAGGAGCCTGCACCTGGATGGGACCGTTGCTTCGGGTGCTGATCAGTACTGGATGGGCATCTAATCCAGCTTCTCTTAACATGTAGAGCAAACTCAAGTTCAACGCAGAGCTGTTCCCACCTTTTGATCGGACTTGGTCTAGCCGAGTGGGCCAAATGCTATAGGTACTGTCCCAAGGTAGATTCTGGCGACTCCAGGAGTAAATCACTTTGGCTTTGTCGTGCTTGTCACTCATACCCCGAGTCAAACGCTTTACTTGACTAGCCATCCAGGCCTCATCAGCCTTGATGCGGCGAGGCTTGGTTTTTCGCTTAACGTAGCGCTCCAGCTGTTCCCACTTAGAAAAGATACCGCTGCCAGAGCTATTGTCTGGAGAGGAAGTCAATTGGAATTCCAGGCCAGCCAAGAGGCGATCCCCTCCCCCACCGAAGGCTTCTTTGCGAACGGGAGGAACCCGCTCCATCAAAAAGATGTAATGCTCTCCTCCCAAGTCATTCCAACTGTCTCCTTGGTCAGCAGAGGGCCCAATGGCCCCAAACATGCTACGCTCCAAACGACTAGGTGCGTTATAAGCAAAAGGTTTATTCAGAGTTAGCATATTGCGGGTATCCCCTTTTCTAATCGCTGTATAGCGATAATTCCCAGGTACCAACAAGTGGAACTCGCTCATCACAACCGGTAGCGTCTGCTGGAAAGTCCAGGGCTCCAGAATGTTGAGTCTAGTCGTGGTGAATTCAACAAAATATTCTGCAACTGACCCTTTCTTTACCACAGGAAAACGGAAGCGGATTTCCCTCTGATGTTTACCTGTTTTGACTATGTCAATATTTCGTTTTCCAATCTCAAAGGCTGTCGGCTCGTCATAGGCATTCAGGTTGTAGGTAATGGCCTTCACCCTAGTCAGATTAAATACGGATTGGTCAAAAGGGATACGAACCTCGGCGGCATCCTTTTCGTCATCCGAAAAAAACTTGATCCTACGATGGTAGCGATAGCGAATTAATCGCTTGGTGTTAATCATGAGGAAAGAAGCCTCCCCGATATCATTCAGGATAATGGCGTCTTCATTTTCATAAATCCCCTCTGCCTCCAGCCTAATTAGGTCTGGATTGACATCACCAAATATGGCAGATTCTCCCTCAAGCCAATTCTGGCTCTGAGCTTGCACGCATGTGCCACAAGCCAATAGAAAAATAAAAATATGCAGGTAAACTATTCTCATAATCGGTAGTGCTTAAGGTGCATAGAGATGGAGATAGTTAAACAGGACAAGAGGTGTTAAAAGAGAAAAGCTATCCTACAGCTGCAGAAGCATCACAATCAGGGCTCCTGTTCCCTCATCAAACTCCTCTATTAGTTAATTAACAACTTCTGACGAATAAAAGTTCGCTCGCTCCAGATTTCCAAAATATAGGTTCCAGAGGCTAAGGCAGTAACATCGATTGCGTTACCGTGATTTAAATCAAGTTTTGATTCAAATAACTTTTCTCCCAGAAGGCTCCTGATCCTGACCTGAGTCCATCCCTTGGCAAAAATAACAGGATCCAACTCCAGGAATAGTTGATCATAGGCAGGCTGAGGAAAGGCTTTGACCAAGGGTTTTGACCCTGAGACGATATGACTCACTGTACCTGTATCAATCACACAGGAGTCTTTCAGGGCATCAAACCAGAACTTGGTTCCAAAAATCACCGGTATGGCACATTCTTCATGGCCCAATTCCGCCCCAGCATTAAGCGTGTCTACCATGTTTGCCCCTCGGCTAATAAAAGTGTCTGCTGCCTGAATACTATTTTGAAATGGCACGGTCAAATCCGCTTGGCAGTAATACAACCTCATCTGCGCTTGAGGGGTCCAATGAATCAAATTATTATCCCTTAGGGCTACCCTAACAGGGTGTAGAGAGTCCTGTAGAACAGCGCTCAAATAGCTAGGGTTGATAATATTTCTCGCCGTATCAGGCAAGGCGACTGGCTGAGGGTCAAGGGGGTTGAAATAGGCAGGAATAAGGCTATCATAAGGCGGTTGAAAAGCCTCAACCGGGTCGGTCCACAAGTTTCCATATACAAATTGAAACCCCATCATGGCATAGGCCAAGAAAAATGCATTGTCGCCTTCATCCTGTCCCGCCAAGTCGACTAAGGTCTGCTCTAGGTTATAGGGACCTCCTCCCGCAGAAGTCGCCGTAACCTGAAATTCAGAGGGAAAGTCTCTTTCCATAGACCTTTGGGTGGCAAGGGTGGCATGCCCCCCCTGAGAATATCCGCCTAGGAATAACTGCTCGGTCAAGCCAATATTCTCGCGATTGCAAAAAGCTCTTACGGCCCTGAGCATATCGATAGAAGCCGAAGCTTCAGTATCAGCGTGTAAAAAAGGATGAGGTAGACCAGAGGGGTTTACCCCCAAACCCAGGTAATCACTCATAGAGACAACGTAACCTGCGGTACTAAACGGAATACCCAATAGCCACTCCAAGCCTAAGTCGCTGGGAGCTGCCCCATAAAAGTTGGTGCCATGCTGATAGGAGATCACAGGCCATCCACAGTTATCTACAGGAATGAAAACCAGACCGGAAGCAGTAGTGAGGGAGTCTCCAGTGGCCGCTTTTGTACGGTAAACCAATCGATAAACATCTAATTCGTATTCAATCGGAGCAAGAGCTGGGGGCAGACCTAGTAGTCCGTACAAGCTATCAATTTCCTGAAAATCTAAACGGAAGTACAAGCTGTCCTCCACCAAACTTCCTCTCCCCTGCCCCAGCAAACTAATAGGGACAAATGACAGCGAAATAGTAAACAGTAAGAATAGGTTCAGGTTAAGTCGAAAGTATTTCATTAAGCCTAGACGTAAGGGTAGAAAAGGAAAGTTACATAAACTCAGGGGAAATTAAGGCCGTTTATCATTAAGGCATGTGAATCAAAACTATCAAACGTGATTCCTTTCTTTGCTCTGTTGCCGCCTAATCCTCCTTCTTCAACGTATGTTTATATAAAAAGGAAAATTTGATCCCGTGAAAAGAACTATATCCTACCTGTTGCCCGTGTTGTTCCTACTAGGAGCCTGTGGCCAAGACCCCATTATTGAGACTCCTGTATTGGAGGGAGATCAATTCTTCATCAATTATGATGGTGAAAATGAAGCAGCACCACAATTGCCCGCAGGTGGTTTCTTTGAAGCCGCCACCCAGCTAACTCCTGACACCTGGGAGACCTCAGACAGTGCAAGCTTGGTATCAGTATATTTTTATCTTGATGCCTTACCTGAAGAATCCAGCCTGCTTATATACCGGGGCGGGGCTAATGACCGGCCAGACACATTGCTTCTTTCACAATCGCTGAGTCGTCGTCAGTTGACAGCTGGAAGCTGGAATAAAATCGACCTGGACCGAGCCATTCTATTAGAAGATCAAGACATCTGGATTTCTTATCGATTTACCAATGCAGTAGATCAGCGGACCTTGGGTTGCGATCCAGGACCAGCCAACCCCCTAGGGAATTGGTTATATGATTCTTTTGATGAGCAATGGATAAGCCTCGAAACCCGAACCCAAGGAGGTATCGATATCAATTGGAACCTAAGAGGAGTAGTAAACCCCTGATTACCAATCCTAACGATAATCCAAATCTACTTATTCAGAGTCTTCTTCCAAGTCTTCCAATTCTATGTCCTCCGTGAGCACATCCCAAGTATGGTCTGCCAGCAACTTAACCGTTGCCAAAAACTGCTTGAAAGGGATAGAAGCGCCCCATTCATCGGGTCCTACCAAAGATAGGACCCAGCTTCCGTTCTTCTTCTCGTAAAGATGATACACGTGGCTGATCAAAGGTTCAAAGCCAACAGCGGATTGGTAGATCCGATGTGAAATTTCGACTCTTTTCTGAATGGCCTTGGCCTGCTGGGCAAGCAACTCAATTTGCTGCTTGATCTGATCCATCTGCATTTCCGTCTGCTCCTGCATGGCCATTAAAGCCCTACCTTTGACCTTGCCTTTATCAATGGGCTTGATCTGAGCACCCCCTACCGAGTGGGCGTAAGGCAATAATCCTGGGCTATCAGTCACCTTGTCCTTGTCGATGGGATTGAATATTGTTTGCTCCTGCTGCGTCTTTTTTTCCTCCATAATCTGTATAACCCAATATGGGAGCTCAATGTTGGGATAATCCCTACAAATTCAAAGCTTCCCTACAGCAAGGTATTACCTGGATTTATCCATTACTTTCTTCGGAGTCGGGAGGAGGAAAAAGTTTCTGATAGTTCCAAGGGCCAAAATCTTCTCCGTCCTCCTCGTCTGGCTCGTCTTGCCAATAATAACGCTTAGGAGCAGGTCCGCTCTTACGGAAATACCAAGCCATGGTCAAGCCAGCTAGCCCCCCAAACAGATGGGATTCCCAAGAGATTCCCGGTTGAGCAGGTAAAATTCCCCAAACCATTCCCCCATAGAAAAAAGCTACCACCAGGGAGAGGGTCAGGGACCGTACTTCCCTACGGAAGACGCCAATAAAGAAAAGAAAGAATGCCAAGGCATAAACTACCCCACTGGCCCCGATGTGGTAACTAGCCCGAGCTGCAACCCAGACCCATAGGCCTGTGGCAAGGTAGGCCGTTACGAATACCTGCCTGGCTACTTTAGGATAAAAATACATGATACCCGCACTCAAAAAGAGCAGCGGGAAAGAGTTTGAGCTAAGGTGCCCCCAGCTGCCATGAGCAAGTGGTGCAGTGAGGATTCCTAAGAGACCTTCTTGCTTGCGCGGATAGATTCCCCACAGAGACATATTCCAATCTAGGGCCCAAGACAGGGTATAGAGTATCCACAGCAAGGCTACTGCTATAGCAGCATAGAGGAAGCTCCGCCCCAATCGCTGGTCTTCATTTAACTTACCTGACATATCGGTGCGGCTGGGTTTGCTCATTTAGCCCTAGTTAACGTACCTTAGATGCCTGAGGTTATCCTTTTTGATTTACCATGGCCGAGACCAAATCAAATTCCCTACTACGTGTTGACGGGCTACACATCGAATTTCGTCAGGGTTCGCAGTGGATACCTGTGGTGCAGGACCTTAGCTTTGAAGTTGAAAAGGGGAAAACCCTTGGAATTGTGGGAGAATCTGGCAGTGGAAAATCCATCTCCTGCCTGAGTATCATGCAATTACTCCCACAAGCAGGAAGAGTAGCAGAGGGAAGTATTGAGTTTTTCAAGGAACAGGGGTATCCTACCTCGATATTAGACCTTGCCCCCAAAGCCATTCGAAAGCTAAGAGGCAAATCCATTGCCATGGTCTTTCAGGAGCCCATGAGCTCCTTAAATCCTGTCATCCGCTGCGGGGCGCAGGTCGCGGAAGCCATAAGACTTCACCAAGACCTCAGCCGGAAAGAGGCTAAAGAGTTGACATTGGATTGGTTTAGCAAGGTAGAGCTTCCTAGACTTAACGAGCTCTACGATCAATATCCTCATCAATTATCTGGAGGCCAAAAGCAACGAGTCATGATTGCCATGGCCATGTGCTGCCAACCTCAGCTACTGATTGCAGACGAACCTACAACTGCTTTAGATGTCACGGTGCAGCGAAGTATTTTGGCGCTGATTCGGAACTTGCAAGCAGAAACAGATATGTCGGTCATCTTCATTAGTCATGACCTAGGGGTCATTGCCGAGATGGCTGACCAAGTCTTGGTGATGCACCGAGGTCTAGGGGTGGAACAAGGACCTATACAAGACATTTTTGAACGACCTCAGCAAGCCTATACCCAAGGCTTATTGGCATGTCGGCCATCTCTCCAAAAACGCCTACTCCGCTTGCCCACCATAGAAGACTTCACCAATGAATCCCCAGCAAAACCAGAGCTTAGAGTCGAAAGTAGAGAAGATTTCCAAAATAGGCTTGATAGCTTAGTTCAGCAGCCCCCATTGCTCAAAGTACAAGGGCTAAAAACTTGGTTTCCACAAAAGAATAACTGGAAAGGAGAAGTCTTAGAATGGGTGAAGGCGGTCGATCAGGTAAGTTTTGATATCTACCCCGGTGAAACGCTAGGGTTGGTGGGGGAATCTGGTTCAGGAAAAACCACACTGGGTCGAAGTATTCTCTGTTTGCAAAACGCTCAAGAAGGAAGCATTCAATTTGATCAATTGGAGCTAACCCAACTCCCGATAAAGGAATTAAGGCAGCAACGTAAGCATCTTCAAATCATATTCCAGGACCCATTTAGCTCTCTGAATCCTCGTATGACTGTAGGGAAAGCCATACAAGAGCCCATGTTCGTCCACGGAATAGGCGTTGATGATGAGGATCGCCGTCAAAGGGTTATTGCCTTGCTAGAAAAAGTTGGTCTGACGGAAGAAGCCTACCACCGATATCCTCAACAATTTAGCGGGGGTCAACGGCAAAGGATCGGTATTGCCCGGGCTTTGGCAGTTAATCCTCGGTTCATCGTTTGTGATGAATCGGTTTCAGCGCTAGATGTATCCGTACAGGCTACCGTTCTCAACTTACTAAAGGATCTACAACAAGAATTAGGGCTGACCTACCTTTTCATTAGTCATGACCTGAGCGTGGTTCGCTTTATGTGCGACCGCATCATGGTCATGCAGTCAGGGAAATTGGTAGAAACAGGTGATGCCTACCACCTATTTGAGCACCCTCAGACTGAATATACCAAGCAACTGATTGAAGCCGTTCCTGCGTCAACTCTCCAGGAAGCCCTCAATCGTCGCAGGCTTTCTGGGAAACAGTAATACCTACCAACCCAACCCTACCCCCAACTTCAGATGACTAAAGTCTAGAACCTTGTCGCTACCTAGGGTCCAACGCTGTTGGTAGCCGAGTTCAATCCTAATGACCTTTTCCGCATTTAAGGAAAAATCTAAGCCTATTCCCACCTGACCTGCTAGGCCCAACCTAGCAAGTTGTTCGTCCACGGGTATATCTTGTGGAGTTTGGCCTGAAGCAGCAAAAATATTGATCTCCCCAGTCAATTGGTTGATCAGCAAAAAGGATGGAGCGGCACCAAAATAAAGATGTGGGCGTAAGCGATTTCCAGGGTGAATGTAGCGGATACCGACAGGCATTCCGACATCGAAGGTTTGAATTTCTGCGCGGATTCGTCGGTCACCTAAACTACGAAGGCTAAAAGGGACTACATCAGATATACTGAAATATTGCATCTGCAAGCCAACTACGCCGAACCAATTGGTAGAAAAAAGAGGCTGTTCGCGGACTCCACGAAGTCCATAATAGATGCCCCACCCCAACTCCATGGCCCTAAAAGCTCCAATAGGCACCTCAGAGCTAGCATCTAAGCCAGGATTTACTACAGCCTGTTGGTACAAGATCTCTGCGGAGACAAAGGTTCTTCCCGTTGGGGGCGGAACATACTTACAAGTATTGTGGGCACGAACTACGTAACGAAGGGATGCCCGTTGAAAAGTCGCCTCCTCCAGTAAGTAGCGAAGTTCATCACATTCGCGCCAAGCCGCCTCCAGCACCTCCCGATAATATAACTCTTGGCTAGGAAGTGGGTCCATCTCAAGGATAACTCCGGGAGCAAGTTCTAGAAAAAATCGCTTTTGCCTTAGGCTATCAACTAGGAATAAAAGAGTAATCCCCCCTTCTTCCACCACTTCCAAAAATGCTCGATCTCCTTCTGGAAGCTCATATGACTTGAATTGCTCTCCCTTATAACTTACATATTCATCTACTACTTCTGGTCCCAGGTATACTACCGAATCTTTGGTTTGTACTGCGATACGATAAGACCGCAAAAAACCTCCTTCATCCAGAATCAGTACTGGCCCCACCTCGGTTTTGCCGATCCGATAGGAGCTTCGTTGTCCCATTACCCGGAAGGGAATAAAAAAAACGCCAAGGATAGTTGCGAAAATCAACAACTTAGCACGAAAGTAAAAACACTGAAATACAAGGGTTTGTGAAGCCATAGTACGAAGATCAGAATCTTTAGGGAAAAAATCTCGTACCAAAATACAATGTTCTTTAAACCCCAGGCAAACGACCCTGGTCTTTTACCTGCAAATAGTGATACCCATACTGCATTGAGCACTACTAATTTTAACCTTCATGCGGATTTGATCGAAGCTTCCAAAGCGGGAGATCGATTGGCTCAAGCTCGCTTGTACCAGCTCTACAATCGCGCGATGTTCAACATTTGTTCGAGGATGCTGGGAGATCAGGCTGCGGCCGAAGATGCCCTTCAAGAAGCCTTTGTCAATGCCTTCCGCAAACTGCATTTGTTTGAAGGCCGCTCCTCATTTGGAGCTTGGCTGAAGCGAATCGTCATCAATAAGTGTTTGAGCCACCTAAACAAGAAGTCTCTTTATACTGAGCCCATTGATGAGCGCATCATGGAGCACCCAGATGATGCGAATGAAGGGGTCGCCGAAATCGAATTAGTCCCAGAAGAGATTCAAGAAGCGATCAAAAGTCTCCCTGAAGGTTGTCGTGTAGTATTTACCCTTTACCAATTAGAAGGGTATGACCACCAAGAAATCGCCCAGATTTTGGGAGTATCGGTTTCTACCTCCAAGTCCCAATACCACCGCGCTAAGAAACTTTTGCGGGCTCGTTTGGGCAAACAAGTAGCGCGCTAGGCGGGAACAAGTATTCTAAATCATCACTAACACCTCTGAAAGAGAAAAAAATGCAGGAAAAACCAATAAATACCATCTGGAATAGGATAGAAACCTTTATCCAGGACAACCGTGAGGCGCTGGACGTGGACCGTCCCAGTGAGGAGCTATGGGACCGGATCTATGGTGAACTCCAGGAAGAAGCCCAACCCAGAAAACTGTGGTGGCAGAACCCCGCCATACTTCGCGTCGCGGCCGCTATTGCGCTCTTAGCTACCCTCAGCTATCTTTGGTACGTTCGTCTGTCAGATGGTCAAACTGACGCTGCTATGGCCACCCTGGGACAAACAACCCAAACCCAGCATAAAGAAATGCTTCCATCAAGCTGGCAGGAGGTGGAAACTGCCTACCAAGCCCCTATCGATAGCATGATGCAGTTACCCGGTGCAGGCTCTGCCGGTGGATTAGGAAAAGTCAACGCCCAATTGGATAGCCTTATCCAAGCGGGCCCACCTAGCCAAGCCAGGCTGGAGGCCTACGAGGGTTTACAGCGACAAAAAGTAGAAATGCTCCGAGAGGCAACTCAATAAAGGTATTAGTCACTCAATAAGAATATGAAGTCGGGAATAATGGATTCTCGACTTCATCTCTTTTTGAAAGATGAGGTTATTTACTTTCCTTACCCTCTACGAAGCGAAGGAATTCCTCTTTGTAGGAAGAGCTGATTGGAATCTCTTTATCATTGATAAAGACCCGATTGTGCTGAATAAGTGCAATATGATCAAGGCCAATGATATAAGACTTATGCACCCTCATAAACCGATCGGAAGGGAGTTTCTTGAGCATGTTAGTCATACTCATCAAGGTAAGTATGCGCTGCTTAGGAGTATGTACCGCGATGTAGTCGCGCATGCCTTCTATTAGCAGTATGTCACTTAAACTCACACGGAAAAACCGAGTGTCAGACTTGATGAAAAGGAAGTCTTTTCCATTTCCTACCGCGTCGTCTCCATCTTGAGCCTGCAAAGCTTCCTTGGCTTGTAGTTGTAACTCAGCTCGGTTCACTGCTTTGTAGAAGCGATCGAAAAGAACCGGCTTAAGCAGGTAATCTACTGCATCAAACTCATAGCTATCCACAGCATACTCTGTAAAGGCAGTAGTAAAAATAATCATGGGCTTCTCAGTCAAGCTTTGAAGAAACTGCAAACCCGTTAAATCCGGCATCTGGATATCCAAAAAGAGTAAGTCTACTGGATTTTCCTTTAAATACTCCATCGCCTCTATCGGGCTCTGAAAAGTATTGATCAATTCGAGGGAAGGGATCTTCTGGGAGAATCGCTCGATCACCTCCAAGGCTAATGGCTCATCATCAACCGCAATGGCACGCAAGGTCATAAATCTATCCTTAGGTTTACCTCATATTTAGCATTCATCTGCTCAATATCCAACTGGTGGCGATTAGGGTACAGCATTTCGAGTCGTTGTTGAACATTTTGCAGACCTATTCCACCTGGAGCACCCTCTGTCTGAGCCTTGCTTCCAGGATGGACAGAATTGCTTACTCGCATATGGAGCTGCTTAGGGGAAACAAAAAGATGAATCAGTATGACACTAGAACGGATGGTGCTGAGGCCATGCTTAAACGCATTTTCTACGAAAGGGATCAGCATCATCGGTGCGATTTTTTGGCTTTTCAGGGAACCTTGGACCTGATAATCTATTTCTACTTGCTTGGGCAATCGCAGGCGCTGCAGATCTATGTAATCTTCAATGTAGGTCACCTCTCGGTCAAGGAGTACCTGAGAAGTATTTGAGTCGTAGAGCATATAACGCATTAGCTGGGAAAGCTTGGCAATTCCCTCCGCAGTAGGCTCATCATCATTTTTAAAGGCCAATCCGTATAGACTGTTCAAAACGTTGAAAAGGAAGTGGGGATTTACTTGGTGCTTCAGGGCGAGTAATTCAGCCTTGAGCTTGGCTTGCTCCAGATCTTGCTGCTTTCTACGACCTTCAAACCAACCATAGGTAAATCCATAGAAATTAGCGACCAACATAAGGATGCCCGTAAATACCAAATTGGTCTTCATCCATTCCCCAAAACTTGACCATGCCCGGTCGTAGTTTCCGACTTGATAAACCATCTTCATGTAGTAAAAGTCCATCCCTGACTCCATCAAAACAAAGGCGAGCAAAAAGAGTACATTACTGATTATCAAATAGAATACATTCCCAGAAGCCAGGTACTTAGGCAGGACTAAATGCACATAAGAATAGAACATCACCGCATTGAGAAAGGTTCCATAGAGGAAAAACCAAAGGGTGTCATCCGCGCGAAAAAGGGTAAGGTTAAATAATCCTTGTCCCAGAGGGGCTGGACTAAAAATGGCAATGAAGGTGCCCCAGAAAAATAGGTGCACCAAAATATAAGTTAAGCGGGGATACCAAACCGTTTTCACAGTTTAAAATTGAGAAAAAGGTATCAGATCCGTAGGTAGTTGGTCGAAGTAGCTGGGTCGTTAGTCGAATAAGGGGTTGCGCCGGGCGAAATGAGTGCTTATCAAGGTAACTTCCTTGGATTCAGCTTGTACTTAAGGTAAAGTATTGACTGAATGTATTCCCACTGGCGAATAAAAATATTATGGATTTTGGGACTAGCAATGTTTGCTACAGCACCTATGTCTTTGGCGCAACGCCCTAAGTCTGGGGCGTTTACTCCATTTGAGGATTTATATCGACAACATCGAACGAGAAATGCCTCCTCTACCCAAGGATCTTCCAGTCAAGAAACTGGTAGCCCTTCCGTGATTCCAGTCGTTCACCAGGAAACGGAGCAGGGGAAAACAAAACCAAAATCCCAGCCTTGTCGTCCGAGGAGACAGAGAAGTCGCTCCACTAAGCAAAACAGCTCAATGACGCGGCCCGAGTTATTCATTTCTTAAAACCTGAGCCGGGTTTTGATGAGCTGTTCGCCAAGCATGCCAGCTCACTACGACAAAAATCAAAATCGCTGATAGTCCTGATACTGACACAAAAATGCCGTATTCGATCCCAACTCTATAGGCAAAACTTTGTAGCCAATTTTCGACAAACCACCATGTAAGTGGGATCCCAACTAATACAGCAAGAATCAATAGATACATAAATTCTCGATTCAGAAGAACCAGTATTTGGCCAACACTGGCACCTAAAATACGACGAATACCAATTTCTTTGCTACGCAAATAGGCCATGAACGCGGTCAAGCCTAGTAATCCCACCATAGCTAAGAAAACTGCTAGAGAGGTCAAGATCTTACCTAAAGTAGCCATGCGAGTTTCTTCGAGATAATTTAGCGCCAGTTCATCTCCTAAAAAGGTATATCGAAAAGGTGTTTCAGGCATGGCAGCCTCATAGGCCATCTGAATCTTATCAAGGGTTTGAGGCAGGGTCTGCCCTAACTGAACCCGGATGACTGCAGCATATACCCAGGTAGGTTTTTTCAAAACGGTAAAGAGCTGTGGGTTTATTTGCTCATGTAAGGAGTAATAATGAAAATCAGGAAGTACCCCCTGGATAACGTGCCTAGAGTCATCGCCTAACTCCTCTGGTTCATGAATCACTGTCTTACCAAATGCTTGCCCAGCAATACCGAGTCTCCGGGTGGCTGCTTCGTTGACTAGATAAACTTGATCAGGTAGCTCATGATCGTCCAAAATGGGAAGATCAATTTTCAGCACCTTGAAAAAATCATGATCCGCCCACCTCTCTATGGCGTCGTCAAAAATTTCCTCACTCCCTTCCAGCTTATAGGTGAGTTTATTTGAGTTTGATCCGGGAGGAGCTCCTGCTCCTACACCAAGTATGCTGGGTTCTGCTGACAAGGATTGCTTAAGTTCCTGGTAGGCCTCTACTCCATCAATTTGAGGAAGATGAATCACGCCCTCTGCATCAAAACCCAGATTTTTGGTACTGAGATAATCCATTTGATTTTGCACCAACCAACTGGCGCTTCCCATGAAAATCAATAAGACAAATTGAAATAAGACCAATCCTCTTCTTAAGCTAAAGATTGGCTGCCGCTCTCCACGAAGCGGCCTAAACAATCTAATGGCCGTCTGGCGAGAGAGGTACCAGGCAGGATAGCTACCAGCCAACAAGCCCGTACCAAGCCAGACTAATACCATGATGCCTAAGGGCTTCCATTGCCATAAACGGCCACTCCAAAGTTCTACTCCCATCAACTCATTGAACCTAGGCATCAATAATTCAAGTAAACCTATGGCTAGAGGAAGACTAAATAAAGTCAGCAACCAAGCTTCAAATAAGAACTGAAAGGCAATTTGCCCCCGCTGAGCACCAGACACCTTCCTGATCCCGATCTCGCGATTCCGATGGCTGTAAAAGGCAATCGAAAGATTGATATAGTTTGTGATGGTGATCAGCAAAATCAAGCAGCCTATCCAAAGAAAAATGTAGAGATATTGGGGATCTCCCGGCCACTCGAAATTGTATTTAGTGGGTTCTGCAAAATGTAGGTCATGAAGGGGAGTCAGGCGTACTCCTTTGAACAGTTCACTGGTCTGATAGCGCTCGCTGGGTGGCACCACTTGGGCGGCTACCTGCTGGGGATTGGTATCGGGCTTTAGACGTAGATAGGTGTGGGCTCCCCAATGAGGTAGGCGTTTCAACTGGATGATCATGGAAGGGTGAAAATGGCTGTTTGGTGGCAAGCTGGAAATCACACCACTAACCCTGAGTTCTATGCTGTCGTATTCAATGATCTCTCCAATTGGATTGGCAGTTCCAAAGTATTTTTGGGCTAACCTATCAGTAAGGATTACTTGGTTGGGCTGATCAAAAGCTGAAGCAGGATCACCTTCAATCCATTCCAAGCTAAATACATCTAACAGCCGTTTTCCCGTGATGGTGAGCAACAGTTGGTTCTCCACAAAACGCTTCTGCCCTACTTCAAAATAAACATTATCCTTCTGAATCACCTGAGCAGCGACCTCCACTTCTGCAATTTCTTCTAGTGATATTGGATAGGCCCATTGTTCAGCTACTGTGGCGTCGAAATAATTGTTGAATCCTAAGGTACTATACCAAGAAGTTCGAAAGTGGTGTTCTAGCCGATAGATATCCTCCGAACGATCAAAATGTTGATCATAGCTCGATTCATAATCCACGTATAAAATCACCAATAAAATGGAACATAGCCCTAAAGTAAGACCCATGAGGTTAATCGCGGCATACAGCCTTCGACGGCGAAGGTTGCGTAGGGTTAGGAGTAGATAATTTCTAAGCATGAGGCTACATTTTACCCATACCTAGCCCAAGCCCAATGCCACCGAGGACAATCAGCTCTTTATCAGCGAATTACGCACATCACCTTTTTCATATATCTGAATAAATTGTCCGTACGCAGGCTATCAACTGTTCATTTTCGGACAGGAATAATCAATGACCACCAGCCTTAATGCCTGTCCGATCCTGCATCAGCCCAAAATGGTGATAAGAATGGTGAACAGTAAAAAACAACATTTCACGCAACATCAGCTTACCAAGCAGAGGATGGGGAAGAAGATAAGCGTCAAGGTCCTTCTCAGACCAAGAATCAATTCTCTGTGCATATTTTCGTCCAATAGACTCCCACTTCTCCTGATGCTCACTAATCAAGCTTTCCTCTGTGACTACTGGGCCGTATTCCTTTTGATCCACTTGCCTCCCACCTCCAATTGAGGACAACTTCTCCTGGTATCGGTCCCGAACTTGAAGATAAGTTCTGCCAGGACGATTGGGTCTACCAAATGTCTTTAGAAACAGCTTTGGCGCCCCTAAAGCTTTAACCAGCGGTTTGGTTGACATGAACAAATGCTCAAGGTTCTCTGCGGCTGACCACAACTGTGGTTCAGGCCGAAGGTGAAACTGATCTTGGGTCAGGCTAGATAGATAAGTACTAATAGAACGCCAAACATCTTCTGTAGCGGCGATGATTTCACTTTTGGTATGGGGGGCGAGGTTCGTAGGATCCATGTAATCAATGTTGACAAAGCTGATTCTATCAATAAGTTGCAGCTATTCTCACCTTAAGTCAAGCTAGGGTAATATTTGGGATTAATTAAAAAACGCTGCTGAAAGCTTAGCCTTTCAACAGCGTCATCTTTAAGGCAGAAGCCGAGATTTACTACATCTCGGTCACCACGAACTTCCCTTTCATAAAGCCATAATGTCCGGGAAAAGTACAGATGAAATCATAGGTTCCTGCAGCTGGTGCATCAAACTCTATAGAAACCTCTTCACCTCCCCCAATCATTTTGGTATGAGCAATTACTTCGGCTCCAGAACCCGCGGGGATGTAGTCGTTGTCAGCTGCAGAAACGGCAGAGACAGCAAATGTCTCCACATCAGTACCTTGAGCAAGTAGAACCCAGTTGTGCCCCATAGCTGCCACTGGCAACTGGCCCACATGCTTCAGGGTCAGGGTTACTTTTTGACCGGCAAATACCTCCAGACGCTCTTTGTTGTAACGCATCTGGTCGTTGCCTTCGATGGTCAATTCTACCGTAGGGGCTACGGAAGGCCCTTCATCCTGAGCGGTCGTGTCACTCGATGCAGTTTGGCTTTCTCCGCCACCACATGCATAAAGAAAAATAGAAAGCAGTCCGATAAGGAGTAGCTTGGGTGAAATAGTCATGTTAATCAAATTTGATAGGTCGAGTTTGAACAAAAGCTATGGTTGATTTTGGGGCTAAGTACAGTGTAATGAAAGTTTTTTTGCTTTTTCAATTTCGCTTGAAACTTGACTTCGTCGGCTGGAATCGGAATTGATCGAGTTTTCACCTTTCGCCTGCCTTCTTCAAATTGGCAAAAAACTTCTGTAACGGTGTACTAAATACCTCCTTCTTTTAATTTCTCAGCATTTTCAGCGATTCGCAGCGCTTCAATGACTTCATCTAAGTCTCCATCCAACACAGCAGATAGGTTATACAATGTTAAGTTGATGCGGTGATCAGTTACCCGGCTCTGAGGAAAGTTGTAGGTGCGGATTTTTTCACTCCGGTCTCCGGAACCTACCATAGATCTTTTGAGGCTAGCTTCTGCCGCCTTCCGCTTTTCCATTTCCAGCTTATATATCCGAGCCCTCAAGATCTTCATCGCCTTTTCCAAGTTCTTGAGCTGGGACTTTTCGTCTTGCATGGAAACACGTATTCCGGTGGGCTTGTGGGTCAGCTTGACTGCTGAGTAGGTCGTGTTTACAGACTGCCCACCCGGGCCAGAAGCATTGGTGATTTCTTTGATGATGTCCTTTTCATCCAACTCCACCTCAAATTCCTCAACCTCCGGCATCACCGCCACTGTAGCTGCCGAGGTATGTATCCTTCCCTGGGACTCGGTTTTAGGTACTCGCTGGACTCGGTGGACCCCAGCCTCAAACTTAAAGATGCCATAGGCATCCTCTCCGCTGATGGTCGCTATGGCTTCTTTATATCCGCCTTGAGTTCCCTCGTTTAAGGATGTAATCTCAAATTTGAGTCCTTTGCCTTCGCAGTAGCGCTCATACATACGAAAAAGATCTCCGGCAAAGAGGGCGGCTTCGTCTCCACCGGCTCCACCTGATATCTCTAAGACCACATTTTTACTGTCATTAGGGTCTTTGGGAATCATCAACATTTTCAACTCATCTTCCACGGTGGGTAGCTGTGGTTCCAGCTCATCCAACTCCTCCTTGGCAAGCTCTCGCATTTCGGGATCAGACTCAGCCTTGATGAGTTCTTTGGCATTCTGAATGTTGCTCAACAGATCTCGATACTCCTCTCCCTTTTTGATGATTTTCTCTAGGTTCTTGTATTCAATGTTGATCTCCCGGTAGCGCTTTTGATCTTTCATCACCTCGGGGTCGATGATTTTCTGCTTTACCTCCTCAAAACGGTTCTCTAACTGGGCGATTTTGTCTAACATGCTTGAAAAATAGAAAATTACCGGTTGATCCGGAAGGCAGATACCTTCGATGGACCTAGAACATAAAAATAGTCTCCCCTCAAAAATACGTCGATAATCGGTCTTGGCCAATCAAAAGGCAGCCTGAGCAACTCATTGGATACGAGATTTAGTACCGCTATCTGGTCTTGGCC
The DNA here is from genome assembly GCA_964521065.1 of uncultured Bacteroidia bacterium. Lineage (GTDB taxonomy): Bacteria > Bacteroidota > Bacteroidia > J057 > J057 > CAYVAP01. Next base: position 27,119 of record CAZFPQ010000010.1, on the reverse strand, counting down.
ATGAAAAATCAACCAGGGACGAAACAGGCTAACTTCTTTCCACCTGAAAGACAAGTCAGGCTGCAAACGAAACCGGTGTACTCCATATAGGTCATATACTTGTACCAGTTGTTCAGTGGTATCCGATACATAGATGAAATTTTGTTCATCTACCTCAATGCCAACTGGATCGTAAAGGGCACCGGGTCCATAATCTCCTCCGCCAAAGCGAAGCTCTTCTTCCCCAAAGGAATTGATTTTCACCACACGGTTGTCACTGCGGTTGATAAAAAACAATTCTCCTAAAGGGCCTACGGCAAAACTAACCGGGAATAAGGCAGACTCGGTGGACGATTGGTCACGAAGGTATTCAGTACTTTGGACAATGCGCAAATTGGGGTTTAACACTACCAATCTCGCTTGGGCATCATCCAGCACATACAGGGCCTGACGGTTTTGGAGGGATAATTTGATGGGATGCACAAACCCTTCCAGTCGATTACTTCGCCCACCAATGAAGAGGATAGAGTCGTAATCATACGCGGAAAGCAGCCGGTAAATAACGGCCTGTTCACTGTCTAAAAGAATGAGGTTTTCTTCTTCATCCACCAACAATTGATTGGCTTTGGGCAAATCTTCCCTCACCCAAACGGGATTCAAATCCGGCTGGGACCAAGCCTTCGACAGGCACAAAACCAGAACGCATCCAATGAGAGTTCTCATACCGAAACCGTTTGATCTTCTGGGTTCAAGGGGAAAGTATGCAAATGTGGACCTTCAGCATCTATTTTTAGATAGGAGAAAAAATGAATCCAATCACCTAGGATAAACAGACGCTTACCTGCTTGCAACTCCTCATCCTCTAGCTGATGCCGATGACCAAACACAAAATGATCAACAGGAAGGCCTTCTGCTAGCTGGTTTTTTGCAAATATCCATAGGGGGTCCTTATCTAGATCAAACTTCCTTTCTTGATGCTTATTTTCCCTGTAGTCATGCTCTCCTCCATGTTGGGAGACCCAAAGAGCCAGGCCGATTCCGAAATTGGGATGTAACCTACTGAATAACCACTTACTAAGAGGGTGAGTCACGATCTTTTTCATCAGCTTATACCCATGGTCTCCAGGACCTAGGCCATCACCATGGGCTAAGAAGTATGTGCTTCCAAAAAACTCTTTGATCAAATGATCACGGTGTAACTCCACTCCTAACTGCTCTACCAGATAGGTTTGGTGCCACAGATCATGATTGCCTTGAAATACATGGATGGGGATGCCGAGATCTCTCATTTTGGCTAGCTGCCCCATAAAGCGGACATAGCCACGAGGAACCACTTGGCGATATTCAAACCAAAAATCAAATAAATCTCCCAAGAGATATAATTCCTCAACTTCAGGGGTGATCTTCTCCAAAAAGCTGACCAGGTGCTTTTCCCTTGCCAGACTTAATTGAGGATTTGGGGCCCCAAAATGCATATCGGATAGCAAAAAAATAGCTTTGTCTGTCATGCCAACAATCAGTAAGGCGTCAAGATCCTGCGAGAAAAAAGAGGCCAGATAAGTAAGAAGTTAGAAGCAAGATGCGAGACGGACTAATGTCTGATAATCAACTATTTACACCAGCCTCCTTACTCAGCTTCTTATGTCCATCTACTTAATTCGCACACAAGTGTTTATTTCCTTACTGGCTTGACCAGAGTTTTTTCCGGCAGGTTTAGTCTTGAGGGGAAAATAAATATTTCTACTGAGAAGACAGGTTTTAGAAAAAATCCTTCTATATAAACACAAATAGACCTCGCAGAGGGATACCCTACGAGGTCTAGCTAGGTTCAAGAATCGCTATTCTTTATCCTCAGTTGAAGGCTCACTTGCCTCTCCTTCCACGGGAGACACCCCATTAGACGGGGCGGTTTCAACCACGGTGGAGTCTTGCTCTTCGTTGAGATGGTCGCTGCGCTTCTTTATTTCTTCATCAGGAAAGGAAGTCCCAAAGGGTCTTTCCCCTATCAGTCGGACCAAATCTTCCTTGAAAAGTACTTCTTTTTTGAGGAGCTCTTGAGCCACAATCTCCAACTCATCTTTCCGCTCCTTCAGCAGTTCTTTGGTGCGCTGATAAGCTTCATCGATGATTTTGTACACCTCTGCATCAATCGCGTGGGCAGTAGCATCGGAATAAGGTCTTACGAAGCCGTATTCTTCATTCTGCTTAAAGCTCACCTGACCTATAGCGGAATTCATGCCGTAGCGGGTAACCATGGCATACGCAGTCTCAGTGATCCGCTCTAAGTCATTTAGGGCACCGGTTGAAATCTCACCAAAGACGACCTCCTCTGCGGCACGACCTCCTAAGGTCATACACATGCCATCAATTAGTTCATTATAAGTATGAAGGTATTGCTCCTTGGGCAGATACTGGGCATAGCCGAGAGCTGCCAATCCACGAGGAACGATCGTAACCTTAACCAAAGGATGAGCATGTTTCAAGAACCATCCAGTGATGGCATGTCCAGCTTCATGATAGGCCACGATCTTTTTCTCCTCAGGAGAAATGATTTTGCTCTTTTTCTCAAGGCCTCCAATCACGCGGTCAACGGCATCTTGAAAGTCACTGGTATCTACAGCTTTCTTATTCTTACGAGCTGCAATCAGGGCAGCTTCATTACAGACATTCATGATATCGGCTCCGACAAAACCAGGGGTTTGAGCTGCCAACTTACCGACTTCAACATCTTCTGAAAGAGTAAGCTTCTTGAGGTGAACCTTAAAAATCATTTCACGACCCTTGATATCGGGGCGATCTACTCCAATCTGACGGTCAAAACGGCCAGCACGTAAGAGCGCTGGGTCTAAAACATCTGGCCGGTTGGTAGCAGCCATGATGATCACTCCGGTATCGGAGTTGAACCCATCCATCTCAACCAATAATTGGTTCAAGGTATTTTCTCTCTCGTCGTTCCCTCCAGTCATGTTCATTCGCCCGCGGCTACGACCAACAGCATCGATCTCGTCGATAAAGACAATACAAGGGGCTTTTTCCTTGGCTTGCTTAAACAAATCCCGAACCCGAGCCGCCCCAACGCCGACAAACATTTCCACGAAATCTGAGCCACTCAGTGAGAAGAAGGGCACTTTAGCTTCTCCAGCCACCGCTTTAGCTAAAAGCGTTTTGCCTGTTCCTGGAGGGCCCACTAGTAGCACTCCTTTGGGAATATGACCTCCTAGTTTGGTGAATTTCTGAGGGTTTTTCAGAAACTCTACAACCTCTTGAACCTCTTCCTTGGCTTCATCGAGCCCAGCTACGTCATTAAAGGTTACGTTGACCTTATTTTCTTTGTCGTAGAGGTTGGCTTTGCTTTTTCCGATGTTAAATATCTGTCCCCCAGCTCCTCCTGCCCCAACTCGGCGCATAAAGAAAAACCAAAGAGCAATCAGGATGGCAATAGGGATCAAGAATTGGACGACGTCTCCCCATCGGGTTTCATCTTCTGGCATATAATTGATGCCATTAGAATCCAAAAACTCCGCAGCTGCATCGGGGGACAACATTTTCACGTAATACTGGGGCCCACTATCGGGCAGATTAGACCGCCCAGGTTTAGCCCGCTCAGCTTTGATACCATCTTCATTCAGGAAAACCCTGACCTCTGTACCATTAATTACTTTAACTTCTTTGATGTAGCCTTTTTCCTGCAACTCTACTAGGTCACTCTTGTAGAGTTCTACCTTTCCCTGCGCATTGTTTAGCACCCAAGTTCCCAGGAGGAAAAACGCCAACACCACCACATAGATCCAATAGATATTGTTATTTCCGCGTGGGTTTTTTCGGTCGTTGCTATTTTCAGCCATAAAGTGAGATCTGTTCTAGCGATTTTATTAAACCGCAAAATATAACCTAAAGATACTTTGATTTGTTGGCATCCCCAACAATAAAGCCGATTCTAACTTTTTACGTAAGCAGATACCAGACCACTAGACGTATTCAAGTGTCATAATATTTCTAGGGGCCTGAAAAAATTACGTTTTCGGCACTTTTAGGTTCTGATAACGAACAAGGCTGTCACATTTTTAAGACTTAGCCCGTATCAGAAATAATACATCCTCATTCTTTGGTTAGTTGATTAAATCTAAAATTCAACCCCCAGTTTGGTATTCAAGTTGTTGGTTTACCCATTCACCCCAGTTTTGTATTCTATGCCCAACGGTTTGTATATCTTTTGCTCACAGGGATATCTATAGTTAATGCCTTTACTGAAAAAAATATTGATTATCACCCTTTCACTCGTGTTCGGAATTCTATTCTTGATCGCGGGATGTGATATGTGGGTAGAATGGAGTACCAGGAATAATCTTTATGATTCCACCGATGGCATTCATCATCATGATGTGGGGTTGATACTAGGTACTGCTAAGCGACTGACCAATGGCCAGCCCAACCTGTATTACCAATACCGGATTGATGCTGCTGCTGAGCTTTACCACGCGGGAAAAATCAGTTATATCTTGGTGAGTGGAGACAATGGCTCCATTTACTATGATGAGCCAACCACCATCAAAAAAGACCTGATAGCAAAGGGAATCCCAAGTGAACGCATTTATTTGGACTATGCAGGCTTCAGGACCCTTGATTCTGTGATTAGAGCCAAAGAAATTTTTGGTCAAACGTCATTGACCATTATCTCACAGCCCTTCCATAATCAACGAGCCATCTTCATTGCTCGACGCAAAGGCATCAGTGCAGTGGGATTTAATGCAAAAGATGTGGGAGCTAAGTATGGCGCAAAAATCTGGGTCCGCGAAAGGTTGGCCCGGGTAAAAATGATGTCTGACTTGATCTTTGGGGTAGGACCACGTTTTCTAGGTGAGAAAATCAAAATTGGTTGATTACCTTAGAGGGAAACCAACTAAGGTCCATGCCCATTTCCAATCCCAAACTCCAGGCCATCCGAAGCCTCATGGCTGAGAAGGGAATCGATGCCTACCTCATTCCCAACACAGATCCCCATCAGAGCGAATACCTTCCTGAATATTGGCGAATCATGCCATGGCTGACGGGCTTTACCGGCTCAGCTGGTACCATTTTGATCACGTCCGACTTTGCTGGGGTGTGGACCGATTCGCGTTATTTTATCCAAGCTGAAAGGCAACTAGAAGGCTCTGGGTTTTCTTTGATGAAGTTAAGAATCCCTCATACTCCAGGCTATATTGACTGGATAACGGACAACCTAAAGCCAGGTGACAAAGTGGGTACTGATTTTCACCTAATTTCAGTTACACAAGCTAGCCAACTCAAAGCAGCCTTAAAGCCCAAAGAGCTCCTATTGAAAGACGTTGCTGACCTCAGCGTAGGTATTTGGCAGGATCGCCCCATGCCTCCTAGACAAAAAGTTATAGATCATACCATTGAATACGCTGGAAAATCCAGGGCTGAAAAGCTCAAGAAGTTGGGTAAAAAGCTCAAGAAAAGAGGCTGCACCCACCATCTCCTCACTGCCTTGGATGACATTGCTTGGTTGTTCAACCTGCGCGGCCAAGACATTGCTTACAATCCCGTATTCGTAGCCTATGCCTTGGTTTCCATAGACCAGGCTTTTTTATTCATCGACCCAGCGAAATTGGAGCCCGCCTTAGCCCAAGAGCTTGAACAAGACAACATTCAGCTTCTCTCTTATGAATCTATTCGATTAGAGCTGAATAAGCTTAGTTCCAAAGATCACCTGTATTATGATCCGGCAAGTAGTTCCCTCAGCCTAATCAAACACTTAGCCCCAGATTTAGCCAGTAGTCAAGGCAAGAGTCTGGTAAGCGAGCTTAAAGCTGTTAAAAATCAAGTAGAGATTGATGGACTAAGAAGTGTGATGCGACAAGATGGGGTGGCCATGGTTCAGTTTATGGTCTGGCTTGAGGAAAAACTAGATCAAGGAGTGGTGACAGAAGTGAGTGCCGCACAAGCCTTAGAGGGTTTTCGCCAGAAACAAGCAGGTTTCGAAGGACCGAGCTTTGGTACCATCGCGGGATATGGCCCCAATGGAGCCATCGTTCATTATTCGGCAGAAGAAGCTTCCTGTGCCACACTTCAAAAGCAAGGTATATTTTTGTTGGATTCTGGGGGTCAATACCAAGGAGGTACTACGGACATTACCCGAACTATATGCCTAGGAGAGGAAGCAACTTCAGAGCAGAGGACTGACTTTACGCGTGTCCTCAAAGGGCACATTGCCCTAGCCAGGGCCATATTCCCTAAAGGTACGGCTGGGTACCAACTCGATATTTTAGCCAGGCTGCCTCTCTGGGAAAATTTCCAAAACTTTGGTCACGGAACTGGCCATGGCGTGGGGCATTATCTAAATGTACATGAAGGACCACAGCGAATTAGTCCTAGTCCTTCTGCTGACTATCCATTCAAGCCAGGGATGATTACCTCCAATGAACCAGGGATCTACCATGAGGGGCAATATGGCATCCGAATCGAAAACCTGGTCCTTTGTGTTGAAGTCGCTGAGTCCGAGAAGTTCGGGAGCTTTTTAGGCTTTGAAACCCTAAGTCTTTGTCCCATTGACCAAAAACTAATTGACCCTACCTTGCTTTCTCCAGAAGAAAAAGATTGGCTAAATAAATATCACGAGCGGGTATTCGAGGAACTTGCTCCAGGATTAGATGAGATACACCAAACTTGGCTTGCTCGGGCCACCCAGCCAGTCTAATATTCCCCATTTTAGGCCTAATTGGGCTGGACTTGTGCTTCAGAATTTGTAGATTTTGACATTAATGGACGCGCATGCAGCAACTTACTCTCATCGGTCTTCTCGTCGCATCCTTGCTTTTCGCTTGTTCCAATCCTCCTGCACAGCAATCAAACTTGCCTCAACGGGAGGACATAGACCTTCAAGGCCACCGCGGTGCCAGAGGTTTATTTCCAGAGAACTCACTTCCTGGATTTAAAGCCGCCTTAGAATTGGGAGTCAATACCCTTGAACTAGATCTAGTCATTTCTAAGGATAGTCAGGTATTGGTTTCCCATGAGCCATGGCTTTCAGAAGAAATATGTCTCGATAGTGCAGGGCAGCAATTGACTGAGGATCATCGCTTGACCTATAATCTCTATGCGATGGATTACGCCAGTATCCGCACTTACGACTGCGGCAGCAAACCCCACCCCAGGTTTCCCCAACAAAAGAAGATCGCGACCTATAAGCCCTTACTTCACGAAGTAGTAGACAGTGCAGAAACTTGGAGTCAACAGCTCAAGCGCCCTCTCCCCTTTTATAACGTGGAGATCAAACGACGACCAGTTGGCGATAGCATTTTTCATCCTCCGGTAGAGACCTTTGTCCGCCTGGTCCTTCAAACTATCCAAGAAGCAGGGATTCAGGATAGATGCATTGTTCAGTCTTTTGACCCCCAGTCTTTACAGTTGGTCAATCAGCTTGCACCAAGCCTCCCTACTGCCCTGCTGGTGGAAAATACCGATGGACCTCAAGCTAACTTAGATCAGCTAGGTTTTGTGCCCAATATCTACAGTCCCGACCACCAATTGGTGGATCTTGATCTGGTCCAATTTTGTGTAGACAAACAAATGAAATTGATTCCTTGGACTGTCAATGACACCGCAGAGATGTCTCGACTGCTCAGACTCGGTGTAGATGGCTTGATTACCGATTATCCAGATCGTGCCAACCAAGTATTTGATTAACCCCTTTTTAGAGGCTGTTTGGATGTTGAGTTTACGGCCTAAACTTGTCTTGGCACGAGTACTTGGGATTAAGGGCCCCAAGTAGGAGTCTGACTGCGCCGATTTTTCTCGCAATAGCCCGCTATTCCTCAAAAATCTGCTTGTCAGAACCAAAAAATCCTACGTTTCGGCTCGAAATGCCAAACCCCAAACAGCCTCTTACAAATGGCTTCTCCCACCCATTGAGAGGAATTTGGCAATTGTATTCTCCGAAACATTTCATATGTTTCATGTATACCAAATTAGCACCTTCGTTTTCTGCTAATCTTCAAATTCGGCTTCATGAACTTGGATCGCGTGGCTTGCTCTGTCTTGATGGATACCGTATTTTTTTTGGAAAGACTTGATAGAGAGCCCTATGGCCGCAAGCTGGATGTATTTTCCGGCTCTTCCATTGGCCAACATACTCGCCATCTAGTGGAATTTTTCCAATGCTTATTGGTTCAGGCAGAAGCCGGAATCATTGACTATGATGCTAGGGAACGAAACCACCAAATTGAGACAGACCCCGTCTACGCTGCAAAAGTAATTCGCGATCTATTGCCGCGTCTAAACGAGGTAGCAGAAGCAAAAGCCCTTACCTTGAAGGTGGACTACCTTCATGAAGAAGGAAGCAAAGCTGAGTTGCCAACCACTTTTGCCCGAGAGTTGATCTATAACATAGAACATGCCATCCACCATTTAGCCCTGATCAAAATTGGGCTAAAGGTGACTTCTCCTACCTTAGTCCTTCCAGAAAGCTTTGGGGTAGCTCCCTCCACCCTAGCCTATTGGCAATATCAGGGACAGAGATAATGCTTAACCATGATTTTAAAGTAAGAGTCATGGCCTTTTCCCTTAATGCAGTCAGTCAAAATGCTCATTCCAAAGCTAGTTTGGCTCAGGCAACACCTAGAAATTTAGTTAAATGGATCAAGCAAGGTCACTGCCAACCCTACCCAGGTCTGAGCAGTCAACACAAAGCACATTTTGGATAAGGCTTCGCTCTTGGGAGTATTGGCCTGCATGGCTTACCAATTTACCTGTCATTGGCTTTTGGTTATACCATGGACTCAAAGCGCAGCATCCTTTCTTTTTTAGCGCGGCTAATCCTGCTATTGAAACTGGTGGGGTACTGGGTGAGTCAAAAAGCAAGATCTTAGACCAAGTCCCAGCTCACTTAAAACCTCAAACACTCTTCCTTGATTCAGGCATCAGTGGTCCAGAAGGTCTTCAACAGATTCAGGTATCTGGATTACAATTTCCTATAGTAGCAAAGCCTGATGTAGGTGAGCGGGGACTCGGGGTAGAAAAAATAGATACTTCAGACCTTTGGCTGGCCTATCGAAAACAAGTGGATGTTCCCATCCTAGTGCAAGAATATGTGGACTTTCAGGAGGAATACAGTGTACTATATGTGCGTTTACCGGGTGAATCAAAAGGGAAAATCACCTCTCTCTGTCACAAAATTCACCTTCAAGTAAGAGGCAATGGGATAGATACCCTAGAAGATCTCATCAAGAGCCATCCCCGTGCGCTTCTGAAATGGGAACAGCTGGCCATTAAGTGGAAAGAGGAACTGAAGCGCATTCCGGTAAAAGGAGAGAAAGTCGTGTTGGTTCCCATCGGAAACCATGCTCGGGGAGCCATGTTTCTAAACGCCAATGATCAAATAGATGAGGGCCTGTTGTCCACTTTTGATCAACTACATGAGCAGTTGGAGGGCATTTACCTATGCCGATACGACCTAAAATGCACCAGCTTAGACGACCTCAAAGCAGGAAAAAACTTCAAAATTTTAGAGATAAATGGCGTATTGGGTGAACCCGCCCATATTTATGACCCCAACTATTCCGTCAAACAAGCCTATCGAGATTTATTCACACATTGGACCCATGTATACGAGGTAGCCAAAGCGGTTCATCAATCCCAAGGAATACCCTACCTAGGATTTAAAGAAGCACTAAAGGCCTTGTTTCAACATCTAGCCTATCTGAGAAAGTTTCCAAAGCTCTGACTTATGGCCTGGGATTCAGTAGCATCTATTTGGCTATTTCTGATTGGGCTAGGCTTAAGCTATATCGGCTCCATGCCCCCCGGCCTGATTAACCTTACCGTTACCCAGCTGGCCCTCAAACGAAACCTTCCTGCTGCGTCTTGGGCCGCCTTAGGAGCAGCTTGGGTAGAAGGAGTACAGGCCTGGGTAGCCATCAGCTTTTCCTCTTTGTTTAAGACTCATCCTGAATGGCAGATGGGGTTTAGGCTTGCCGCCATGCTTATCTTTCTTGCTTTAGCGGCATACTTAATTTTCAGTCCCACGGAAGCTCCGAAGGGAAAGGAGTGGCCAAGAAGCAAAAGTTTCCTGGTCGGTGTAGGTGTTTCTACCCTTAACCTACTGGCTTTCCCCTATTGGTTTTTTTACGGAACTCTTCTTCGCATGGAAAAGCTTCTCCCCGAAGGAAAAAGTCATATTCTGATCCTCAGTATTGGGGTAGCTGCGGGCACATTCCTGCTGTTACTTTCCTACATTCGATTGGGGCAATATGTCACCAATAGACTTCCTCACTTAGCGAAGTGGACCAACCGGGTAACGGCTGCCATTTTTCTCTTATTAGGCTTTTGGCAGGCCTACTTACTTCTCACAACTTGAGGTTACATGATTATGACTTGTTGACGAAAATGTGTAACCTAGGTAACAAATCGAGCAAAGCAACTAGATTAGATTTGTTTCGAACCCTATTCTCCCCATTATGGCTATTATAGCTCTGGTATTCTACCTCTATCTCATTATTGGGATCCTGATAGGTTTGTGGTTTGTGCTTCGGAGCGGCCATGAAATAGACTCCAACCTAAAGAAGGCCAGCTGGGCAACTCGTTTTTTGCTTCTTCCTGGCAGCATGGTTCTATGGCCTTGGGTCCTGAGGACTGTATTCCGATCTAAATCCTAAAGCCCCCACGTGACACCTATCCTCAGAAAAAGACATCGCAGCATTTGGGTAATTCTCAGCCTGATTTTACCAGTACTGCTTCTATGGGCTTACCTTCAGCTTCCGGTTGCTGCTCAGGAGCGACAGCTACCGCAAATGCCCCAGAGTAAACTTTCCGCCGAGACTTTACCCAGCGCAAAATGAGTCATACCTACGTCCCTGTTCAATGGAATCACCAAAAAAGGCGCTATGATTGGGCTATTCTGGTCCTGATCCTTGTATACCTGTCGTTTTTCGGCATGGCCCAAGCCTTGTGGTATCCAGAGATTACGGCGGAAACGTTTCTTATACGTGCTACGGGCAGTCTAGCTTTCCTGATGCTACACGTTATCCTAGCTATAGGGCCACTCGCACGGTTAAACCCACACTTTCTCCCTCTTCTTTATAACCGACGGCATTTAGGGGTCAGTATGTTCCTAATTGCTTTGGTTCACGGTGTTCTGAATATGATCCAATTCCATACTTTGGGAGATACGGATCCCATCACTTCGCTTTTCACCTCCAACTTACAATATGGCTCCTTTATCAACTTCCCTTTTCAAGTCCTAGGCTTTTTTGCCCTACTCATTTTACTCCTCATGGCTTCTACCAGTCACGACTTTTGGCTCAACAATTTGAGTCCGAAGCTGTGGAAGAGTCTGCATATGATGGTCTACTTAGCTTATGCCTTGTTACTTTTGCATGTCATGCTAGGTGCCTTCCAAAATGAACAAAGCCAATGGTGGTTTGGGGGTACTGCCCTGGGGCTGCTAACTCTAATTATTCTACACCTTAGCGCTGCGTTTACGAATAAAAAGCAAGCCTATCCCCCTGGTCAAGGAGAGTTAGCAAACTTTGTTCATGTGTGTGCCTGGGAAGACATTGAGGAAAGCAGAGCCAAAACCATACTCATAGGCAAAGAAAACATCGCCGTTTTCAAGCACCAAGGTCTTTTAAGTGCCGTTAGCAATCTCTGTCGACACCAAAACGGTCCACTTGGAGAAGGCAAAATCGTAGATGGCTGCATTACCTGCCCTTGGCATGGATACCAATATCGCCCTGAAGACGGTCAGGCTCCGCCCCCCTTTACCGAAAAGCTTGAAACCTACGACGTAAAAGTCCTTGGCGGCGAAGTATACGTAAACCCTTCCCCTTATCCGCCAGGCACACCTAGACCTCTAGCCTCTCACTCCTAAATTCCAAGCCATGTCTCCCAAGCAAGATGAGTTCTATATAGGATGGCAGGAAAACGCTCCCAAAAGCTATCGCCGCGCCCAACGCCGATCCTGGATTTTTTTGCTTGTATTAGCCCCTATCACCGCTCTAATGGTCGTGCTAGGTCAGCAAGCTTTCAACGATTCTACCTTTGAGTTTGGCCAGACCACTGAGTTAAATGGAGTTCTTACCTACCATCCTGTCCCCATGCTTCAAGTAAGCCAAGCTGACACATTGCAGAGCATCATCTTGATTGGGTATGGGAAAATTGGAGCAGAACCAACCCTTCAGGGAATGGAAAAAGAGGCTGGACATACGTTAGATGGACATTCAGTGAGCCTGGCTGGCACCCGCATTTTTCACGATGGCAAAATGGCCCTAGAGCTTACCCAAGGGCCTGAATCGCTGGTAGCTATAGGTAATAGGAGCAATCCCATACGCCATACTGCCCAATTAGGTCCTCAGCGACTTAAGGGAGAAATCCTAGATCCAAAATGTGCCTTAGGAGTTATGATCCCTGCAAACGGAAAATCACATCGCTCATGTGCAGTTAGGTGCATTTCCGGGGGCATCCCACCCATCCTGAGACTCTCCTCTTCCCAGGGTAAACACCAATATGCTTTGCTCTTGGGAAAAAATGGTGAATCCATCAACCCTGCTCTTTTACCCTATGTTGGAGATCAAGTTGCCATCTGTGGAGAATTGAGCCAAGAAAACGATTGGCTCATCTTTAAAACCGATCCCAGCAAAGACATTACCCGAATTAACCTTGGAGATACCGGCTCTTCTATAAGTCTTTGTAGCCGCGAATAACCTAACGCATTCTACTACTAAGTATCAACATTTATGGATCGTCCCATTTCACTTACCCCTTGGTCTTCGCTCAGAGATAGACAGCCTGTCCACCAGCAGGTCAAAGGACTGGATCTTGTCCTCATTCGTTATGACGACCAGGTTTCGGTTCTTTACGGACGTTGTCTTCACCGTGGGGCTCTAATGGCTGATGGTCACATTGATGGCGACAATCTCATATGCGGAGTACATGGGTGGGATTATCGCTACGACACGGGGATCAGTGAGTACAACAATGAGGAATCCCTACATAAGTTCCACGCCAAAATTTCAGAAGACCAAGTGTGGGTGGACGAAGCCGAAATAGAAGCCTACGTCCAGGCTCATCCCCAGTCTTTCAAGCGAGATCAGTACCTAGGACAATACGCTGATACTCACCCAGAAAGTACCGAGCCCTATACCCTTTACATCAGAGAGCTGGCCCAAAATGGGTTAAAAAACTATGGGCACCATGGCCCATCAGCTGCTATGGGGGTAGACCGCAATCTGCTTCCCAAGTGGGAAGATCTCCAGTTTCTACCTGCTCAGTTGGCCCGTCGCCCACTATTAGATTTTGAACCAGTAAGCACCCAAGTAGTAATTGGCCCCAAGGCAGCCAAGCCTTTGACCTTGGAGATCCCTATTTTCGTATCGGACATGAGCTTTGGGGCATTGTCTAGGGAAGCCAAAATTGCGCTCGCCAGAGGTGCAGAAAAGGCGGGCACCGGCATTTGCAGCGGAGAGGGAGGTATGTTACCTGAAGAGCAGGCAGAAAATAGCAAATACCTTTATGAGCTTGCCTCAGCAAAGTTTGGATTTGGTTGGGAAAAAGTTCGTAAAGCCCAGGCTTTTCATTTTAAAGGGGGTCAAGGAGCAAAAACGGGAACGGGGGGCCACCTACCTGGGCACAAAGTAAATCAAGAGATTGCTGAGGTGAGAGGCCTAGAAGTAGGGCAAACCGCTATCTCGCCTGCGACCTTTCCTGAAATGAAAGGGGTAGAAGATTTTCGGCGATTTGCAGAGGAGGTTAGGCTTCAGACAGGAGGGATACCAATTGGATTTAAAATTGCAGCCAGTCGCATTGAGGCAGACATTGACTTTGCCTTAGAAGCGGGAGCAGATTACATCATCCTTGATGGGCGTGGGGGCGGAACCGGAGCAGCTCCTACCGTGCTAAGGGACAACATCAATGTGCCAACCATTCCTGCCCTGGCGCGTGCCAGACGCCACCTAGACCATGTGGGAGCTAAGGATGTATCCTTAATAATCACCGGGGGCCTGAGGGTCGCGGAAGATTTTGCCAAAGCCCTCATGTTGGGAGCCGATGCTATCGCAGTCTCCAATGCGGCTCTTCAAGCCATTGGCTGTCTAGGGATGCGGGCATGTAACTCCAATAACTGCCCCGTTGGGATTGCCACCATGAAAGAAAGCCTACGATCCCGGCTCATCGTTGACCAGTCTGCTAAGCAGCTCCACAACTTCTTGCATGCGACCAATGAGCTGATCAAAGTCATCGCCCGAGCATGTGGATACGCCAACATTAGTCAGTTTAACTTAGAAGACCTCAGTACCTACGATCGCGACATGTACCACCTCACGGGGGTATCATACGCGGGTGTGATAAGATAATTTTAAGCTTTTCCGGAGATTATGGAATGGTATGGCCCTCTCACCATCATGCCCGCCATTGGCCTGATGATCATTTCTACCTCTAATTTCACCGTGGCGCTCATCAACGAGATTGTCCAGCTAGAAGAAGACGTAGAAAAGCACATGGAAATCATTGAGCTTAAACTCGTGCAGCTTCGCTTATTGAGTATTGCAATTTCCTTGCTGTATGGCAGCATCTTGATGTTTTTGTTTGCCAGTCTGGCAAACCTCTTCCTTAGCATGGGAATGGTATTCAACGCACTGATGTTCATCGGGGTTTTGCTTACCACAGGAGCCATTATCCTGCTGCTGATATACTCTATGAAAGCCACGAACATCCGGCAAAAGCATTTACACCTGTAGGCTAATTTTTCTAATCTTAGAAACAGTCAGGTAAGCGGTGGAAGGTCCTAGCAATCCTATTTCCCCACAAAAGAATTTTCAATCGATCTCCTAAAAGCCTCCCAATACCCCCACTATGAGCAAGAAAATCATTTGGCATGAAGTCCTAGCTGACAAATCTGAACTACCTGAAGGTCGGGTAATGACAGTAAGTGCTGGCCATCGGGGCATTTGCCTTACTCACTTCGAAGGCACTTTCAACGCCCTAGATAATCGCTGCCCTCATCAAGGGGGTCCTTTGGGAGAAGGTTCTATAGAAAATGGCATGCTTCGCTGTCCATGGCATGGCTGGGACTTTCACCCTTGCACGGGAAAGCCTCCTGGAGGATATGACGATGGGGTAGAAACCTTTGAAGTGAAGGTAGAGGGAAAAAGGGTTTTCGTTGGGGTAGAAGAAGAAGCCACCCATGAAGAAACAGTCTCCGATGTCATGGTTAAAACCATGGTCAATTGGGGTGTAAACCGAGTATTTGGCATGGTGGGGCATTCTAATTTAGGTTTTGCTGATGCGCTCCGGCGTCAGGAAGAAGAGGGAAAACTAAAATTCATCGGCATTAGACATGAAGGAGCCGCCTCCTTTGCCGCTTCGGCTTACGGAAAATTGACGGGCCGGCCGGCGGCTTGCTTTGCTATTGCCGGTCCAGGTTCTACCAACATGTTTACGGGTCTTTGGGATGCCAAAGTTGACCGAGCTCCAATACTGGCCTTAACTGGCCAAGTAGCCACCCAGGTGGTAGGAACGGGCAACTTTCAAGAATTGGACTTAGTTAGGGCCTTTTCTGAGGTGGCAGAATTCAACCATCGCGTACAGCACAATAGTCGCCACGCAGAGCTCATGACTCTCGCCCTGCGACATGCCATTCTCAAACGTGATGTATCTCACCTTACTTTTCCCGACGAGGTGCAGCAGCTATCGGCTGGTGAAGATAGTCCAGCCCAGACTCCTGAGGGTCGCTTGACTCCTATGACCATTTCACCACCCCAAGAATCATTGACCAAAGCGCAAGATCTACTGAACTCGGCCCAAAAACCCGTTATCATCGTAGGACATGGGGCAAGGTTCCACATGACTGGAATCATTGAGTTGGCAGAAAGACTTAACTGCCCCGTACTGACTACCTTTAAGGCAAAGGGGCTCATTCCTGATGAGCACCCCTTGGGCTGTGGAGTGTTGGGTCGCAGTGGTACACCTATCGCTTCCTGGTTCATGAATGAATCGGATTTACTTCTGGTAGTAGGCGCTTCCTTTTCTAAACATACCGGTATCACCCCCAAAAAACCTACCATTCAAATTGATTTTGATCCCCTGGCATTAAGTAAGTTTCACCCCATTGATGCGGCCGTTTGGGGGGAGATTTCAGTAACTATTGACTTGCTGAAACAAGGGCTGAAGGAAAACACTGAATGGGAAGATCGGCGACCTGAGATTCAGGAAAGATGGGCTATCTGGAGAGAGGAGAAGCAAAGCAGGTTACAAGAAGACCATGGAAAGGGCGTGAGCTCTATCGCTGTTTTTGACGCACTGACCCGCCTAGCTCCATCTAACGCAGTCATGTGTGTGGATGTAGGTAACAATGCTTATTCCTTTGGGCGCTACTTTGAAAGCAAGGAACAAAGTTTCTTAATGTCCGGCTATCTTGGATCAATTGGATTCGCCCTGCCAGCCTCTATGGGAGCTTGGGCTGCAGTAGGTGATGAGCGCCCCATTATTGCCGTAGCTGGGGACGGAGGACTGATGCAATATTTGGGCGAGATCACCACTTTGGTTAAGTATCAGATGCCGGTGAAGGTACTTGTCCTCAACAACCATGAATTGGGCAAAATCAGCAAAGAGCAGCGAGCTGATGAACTTGAGGTTTGGGCCACGGGCTTGGTCAATCCTGACTTTGCTAGCTATGCTCAATCATGCGGAGCGACCGGTATCAAAGTGGAGCATCGAGAAGACTTAGAAAAGGGTTTAGAGCAGCTCTTGAGTGCCAAGGGGCCTGCCTTACTCGAGATCAAGACTGATGTAAGTTTAATATGAATTGGGTTACGTAATGTTTCTTGGCTAGGATGAATTTTTTTTGATCCAAGCAATTGACTTATTTGCGCAAAAATCAGAAAGAATTCCTCAAAGGCATGGCATGGAAAATATTCATCCCATATTTGATCAAATCCTGTCTCGGTCACAAAAGGAGCACCTATTAAAGCAGCGTTCTGCAGTGCTATGGTTTACGGGCCTTTCTGGCTCAGGAAAGTCCACCATTGCCCAAGCTTTGGAGCGCAAACTTTATGCTCAGGGTTACCACACCAAATTGTTAGACGGAGATAACATCCGTACTGGTCTAAACAACAACCTAGGTTTTTCCTTGGAAGACAGAAAGGAAAATATCCGTAGGATTGCAGAAGTGGCTAAACTATTTGCTCAGGCAGGAAGTATTTGCCTGTGTTCCTTTGTGAGCCCTACCCAGGAAATCCGGAAACTCGCACGGGAGATCATTGGAGAAAAGGATTTTTTGGAGATTTATGTCAATGCACCTTTGGAGGTCTGTGAGGCAAGAGACGTCAAAGGTCTTTATGCCAAAGCCCGAGCTGGACATATTAAGAACTTTACTGGCATCGACTCGCCCTTCGAAGCCCCTATACATCCTTTTTTAGAGGTAAAAACCGATCAACTTGAACTTAGTGAGAGTGTCGATCGGGTGTATACCACCTTGCAAGACCGAATTCTTTGGTCTTCTTAACAAAAACTTTTATCCCAATATTGCATGGATTATCGGCTTAGTCAACTCAAGCAATTAGAGGCGGAAGCCATCTATGTCATCCGCGAGGCCGCGGCTCAATTTGAACGTCCCGTTCTGCTGTTTTCAGGCGGAAAAGACTCCATTACCATGGCTTGGCTAGCCAGAAAAGCTTTTTGGCCAGCTCCCCTTCCTTTTCCATTGATGCACGTTGACACAGGACACAACTTCAAGGAAACCATCGAGTTCCGGGATCACTTTATCCAGGAGATTGGTGCCCGCCTCATCGTAGCCTCTGTACAAGACTCCATAGACCAAGGTCGGGCGGTAGAAGAAAAAGGTCCCAATCCCAGTAGAAATGCTTTGCAGAGTATTACCCTGATGGATGCCATAGAAGAACATCGCTTTGATGCAGCTATGGGGGGTGCCCGGAGAGACGAAGAAAAAGCCAGAGCCAAAGAACGCTTCTTCTCACACCGAGATGAGTTTGGTCAATGGGAACCCAAAAATCAACGACCTGAGCTCTGGAACTTATTCAATGGGTTTAAGCGATCTGGTGAGCATTTTAGGATTTTTCCCATCTCTAACTGGACGGAATTAGACGTCTGGATGTACCTCAAGCAAGAAAAGGTACCTTTGCCGTCTTTGTACTTTGCACACAAGCGGAAAGTGGTTAATCGCGCGGGAGTCCTACTAGCCGATACCCCCTTCATTTCACTCAGTGGTGACGAAACCTTCGAAGAACGCCTGGTACGGTTTAGGACCATTGGTGATGCTACCTGTACCGGTGCATTTGCATCCGAAGCAGATGATATACCCGCTATCATCGAAGAAGTTGCAGCTACTCGGATTACAGAACGAGGAGGACGGGCAGATGACCGTCGCTCTGACAGTGCCATGGAGGATCGAAAAAAACAAGGTTACTTCTAGTCCTTCAGCTATTTTAGCAAGAACGGATTACCCGAAGAACAATATGTAGGGCAAATACCGCTCTCCTCCCTTTCCTAACACCTATAAGAACTCACATCCAAATATGGATTTACTCCGTTTTTCTACCGCAGGAAGCGTTGATGATGGCAAAAGCACCTTAATTGGTCGCCTGCTATATGATACTAAGTCAATTTTTGAGGATCAGTTAGAATCCATCGAGCAAACTTCTCATCAAAGGGGAAGTGAGCAAATCGATTTGGCCTTGCTAACCGATGGCTTAAAAGCCGAACGTGAGCAAGGAATCACCATTGACGTTGCATACCGATACTTTGCCACTCCTAGACGAAAGTTTATTCTGGCCGACACGCCCGGCCATATTCAGTATACACGAAACATGGTTACGGGGGCTTCTACGGTCAGCCTAGCTATTATCCTCATAGATGCTCGGCATGGCGTAGTAGAACAAACTCGTCGGCACAGCTTTATAGCCAACCTACTCCAAATCAAGCACTTGGTGGTCTGCATCAACAAAATGGACTTGGTTGATTTTAGCGAAGAAAGGTTCAAGGAAGTGGTAGGAGAATTTGAGGAATTTGCCTCTAAGCTCCAAGTACCTGATATCAGATATATTCCCATCTCGGCCTTATTGGGAGATAATGTAGTGGATAAGTCAGAATTTACACCTTGGTATCAGGGAAGCACCTTGTTATATACCCTTGAAACCGTTCATATCGGCGATGACCATAACCATATAGACTCACGCTTCCCTGTTCAATATGTTGTTCGTCCTCAAACCGCGGAACATCCCGACTACCGAGGATATGCAGGCCGAGTTGCAGGCGGAGTGTTTAAACCAGGAGATGAGGTAGTGGCCCTTCCTTCTGGATTTTCATCAAAAATTAAGACAATTGACACCTACGAAGGCTCGGTTCCAGAGGCCTTTGCCCCTATGTCTGTCACCCTCACTCTTGAAGATGATATTGACATCAGTCGGGGAGATATGCTTGTCAAACCTGAGAATCAAGGCAAAATGGAGCAAGATCTTGAGCTCATGGTTTGCTGGATGAGTGAGCGCCCCCTTACTCCAAGAGGCAAGTATCGACTGATCCACACGAGTAGGGAAGCCCGCTGTGTGATAAAGGAGGTAAGATATAAGGTAGATATCAACACGCTTCATCGGGTTGAGGACGACAAATCACTGGGCCTAAATGACATCGGAAGGATACATATCCGCACCACAGTGCCTTTAGTCCATGACAGTTATAATAGAAACCGCCAGACCGGTAGCCTCATCTTGATTGATGAGTTTACTAATGAAACCGTAGCGGCAGGAATGATCATTTAAGTTTTTGTCTTCATAATTTTAAAATTCCTAATCATTTTCGCGATTGGAAAAGTCATGTTCAGCGGCCCAGTATGACCGTTTGAACCTGAGGAGTGATGATTCACTCACAATTGGCCTCATCCGTTTATCTTTCCTGCTACCTTCGCCTCGACTCCTACCGCTCTGGCCTTGCTTTAGATTATACCTGTAACGTTTATCAATGAAAAAAGCATTTATTACCGGAATCACTGGTCAGGATGGATCCTTCCTGGCAGAGTTGCTGCTTGAAAAAGGCTATGAAGTTCATGGCATCATCCGCAGAGCGAGTGTCTTCAACACCTCACGCATCGACCACTTGATGGGGCATGAGCAGTTGTCCTTGCACCACGGAGACCTTACGGATAGTGCTAACCTTAATAAACTCCTGCGTCAGGTTCACCCAGATGAAATCTACAACCTTGGTGCTCAAAGTCACGTCAAAGTCTCCTTCGACGTACCTGAATACACTGCCCAAGTAGATGCCTTAGGGACTTTGCGATTGCTAGACGCGATGCAGAATCAGTGCCCAGAAGCTCACTTTTATCAGGCTTCCACTTCTGAACTGTATGGCCTCGTTCAGGAAATCCCTCAAAAAGAGACTACCCCCTTCTATCCCAGATCGCCTTACGGCGTTGCTAAGTTGTATGGTTTCTGGATCGTAAAAAACTTCCGCGAATCCTACGGGATGCATGCCAGCAATGGTATTCTCTTTAACCACGAATCTGAGCGAAGAGGCAAAACGTTTGTAACCCGTAAAATCACTACCAATCTCGCGGAGATTGCGGTTGGAACCAGAGAAGTTCTCAAGCTTGGCAACATGGATGCTCAGCGAGATTGGGGTTACGCCAAAGACTACGTAGAGATGATGTGGATGATGATGCAGCAAGAAGAAGCTGATGATTATGTGGTTGCTACTGGGAAAATGTATTCTGTACGTGACTTTGTTGAGCGTGCAACTCGTCATATTGGAATGGAAATTGTCTGGGAAGGAGAAGGAGTAGAAGAAAAGGGATATGACAAAACTAGCGGGAAACTGATAGTAGAGGTTGATCCGAAATACTTCCGCCCCGCAGAAGTAGAATTGCTCATCGGTGACCCTAGCAAAGCCAAAGAAAAACTTGGCTGGGAACCTAAGGTAGGCATCGATGAGTTGGTAGAAATTATGATGAAACACGATCTCCAAGAAGCAAAACAGAAAGTCACTCATGCACAAGGAAGCTAAAATTTATGTAGCCGGCCACCGCGGCATGGTCGGATCTGCCCTTGTACGCCGTCTCAATGATCAAGGGTATCACAACATTGTGGTAAAAACCTCTCGCGAACTAGACCTGCGGAACCAAGCCGCAGTAGCTGAGTTTTTTGAAGAGGAAAAGCCCGACTACGTGTTTTTGGCTGCGGCCAAAGTAGGAGGCATTGTGGCCAACAATACCTATCGCGCCCAATTTCTGTATGACAACTTGATGATTGAGGCCAATATCATTCATCAAGCTTACCTAAATGGCGTGAAGAAGCTCCTATTTTTAGGCTCTTCTTGTATCTATCCCAAGTTTGCTCCCCAGCCCATGGTAGAAGATCATCTCCTTACGGGAACCCTGGAGCCAACCAATGAGCCTTATGCAATTGCAAAAATTACGGGCATAAAGCTAACTGAGGCTTATAGGGATCAATACGAGGCCGATTTCATCTCTGCCATGCCGACCAACCTCTACGGACCGAATGATAATTATGACCTGCAAAACTCTCACGTTCTGCCAGCTTTGATTCGGAAGTTTCACGAAGCGAAGGTCAATGGCCATGACTCTGTTCCCGTTTGGGGAGACGGAAGTCCTATGCGTGAATTCATGCATGTCGATGATTTGGCTAGCGCTTGTATGTATCTTATGGAAAACTACAGCGGCCGCCAATTTGTCAACATCGGTGTAGGGGAAGACATCAGCATCAAAGACCTCGCTATCATGGTCAAAGAGGTCACTGGTTTCGAAGGAGAAATCGCTTTTGATACAAGCAAGCCAACCGGTACTCCACGGAAATTGATGGATAGCAAGCGCCTATTCGATACTGGATGGCGTCCAACCATCGGATTGCGTGAAGGTATCGAGTCCGTTTATCAAGACTTCTTATCAAATCAGGATAAGTATGTGGCTGGTGAACGAGTAATTGCTGGCTGACATTCAGTAACAACATCTTATTGAGGCTCTCCAACTGTTGGGAGCCTCTTTTTTTTTATCCCTATGAATTATTGGCATTTTGGTCGAAATTTAAACCAAATCTTTAACGACCATGCGCCATATTCTACTCCTACCTCTATTTGTAATTGCTTGTATTAGCTGTTCTCAGACCTCGCAGCAAAGCCCATCAAACAATAGCATCAAACTGTCACCCGCTCCTGTTGTCACAGACAGCCTCAGTCCCTCAGGGGATTCTACTTCCAACCAGTTCATCACCCGACCTAAGGATATTCTCTTGACCAGTTATCCTGACCATCGACTGATTACAGTTTTTCGCCTCAATTCGATGGGAGGAAAAAGTTACTATGACAAGGCTTCGGGCAGAAATGGTAATAGCTTCTATCTAGGTAGTACCTATCGTTACCATAATTATCCAGGAAAACTCAAAGAGCATGACAACGCTTGGCACGGACACTATCTTCCCGGCCTAGAGGCTATCTATGGCTATAACATGTATAACTTACGCCACTACCATGTTAAAACTGGAGAAGGCAGGGACTTTTTTAGCCAGCCTGTTTTAATCAATACCGTATATTATCCAGCCCATTTACCAGACACCCTCAACGGAAGCCCAATACAGCGAGACTACTACTTCGTATCAGTTTATGACCAAGATACAAATGGAGACTCTCTCATCAACAAGAAAGACCTTAGGCATTTTTACCACTTTGATATAGGAGTCACTCAACGTAGGCTTCTCCTTCCAGCGAATTACTCGGTCCGTAGCTCGCAATACGATATAGAAAACGACTTCCTTTACCTGTTTGCCTCCCTGGATGAAAACCAAGATGGGGAAATTCAGGTAGAGGAAGCCGTTCACAGTTTTATAATAGACCTTGCCAATCCCGGCAAAGTAGACCGAGCATACTGAGTCCGTTGGCCTTTATCGAATCACCGTTACGGTCCCTGATTTCTCCTGGGTGTTTCCATGGGCATCTAGAGCCTGAAGGTGGTATACATAGGTGCCTACCCCAACGGATCGCCCATTCATCGTTTCACCTCCCCAGCGGAAGTCGAGCTGATCAGTTTGGTAAATCAATTGACCCCAACGGTTGTAGATAGCAAACTGTAGGTTGACGAGATTATGGCCCGTGATGAAAAACTGATCATTGACTCCATCTCCATTGGGAGAAAAAGCTGATGGCACCACTGCATAGGCGATTTGATATACCTTTACATCTCTAGAAAGCGTCAATTCGCAGCCTTCCTCAGATACCACGGAGACTTCTACCGTCTGTATGCCTGCCTCTTCAAAAGTATGGACTGGGGCCGCCTCATTTGACGTGTTGAAATCACCAAAATTCCAGAAGTATTCAGCCCCGATAAAATTTCCTGCCACTAAGAATTGAGCCGTTGCCTCAGGCATATAGAGAACCGTATCCGTAATCAGCATTTGGCCGCTAAGTGCAGGGTGAAGTTCGGCGCGAACTGGAATTCGGACGCTTTCACAGCCTTCCTTATTCACAGCACTGACGTAATAACTTACTTCATTGCGGAGTTCTCTAGTTTGGTACAGGGGACCCCAAGTAAACCTTTCTGGGGCTGTTGGGCTGCTGTACCACGCTAAGTCATCACCATTAGTTGGAATCATGCCGGTAAGCAGCGCGCGATCTCCTTCACAGACAGTATCTCCCACCATTAATGGGGCATCAGGAATAGGGAAAATCTCAACTTCTTGGGCGGAAGTGGCCTCACATCCTTTGTCAGTCGCTACAGTCAACGAAACGGTATAAAGTCCTGAAAAGGTATAGACATACTCTGGGCTGTAGTTTGGTCCATTGCCTACGATGACCGCACCGTCCCCTGTAGAAATAGTTTGAGTGCTTAGCTCTCCCCCCCACCTATAGGCTGTACCTGAAGTACTCACGATCTGGCTGGGACTCCCTTCACAGGCATTATCGATTGTGAACTCTACATAAGGACTGGCCCAAACGTAAACACTGTCCTGGGTACTATCCACACAACCTGCCTGAGTCTCAGTGATCAATTTTAGTTGATAGCGCCCAGGCGATTCCCACTCCTGGGTCAAAGAAGCCCCAGAAGACCGAGTCCCATCTGGGAATACCCAAGTATAGCTAATGACGGAATCTAATCCGTTGCCACCTGTTGTACCATCTAATTGCATGGGTGTTCCTTCGCATACTTCATCAGCTACTATCAAGGGTTCAGGTTGGGCATTGACCAAGACATCTGTTTTATAAGAATCTGCACAGCCATCGACATTGGTAACGGTCAGGGTAACAGGTTGTGCACCTGGAGTAGCAAAGAGAAAGCCTGGATTTTCGGTGGTTTTGTTTACTCCACCAGGGAAAGTCCAAAGATAGCTGACTCGATCGTCATCAAAGCGGCTCTGATTTGTAAAATAAACAAGGTTTGCTGCACAGATATTGTCCACGGTAAAGTCGGCCTCTGGTTGGTCATACACTTGTACTGATTGAGTCAAAGAATCGCTGCAACCATCTACCGTTACCGCCACCAAAGTGGTGGTATACACACCGTCGGAAG
Organism: uncultured Bacteroidia bacterium; assembly: GCA_964521065.1. Taxonomy (GTDB): domain Bacteria; phylum Bacteroidota; class Bacteroidia; order J057; family J057; genus CAYVAP01. The sequence continues at coordinate 2,620 of CAZFPQ010000010.1, read as the reverse complement.
GAAATACATGCACTGGGTTTTGATCTAAGTATCTACCACCATCACTGGTAGACCAGAGCCAGGTGCCGACTCCATGGCCTGGCTGTGCAAAGGACAGATCTGAGAAGGAGGTAAAGTTTCCCTCACAAATGGTATCGAATGCAAATGCTACATCTACGGGAGGAAAAACCTCAATATCGAGGGTACTTGAGGAACTACAGCCTTGTACATCTGTAACCGTCAGTTGAATAGTCTTTTGCCCAAATGACTGGTAACTATATACCGGACTGGCATCGGTACTCAAGGCTCCAGATTCACCTAAATCCCAATTATAGCCTATGATGGTCGAATTGCCTCCATAGACAAAATTAAACTCATTGTTGTCAAAGCATTGGTCATCAACTGCAGCAATTTGAGCATCTGGCAAAGGGGTCACCTGCACCTGTTCGCAGACAGGAGGAGAGAAGCATCCACTTTCTTCCACTGTCAAGCAGACATCGTACAAGCCGGGGGCAAACCACTCAACTTGATAAGGGCCGCCTCCACTGCCGCTATTGGCAATTCCTCCATCAAACTCCCAGCTATAGTTCGCAGTAATAGACAGAGGACCTGCATACTGAATCGTAGCCTCACTGCCAAAACACACTTGATCAGGGGAGTTAAAATCTGCTACTGGTTTAGGAGGGACTGTAACAGTGGCAGTAGTCGTATCAGATACACAGCCATTTTCGGTTACCACCAGACTCACTACCCGGGTTCCGCCTCCTGGCCATGATACCTGATAAGGACCAGCTCCCGTACCACTAGCTACCGTGGCCCCATCGAAGTTCCAATCAAAAATGGTCGTAGGAGTACCAAATCCGGGATAATTAATGGTAAGGAGAGAGTCTGGGCAGATTTGATTGGCTACATCAAATACAGAGCTCGGAGTCGGGCGAACGAAAATTTCGTAGTCTTCAGTTTGAATACAGCCATTGGAGGCCGTAGCGGTAAGTGTAAAAGTGGAAGTGTTTAGCGGCCCTACCCTGATGGTAGAATCGTTAAGCTGGACCCCTGCGTTCCAACTGTAGGTGTATAAAGGCAATGAGTTGGCAGAAATGGTCACAGAATCACCGATACAAATGCTGTCTTGTGTAGCGGTAAGAGTCAACAGAGTGGTGTCGAGCAAAGAGGTATCTGCAGACCCAATCACACCTACATTACCACAGTTGTCTAAAACCTGGTCTACCAAGGTCATAATAACCTGACCGGATTGAATGGGACTGGCAAAGGTGACAAGAAATTCATTTTCAAAAGCCCCTCCACTGGCACAACTTCCTCCCGTGACGGTGGCCACAGGAATGATGTTGCCCGCCCCATCAGTAAATTCGAAATCAGTAGGCTCTACGGTATTACAAACTACGTTTTCACTGAAGAACACACTGATGTCACCACTGCAAGAGATCTCTAGGCTATCCAGGGTCGGGGGGATGTTGTCAAAAATGGTTGCGGAAGAAGAGGAAAAATCCAGCGTATATCCATTCGTAGAAGAGGAGAAATTACTGACATTGACTACATAAGTCTCTCCAGCTAGGACAGGTATACAAGCTTCATTCTGTCCCCCACATGGACCACCTGTGTTGCCGTTAGGGCCAGTCAGTCCCCCACAACCGAGATTGGGTGCATAGTTACAGCTAACTTCGATGCTGGGGTTCGTTGCGATATCGGTACAACTTGCGTTGGTCAGGTCATATACCGCCCAGTCATAATCTTCGCTTCCGACATTGGGAGTAATGGTAAAACAGAGGTTACCGCTTACTTGAACAGTAAATATGTACCAGACACTGTTTTTCTCACCAGATCCCAAACAAGAAATAGCGTTGTCAATTTCATTAGGAAATACGCCTTCTCCAGAGTACGAATTGGTTTGGGTAAATATATTCTGACAGACCGGCAGGGCATTGATACAGTCCTGCTCATCAGCTTGAGCACGGCCCTCCCCTAAAAATCCAATCAGAAATACAATCAGTAGGCAGCTTAGTAAGAATTGCTTCATGAGCAGTAAGTTATTCGATAAGTTTATCTCGAGAGGGGATGTAAGAATAACTTTCTCAAATTACTTTTAGTGCACGCCAATATCAAAACGAATTGATTCTATTGTCGTAAAATCCATTTTTTGGATAAAAAATCCAGCATAAACGGCATCTTAGCATTCCCCAAACTTAAATATACCCCAGTAAGCTTTTCCCTACTTTCGACCCAAAATCAGCTTCAATAGCCTATCACATTTGCTTGAGAGGTGTCAAAAATACGACAGGTAAGCCACGAAAGGGGTGAGGATTGGAAGAACCAACCCATTGAGGAAGTTCGTGATTTAAGTATACCAGATATACCCTAGATGGATTCTTCTTACTTCACGCCCATAAAGCTAATGACCAGGCTTGCTATTGGGAATCGACCTCCAAAGACCAGCGAAAACTCGTTCGATGGTAGGGAGAAGGACCGTGATCTCGGATCGCGATTTTATGTTGCTTGGTTGGATATCCCTTATTACTTGTCCAATGATACATGGGGAAGTCTTGGTCCAACAAGTACATGGCTTCATCTCGGAAGGTCTTTGCGAGTATGGAAGCAGCGGCAATATGTTGGAATCGGGTGTCAC
>CAZFPQ010000009.1:50886-52537 GCA_964521065.1 uncultured Bacteroidia bacterium | reverse complement strand
CTTAGGCAAAACGTCCTTTCCTCTCAACTTACAGTGTATCTAGCTCTCTAGTACCTGAACATCGCTTTGATGCTCCCCCAGGTTCGCTGGACCGAAGTAGGGTTGTGGCTCAAGCTCCGTGTAAAGCGGTGGACTTTTGCTCGAGTAACGACGTGTAGGTCATAGTGGATGACCCGAGACTCGGTCTTGAAAATGGCGTCATCAAGGAAAGTATAAGAACCGTTGCCGTTGGCAGGAATGGTGATCACATGTGCCGAAGTAGGCTCTTGATTGATCCGACGAAAAATCCGGTATTCCTTGACCTCATTCTCATCTTGCAGTTCCCAAGTCAAAAGGACATCGGCTCCTTCAGATGAAATGGTAAACTGATTGATAAGAATTTGGCTTTGGCCTAGAGCATGATTAGTAAACCCGAATAGGCCTAAACAAGCACCCAAAAACACCAAGGCGCGGAAATTTATGTGCATGATTTTTTTCAAGGTATATCAAAAGTAGGGTTTAGGACCTTGTGCGTCAAGCTAAAGTCTTTAATTATTCGTTAACTCGGCTATTATGTTAACGTTCCTAGGATACAAAATGCTGCATACATACCACGGATGGTACATATAAATTTTTCCATTTTGTTTTGCCCTAGGTCCACTTTATATTTGCACTCCCAAAAAGAATTTTAGCGATGAAAGAAGGCATCCATCCAGAATATCGGGAGGTGATTTTCAAGGACATCTCCACTGATTACTCATTTAAAACGCGTTCAACCATCCAAACCAAAGACACCGTTGTTTGGGAAGATGGCAACGAATACCCGCTGGTAAAGCTTGAAATCTCTAGCGACTCTCACCCTTTCTTCACTGGAAAGCAGAAGTTGGTGGATACTGCTGGTCGTGTCGACAAGTTCTACACTCGTTACGGCGGCAGCAACAAGAAGTACCAGCGTAAAGAAGAGGAATAGGTTATTCCCATTCCCAAGACATGTATGTGTTTCGCAGGATGACTCCTTAAGTGATCCTGCGAAATTTTTATGTCTATTGCTTACCTATGAGAACGAGTGGGCACGTTTAACTACATCAGGGCCCTAGATAAAAAGATCCCCAGAGTCATTAGATGGCCCTGGGGATCTTTTTGAATGCCTATCGAGTAGCCGAGTGCTCTACTACTCCTCTAAGGTTGAATCTTGGCTGCTATCCTCTATCTTCTCTTCTTCTGGGCGATCAATCCCTAACCTAGTGTCTAAAATTTCCTGCAGCTGTGCCACCGTGATTTGTTTAGCCATGATTTTCTTGTCCTGATCTAGCAACAGGATTCGGGGAGTACTTCTTACGTCGTACATGGCGTCAAAGCCTGAAGAACGAGCGGCGTCATGGGTATGGATGCCATTGGGTAAATCTGAAAGGCCATACTCGCCCAGCTTCTCTATCCACTCTTTGCGATCTCCATTGATATTGAGGGTCAAAGCCTTTACAGGATAGTCCACGTAAAGCCCCAAGGCTTCTGCCAATACGGGAGTCACCTTTTTACAATGACTACAGTCGTAGTCCCAGAAATAGAGCACCGTATAATCGGCTTCGATGCCCCAGGGGCTCTGGGTGTTACCGAGTACGTCTCTAACGAGGAAGTTGGGGGCTTTGCGGCCAATCAAAGTAGGGCTAATGGC